>JALHMN010000053.1 GCA_022844005.1 bacterium | reverse complement strand
CAGACGCCCTGGGAGGCTTCGTCCCTCACCGGCTCCTTCTACTTCCGCGCCGGTGCCGCGCCGGCCGCCGCCGCCATCCCGGCGACGGCACCCGATCCCGCCCCTGCCCCGGCCGCCCCTTCCGCGGCTGACCGCGAGACGGCGTTCTGGAACTCGATCCAGAACTCGAACGACCCGGCCCTGTTCGAAGCCTATATGCAGCAGTTCCCCTTCGGCACCTTCGAGCCCATCGCCCGCGCCCGCATCGAGGCGCTGCTGCAGGCGGCATCGCCCCTGGCGGCGGCAGCGCCGCCCGCCGCCGCCGAACCCGCGCGCCAGGGTTCCATCGATCTCGCCGCCGTCTATGCGGCCCGGAAACGCACCGCCGTCTACACCGTGAAGGGCAGTTGCGGCGTCACCTACCGCCTGAACTCGGACGAGCCGCTCGACTTCCAGGGCCGGAACCTGTGGACGCACCGTTTCACCGGTGACGACATGATGGGTCCGGTGCGGGTCGAGAAGCTCGGAAGCGACCTGTGGATCACCCTCAACGCCCGCACCACCTCGGCCGGGGTCACGCGCGATTCCAGCGACAATTTCTCGTTCAACTTCCTGGTCCCCGCCAAGGACATCCGGCCCGACGGCACCTTCACCGCCACCGGCCGGGAGAACCTGTCCAACAACAGCCGCTGCGGCAAGTACACCGTCGAGTTCACCGTCCGCTGACGCCTACTCGGCCGCCGGCCCGCGGGCGGGGAAGACGAAGCGCTGGTACAGCCAGCCGATGCCGATCAGGCAGAGGCCGAGGCCGAGGAAGGAGAGCGCCCGCCACAGACCGGTGAGCGCGTCCATGTCGAGCAGGAAGACCTTGGCGATGACCAGCACGATCACGGCGAGCGAGGCGTAGCGGAGCTTCTTCAGGCCGGTCCAGACGCCGAGGCCGAGCAGCACCCCGCCATAGACCAGCCAGGCGGCCGAATAGGCGTACCACTCGGCATCCTCGACCCGGAAGCGGTCGAGATAGGTGCCCTGGAAGGCCCGGCGCACCTCGAAGGAGATGTAGAAGAGCCCGAGGGTGAGCGCGATGGCGCCGGCGGCGGTGGCGAGGCGGCTTTCCCCCCGCAGCCAGGCGGTGCGCAGGAACAGGGCGGCAACCACCGCCGGCAGGCCATAGGCCACCATCAGCAGGTTGACGACCGGCCAGTCGCCGACCGCGACGCGACTGAACACCGGATTGTCGAACAGGAGGCCGAAGACGACGAGCGAGACCAGCGCGCCGAGGGCGAGGATCGGCCAGCCCCAGCGCACCACCGGGGTCGGATGCAGCGGCACGGCGCGGTAGAGGAGATAGGCCATGCCCGACCAGGCGAGCGTATAGCCGCCGCTTTCCTCGAGGCCGGCGCCGCAATAGGGGGCGAGCCCGCCGCAGGCGCCGAGCCGGATGTTGAGCGTGACCAGCGCCGAGACGAAGGCGAGCGCGCCGCCTTCCAGCACGTGCACGGCGAGGTCGCGGCGCCCGGCGGCGAACATCCGCGCCGCCAGCCCGAAGGCGAGGGCCGGCAGGCCGTAGGTGTAGAGGAGGCTGTTCAGGACCGGCAGATGACCGATGCCATAATCCAGCACCTCCGGATTCAGGAGGAGGCGCACCAGCACCACGCCGGCGATGCCGAGCGCCACCCGGCGCAGCACCGGCAGGCCGAGCCGGCCGGCGATCCAGGCCAGCACCGGCAGCTCGACCGACAGGGCGACGGTGAGCCAGCCGAGGCGGAAGGTGGTGGCGAGCGCCAGGCTCACCGCCAGCGTCACCCCGACGGCGAAAGCGCCGAGGGCGGCGTTCATGCCGGGCGTCGATCGCGCCCGCGCCGCGAGGCCGAGATAGCCGCCGGCCAGCGCCAGCGCCACCGCGGCCCAGGGCAGCGAGGCCTTCAGATCCTCGATCCGCCAATAGGCGACGATGTAGAGCGCGACCGGTCCGGCGACGGCGAGCGACGCCCAGACCCCCGGGCGAGTGGCGCCCCGCAGCGCGGCGAGCGCGCCGCCGCCGAACAGGGCGGCGAAAGCGATGGACCAGCCGAGAAAACGCGACAGGCTGGGCGGCACGATCGGCCCGCCGATGAACCCGGCCGGGCGTCCCTCGACCAGGCCCAGCGCCTCCGGCTGTTCCACGATGGCGGGCAGATGCCACAGCGCCTGTCCGGCCAGCACGGCGAGAAGCGCCACCGGCAGCAGCGCGACATCCTGCTCCCGCCAGCGGGCCCGTACCGTCAGCAGCGCCGCGACGGTGAGGAGGGCGGCGAGCGAGGCGGTGTCATAGGCGGCGAAGCGGACCAGGACGAAGCCGAGGAAGGCCATCGCCGCCGCCGGCAAGAGGCCGAGCCGGCGGTCGGCCGACGCGGGCAGGCCCGGCAGCCCGAGCGGCACGCCGGCGAGAGCGATGGCGAAGAGGCCGGTGCACCCCATGAGGAACAGCCCCACCGGCAGGCCGTCGCGCGCCTGCCAGCCGAACAGCATCCACATCAGGGACCACAGGATGGCGCCCAGCGCCGCGATCCACCCGGCCCAGCCCCAACCCTGCCGCCGGGAGAGCGCGGTCGCCGCTCCGACCACGATCAGGAGGTAGCCGAACAGCGTCCAGGCCGAGGGCGCGTCGCTTTCGACCAGACCGGGCACCAGGAGCGCGCCGACCAGCCCGATCACCGCCAGCAGCGGGCCGTGCAGCAGGGAAAGGCTGAGGGCGGCGCTCGATACCACGACCAGCGAACCGAAGGCCGCGAGCGAACCGTAGAGATAATAGAGGCCGTAGCCGGCATAGAGCGCGGCATAGAGCGCGACCACGCCGCCGGCGGCAAGCGCCGCCGTGATGCTGGCCCGGGGCAACCCGCCGGCGAAGCCGAGCGGTGTCTCGCGCCGGCGCAGCACCTCGGCCCCGGCGACCAGGCCCAGGCCCAGCAGCAGCCCGAGGACCACCCGCACGGTGGGGCCGACCAAGCCCTGCTCGATCGAGTAGCGCACCATGAAGACACCGGCGAGCCCGATGGTCGCGGCCCCGAGCCAGACCGACCAGCGCACGGTCAGCAGTTCTTCCAGCTTCGGCCGGGCCGGCGCAGCAGGCGGGGCCGGCCGGGGTTCGGGCTCGGGGTTCTCGGCCGTCTCAGGCGGCGGGGTGTTGGCTTCAGCCAGCAATTCGGGCGGAACCGGAATGACCGCGCCGCGCTCGTCCAGCATGGTGGCGGGTGCTGCCGCCGGTTCCGCTTCCGGCGCGGCGGCCGCGGTCTCCGCAGCCGGATCGAGCGCGCGGGCGGCCGCTTCCAACGCCTGCAGACGGCTGTTCAGCCCTTCCAGGCCGGCCCGCAGTCGCTTCAGTTCCTGCCGTGCCAGGTGAAGCATCGAACCCAGCACGATCAGCATCACCAGATAGAACAGGTCTTCCAACTGGCCCCCCGGCGAGTCGCTCGGCGCATTCTCGCATTGCCCGGGCCTCCGGCGATACGCTTTCGGCCCGGGTTTGACAGCCGCCTCGCCGCTTCGCAGGGTCCCGCCCCGGAGGAGACCCCCATGCGCTATTCGCTGTTCAGCGTGCTCGACCACCACCCGGCCGGCTCACGCACCCTCGCCGGCCTCTATGCCCAGGTGCTGCGCCAGGGGGAGTTGGCCGACGCGCTCGGCTTCCACGCCCTCTACCTCGCCGAGCACCATTTCCACGAATACGGCGCCGCTCCCAACCCGGCCGTGCTTCTCGCCGCCCTGGCGCAGAGGACGCAGCGGCTGCGTCTGGGCACCGCCATCGCCGCGCTCACCTTCCGCAACCCGGTCGAGGTGGCGGAGAGCTATGCGATGGTGGACCTCCTCTCCGGCGGCCGCCTCGAGCTCGGGGTCGGCTCCGGCTATCTCGCCCACGAGTTTGCCGGCTTCGGCATCGACCCGGCGGAGAAGCGCGAGCGCTTCGAGGAGAATCTCGACGTCCTTTGCCGGTTGCTGGCGGGCGAGGCGGTGAGCATCGACGGCCGCTGGAACAAGCTCACGGACCTGCGGATCAACGTCGCGCCGGTGCAGCGGCCGGTGCCGGTCGCGGTGGCGACGCTGCGCGCCGAGGGCGCCTACGAGATCGGGCGGAAGAACCAGGACATGCTCTGCGTCCCCTATGCCTCCGTCTCCAGCTTCGAGGAGATCGAAGGCCTGGTGAAGGCACACCAAAAGGGCCTCGCCGAGGCCGGCCGGAAGGAGCCGCGCGGCGCCGTCGGCGTCACGCTGCATACCTATGTGGCGGAAACCGATGCCGCGGCGCGGGCCGAGGCGGCCGAGGCGTTCGACCTCTATGTCGCCACGCGCCTCTATGCGCGCCGGCAGACCTACGACGACATCCTGGGTTCCGGCCTGTCGCTGTTCGGTTCGGTCGAGACGGTGGCGGCGAAGATCGCGCGCCTCGCCGATTGGGGTGTGGACCACGTGATCGCACTGGCCGATTTCGGCGCGCTGCCCTTCGATCGGGTGGAGGCCAGCATGCGCCTGCTGGCGAACGAGGTGAGGCCGCGCGCGCAGGCGCTGGCAGGAGGCCGCTGATCCCCGCCATGCCCACGAACGATCACATCCTGACGCTTTCCTGTCCCGACCGGCGCGGCATCGTCGCCGCGGTGGCGAGCTTCCTGAACGGACAGGCCTGCAACATCATCGAAAGCGCCCAGTTCGGCGACCAGGAAACGGGGCGCTTCTTCATGCGCGTGCGCTTCCGCGCCGAGGCCGAGGCGGCGATGCCGGCGACCATCGTCTCCGCCTTCGCGGCGACCGCGGCCGGCTTCGGCATGGAATGGGCCATCCATCCGGTGGCGGCCAAGGTGCGAACGCTCGTCATGGTCTCGCGCTTCGGCCACTGCCTGAACGATCTGCTGTTCCGGCATGCCACCGGGGCGCTGCCGATCGAAATCCCGCTGGTCGTCTCCAATCACCGCGACTTCGAGGGGCTGGTCGCATCGAACGGCATCCGCTTCCTGCACCTGCCCGTCGATCCGAAGAACAAGGTCGCGCAGGAAGAAGCACTGTCACGGGTGATCGAGGCGGAGCGTATCGACCTCGTCGTGCTCGCCCGCTACATGCAGGTCCTGTCGGCCGGCCTGTGCGAGAGGCTGCCGGGGCGCATCATCAACATCCATCATTCCTTCCTGCCGTCCTTCAAGGGGGCGAAGCCCTATTTCGAGGCCCATCGGCGCGGCGTGAAGCTGATCGGCGCCACCGCCCATTACGTCACCGCCGACCTCGACGAGGGCCCGATCATCGAGCAGGACGTGGCCCGTGTGGACCACGGGCTGTCGGCCGAGGACTTCGTCGCCACGGGCCGGGACATCGAGAGCTCCGTGCTGGCCCGGGCGGTGAAGTGGCATGCCGAGCGGCGCATCCTGTCGAACGGGCGCAAGACCGTCGTCTTCCGCTAGACTGGGGCAAACGGACGGGAGGATTGGTGATGAACGCGATCCCGATGCGGCGCAACGATGCGAAACCGGCCGGCCTGTCGCCCGAGGAATGGCAGGCCCGCCAGGACCTGGCTTGTGCCTATCGCCTGTTCGACCATTTCGGCTGGCACGAGATCATCTTCAACCACATCACGCTGCGCGTGCCCGGCGAAGAGGGCCGCTTCCTGATCAACCCCTTCGGCCTGCTGTACCGCGAGGTGAAGGCCTCGAATCTGGTCAAGATCGACATCCGGGGGAACATCATCGGCGACAGCCGCCATCCGGTGAACCCGGCCGGCTTCGTCGTCCATTCCGCCGTGCATGCCAATCGCCCGGACGCGCATTGCGTGATGCACACGCACACCACCGCCGGCATGGCGGTGGCCTGCCAGGAGGATGGGCTGATCTTCAACAACTTCACGGCCGTCTTCTTCTACGACCGCCTCGCCTATCACGACTACGAAGGGGTCACCCTCGATACCGACGAGTGCCAGCGCCTCGCCGCCGACCTCGGCGGCAGGGACGCGATGATCCTGCGCAACCACGGCCTCCTCACCTGCGGCACCTCGGTCGCGCTCGCCTTCGCGCGGATGCATCTGTTGCAGCGCGCCTGCGAGGTGCAGATCGCCTCGCAGGCCGGCGGCGCCAGGCCGCGCCTGGTCCCGGCGGAGATCGCCGCCAAGGCGGCGATGCAGGCGGAGCGCGCCTATGTCGAAGGCACCGATGCCGACCTGCAGTTCGCCGCGCTGCAGCGCTGGATGCTGGAGAAGGACCCGGGTTTCCTTGAGTAGTTCGTCAGGCTTTCGGATCGATGCCGAGCGTCAGCGCGGCCCGGAAGCGGCCCGTGTCCTCGGTGAGCATGGCAACGGTCGCCTCGCCGCCGCGACGGAACAGGCCGTCGTTGCGGTTGGTGGTGTCCTGGCGCCCGGGCCGGTCGCGATAGGGCTCGCGGTCCCTGTAGATCGCGGCGCTCACCTCGTCCGGGAAATAGATCTGGCCGGTCAGCGCCGCCCCTCGGTCGAGGATGACCTTGAAGTGGTAATGGGGCGTGCGGCCGCGGTACCAGCCGGGATAGACGGTGCGGAAGCGGGCCCGGCCCTCGGCGTCGCTAACCTGGGTGCCACGCATAAAGGTCCCACCCCGGGTGGAGATGGTGCGATCGTCGCCCTGGCCCAAGTAGCCGGAATACTGGCCGAGCGCATCGGCATGCCAGAGATCGATCCGGGCGCCCGCGATCGGGCTGCAGCCGGTGCCGACAACCTTCAGCGCCAGGTCGACCGGCGCGCCCGGGCGCCCCTCGGTGATGTCGGCCCTGACCAGCGACGGATCGAAATAGAACGGCCCTTCCGTCGATTGCGGGGTCAGGCGGCAGGCCTCGGCCGCGGCGGCGGGACCGGCGATCAGGGTGGTGGTGAGGCCCAGCAGGGCGTGACGGCGGTTCATTCTGCACTCCCTACGGGGCGAAGGCGGCAACCCTGCGGCGTTGACGTCATGCCGCAGGCCGGCTAAACGGCGCGGCCATGCCCGACAACATGACCGAGGTCGGCCGCCGCCGGACGTTCGCGATCATTTCGCACCCGGACGCCGGCAAGACCACATTGACCGAGAAGCTGCTCCTGTTCGGTGGCGCCATCCAGCTGGCCGGCGCGGTGAAGGCGCGTGGCGAGCGCCGGCGCGCCCGGTCGGACTGGATGGAAATCGAGCGCCAGCGCGGCATTTCCGTCTCGGCCTCGGTGATGACCTTCGAGCATGAAGATACTGTCTTCAACCTGCTCGATACGCCCGGTCACGAAGATTTCAGCGAGGACACCTACCGCACGCTGACGGCGGTGGAATCGGCGATCATGGTGCTCGACGCCGCCAAGGGCATCGAGACGCAGACGCGGAAGCTGTTCGAGGTGTGCCGCTTACGCGACCTGCCCATCGTCACCTTCATCAACAAGATGGACCGGGAAAGCCGCGAGCCCTTCGACCTCCTCGACGAGATCGAGAAGACGCTGGCGCTGGACGCCGCGCCCATCACCTGGCCGATCGGCTCGGGCAGCGACTTCAGGGGCGTCTACGACCTCCTGAACGATCGCCTGATCCTGTTCGACGGCGGCCTGCGCGACAGGCTGGGACCGATGGTTCAGCTATCCGGCCTGGACGACCCGAAGCTCGACGAATACCTGCCGGCGCAACAGCTGGAGAAGCTGCGCGAGGAAGTGGAACTCGCCCGCGGCGCCTGTAAGCCTTTCGACCTCGACAGCTACCTCGAGGGCCATCTGACGCCGGTGCTTTTCGGCAGCGCGCTCCGCAATTTCGGCGTCGCCGAACTGCTGGCGACGCTGCGTTCCTATGCGCCGACGCCGCGTCCGCAGCCGGCGCAACCCCGCCCAATCGACCCCGCCGAGCAGAAGGTCACCGGCTTCGTGTTCAAGATCCAGGCGAACATGGATCCGAACCATCGCGACCGGATCGCCTTCGTGCGCATGTGTTCGGGCCAGTTCCGCCGCGGCATGAAGCTCTACCACCCGCGCTCGCAGAAATGGCTGACGGTCTCCAGCCCGATGCTGTTTCTGGCCAAGGACCGCAACATCGCCGATGAGGCCTTCCCGGGCGACATCATCGGCGTGCCGAACCATGGCCAGCTCAGGATCGGCGACGCACTGACCGAGGGCGAGGAAATCCGCTTCACCGGCATTCCGAGCTTCGCCCCGGAAGTGCTGCGCCGTGCCCGCCTCGATGATCCAATGCGGGCGAAACAGCTGAAGAAGGCCCTCCTCGACCTCGGCGAGGAGGGAATCAGCCAGGTGTTCCGGCCCTTGAACGGCGGCAACTGGATCGTCGGCGTGGTCGGCCCGCTCCAGTTCGACGTGCTCACCTCGCGCATCGGCGCGGAGTACAACGTCCAGGCCGGCTTCGAGCAGGCTCCCTACGAGACCGCGCGCTGGGTCGACACCGCCGACAAGGCGCTGCTCGACCGATTCATCGCCGCCCGGCGGAACGACGTGGCCGAGGACGGCGACGGCCGCCTCGTCTTCCTCGCCCGCAACACCTGGGAACTGGCGCGCACCCAGCAGGACTTTCCCGAGATCGGATTCAACGCGACGCGTGAGATCGCCGATAAGGTGGCCTGAACGCTCTTCCTTGACACCCCCGCCAAACCGGAGTGTGGTCGGCTAAAGGCGGATAATCGTTACGATGTTTCAGCTCTACCTCCCGATCGCCGAAGTCTCGGTCAACATGACGGTGCTCCTCGGTCTCGGCCTCGTGGTCGGGTTCCTGTCGGGCATGTTCGGGGTGGGCGGCGGGTTCCTGATGACCCCGATCCTGATCATGCTCGGCATTCCGCCCACGGTCGCGGTCTCCACCCAGGCGCCGCAGATCCTGGCCTCGTCCTTCTCGGGCATGCTGGCGCATTTCCGGCGCGACAATGTCGACATGACCATGGGGCTGGTCCTGACGCTGGGCGGGTTGCTGGGATCGGGAATAGGCGTATGGCTGTTCGCCGTGCTGCGCCGGCTGGGGCAGATCGATCTGGTCATCGCCATCACCTTCGCCGTGCTGCTCGGCATCATGGGCAGCCTGATGATGGGCGAGAGCGCCCGGACCATCATCAAGACCAGGAGGGCCGGCGGACCGCGGCGGGAAAAGCTGCACAAGCACTACCTGCTGCACCGTCTGCCCCTGAAGATCCGCTTCCGCAAGTCCCGGCTCTACATCTCCGTCACCCTGCCGTTGCTGATCGGCCTCTTCGTCGGAATCCTGGTCGCCATCATGGGCGTCGGTGGCGGCTTCATCCTGGTGCCCGCGATGATCTTCCTCCTCGGCATGCCGACGCTGCTGGCCATCGGCACCTCGCTCTTCCACATCGTCTTCGTGACCGCCAACACCACATTCCTGCATTCGGTGCAGAACCAGACGGTCGACATTCCGCTGTCGCTGCTGCTGACCATCGGCGGCGTCATCGGCGCCCAGATGGGCGTGGGCGTCGGCGCCCGGCTGAACGCCGTGCAGCTGCGCGGCCTGCTCGGGCTGCTGGTCCTCGCCGTGGCGGCGAAGGTGATCTGGGACCTGTTCGCGACGCCCGTCGACCTGTTCTCCATCGGCGTGGTGCGGAGCTGAGGGCCGTTCTCGCGCTCCTGGCCTGCCTGCCGCTGTTTCCCGGAGCGGCCATCGCCCAGGAAGAACCCTGCACGCGATTCACCGTCCGCATCGAGAAGGAACTGGGCCTGCCGGTCGGCCTGCTGCACGCCATCACGCTGGCCGAGACCAGCCGCAACGGAACACCGCAGCCGAACGCCATCCAGCGCGATGGCGAGAGCCACTATCCCGCCAGCCGCAAGGCGGCCGAGGCGCTGCTGCGCAAACCCGACGGCAGCCTGGTCGAGGAAGCGCATGTCGGCTGCATGCAGTTGTCGCTGCGGTCGCATGCGCGGGGCTTCGACCGGCCCGAGAGCATGCTGGACCCCGAGCGCAACGTCCGCCGCGCCGCCCGGCTGCTGCAGGGCCACCGCAAGGCCTCGGCCGGCTGGCGGGAGGCGCTCGGCCGCTACAACGGCGGACCGCCGGCCCAGCGCGCCGCCTATGCCTGCCGGGTGCGCGGCTACCTCAAGGCCCTGGCGCCGGCCTCGGCCAGCCTGATCGACGGCGGCCAGGCCTGCCCGGTCTTCCGGCCGGTGATCGCCGCCCGCAACGCCGCCTATGCGCATGCCGTCCGGACCGGTGCCGCGCCCTGATCAGAACTCCCAGCGCTTGGTCACGAGAGCCTGCAGCCTGACATTGGCATAGGTGTAGTTGGGCAGATTCCCGTCCGACACCAGGAGTTCACCCGTGCCGGTCCAGACCATGTCGCCGATACCGGCGGGAAGCCCGTCGCCGAACAGGGTGGCGAAGGGGACGCCATAGGTGAGGCGGGCACGATAGAGCGTGTCGCGCCGCGGCACATCGGGATCGACCAGGGGGTCGGCTCGGTCGTAGGCCAAGGCCTCCATCGAGACGCTGCCGAGCAGGAACTGGCCGCCACCGAGCAGCCACAGATGGCTCGCCGTCAGGCGCCCGCCGGCATAGGCCTGATAGTTCTCCTTCGCCTCCTTGTTGGTCCATCCGGCGGTCAGCGTGAACTGGTGATCGGTCGCCAGGTTCAGGGTGATTCCGGCCTCGAGGTCTAGGCGGTAGCCGGATTGTTCGTCGGCGAGAGGGGCCGTGGAGGTCTGGTTCTGCTTGCCCGAGCCGAAGCGGGTGACCGCATCGAAATCCTGGTACTGCATCTGCCCTTCGGCCTGCAGCTGGACGAAGGAATCGAGCCGGCGTTCGGCCCTGAGCTTCAGCCCGCCGGCATAGAGATAATCCTGCCGGTTCAGTTCGAGCTGGGTGTAGTTGACTGAGGGGATGAGGAGCAGGTTCTCGAGCCGGAAACTGCCGCCGGCCTCCAGGAACAGCGCCTTCAGGTCCTGCTGGGAGAGGCGGATCTGCTCGTCCACCAAAAGCGTCGCCCGGCCGAAGACGTCGTGCTTGGCCTGATAGCCGAGATCGTGCCGGACTTCGAAGGTGCCGATGCCGAGGACGGCGAGGTCGTCCTGGCCGTGGTCGGCGGTGCCGGTGATGCCGAGGGCGCGCCGCGTGTGCGAGCGCGGCGCGGCGTCGCGGTTGGTGTCGAAATGCCCGCCGAGCGACAGGCTCGCCGTGTAGCGCGTCAGGCGCCGGCGCTGCTCGATCTGCTTCAGGTAGCCGTCGATCTCGGCCCGGAGGCTGTCGGGCATGGGCAGCGGACGGATGGCGAGCAGCTCGCGCTCGGCCTCGGCCAGGTTGTCGAGGCGGAGCAGCACGAGACCGTAGAGCAGCCGGGCCCGGGCGTTGTCGGGTTCGACCGCCAGCACACGTTCCAGCGTGGCCGCGGCGGCGCGCAGGTCACCCGCGCGGATCCGCTGCTCCACATAGCGCAGGTTGAGCGGGACGTCGTCGGGATCGGCCAGGACCTGATCGAAGCGGACTTCCGGCCCGAGGTCGCCCTTTTCCCCGGCGGCGCGGGCAGCCTCGCGTGCATCGCGCTCGGCCTCGACTTCGCGGGCGGGCTCGCGTTCCGGATTGGGCTGCAGGCCCTGCGCCGCCCCCGGCGCGGCATGGGCCGCCAGGACCGCCGCCGCCAGCAGGTTCCACCACTTCGTCATCATGCCAGGGGGATCCCCCACCCCGTTGCGAGCGTCCGATTCGCCCTTTTGCCCTGCCATCGATAGGGGGCGGGAGAACGATCGGCAAGGCCGGCATCCGCCGCACCGCGATAGATGACAATCTAAAGACCGTGCTAAGGGCCGACAGGTTGCAAACATGTAGAGACGCGAAAAGCGCCGACGATGACGACAGAAACCGAGCTGAAGCTGATCTTCGAAGGCCGCGCGCTCCGCCGGCTGGCGAAGGCGGAAAGCCTCCTCGCCGCCGCGGAAGGCCCGACCCGCCGCCGCCGGCTGAACAGCACCTATTTCGACACCGACGACCGCCTGCTGTTTCGTCGCGGCTATACGCTGCGCATCCGCCAGGACGGGCCGCGCTGGACGCAGACGATCAAGGCCGAGGGCCCGTCCGACGCGGAAATCGTCACCCGCCGGGAATGGGAGGTCGCCGTCGAGGGACCCGCGCCCGACCTCGACCTCGCCGCCGACACGCCCGTGCCCGGCATCCTGGCCGGCAAGGGGGTGGAGCCGGGCGACTTGAAGCCGCTGGTCGAGGTCGAGGTCTCGCGCACCCTTCGCCTGCTCTCGCCCGATGCCGCCACGCAAATCGAGATGGCGATCGACCGCGGGCGGATCACCGCCGGCGGGGCCAGCGAGCCGGTGGCCGAGGTGGAGCTGGAGCTTAAGGCGGGCGAACCCGCCGCGCTCTTCGCCTTCGCCCGCCGCCTGCTGGCCGATGTGCCCTTTCGCCTGGAGTTCAGGGCGAAATCGGCCCGCGGCTTCGCGCTGCTGGACGCGCCGCCGCCGGCCGAGAAGGCGCGGCCCGTCGAACTGGACGAGACGCTGACGATCGAAACCGCCTTCAAGCGCATCGCCGGATCCTGCCTGCGCCAGATGGTGGCGAACGAGGCGCCTTCGCTGGCGGGCAAGGACCCCGAGGGGGTGCACCAGCTGCGCATCGGATTGCGCCGCCTTCGCTCGGCCGTCAGCCTGTTCGCCAAGGTGCTGCCGCGCGATGTCGCCGATCCGCTGCGCGGGCGGCTGCGCGACCTGATGGCGGCCTTCGGCCCGGCGCGCGAATGGGACGTGCTGGTCGAGGAGACGCTGGCGCCGCTGCGCCAGCGGGCGGGAGAGGATCCGGGGCTCGCCCGGCTCGACAAGATCGCCCGCGCCGCCCGGCAGGAGGGGCATCGGCGCCTGCGCCAGGCGATCGGCGCGCCGGAGCACACCGATCTGAAACTGACGCTGCTCGAACTGCTGGCGGCCGACTGGGCGCCCTTTGCCGAACGACCCGCCCCGCCCGACTGGCGCCCCGCGCCCTGGACCGCCCCGGTCGGCGGCTTCGCCGATCTCACCCTCGGCAAGCGGCACCGGGCGCTGCGCAAGTTCGGGCGCGAGCATCACGCCATGAGCCTGGAAGAACTGCATGAGCTGCGCATCGCCGCCAAGAAGCTGCGCTATGCCGCGGACTTCTTCCGCCAGCTCTACAAGAAGCGGCGCGTGCGGGCCTATATCGGGGCGCTGGCCGAGGTGCAGGATTGCCTGGGAGCGATCAATGACGGCGCCGTGGGCCGCCAGCGCGTGAGCGAGGCCTGGGAGCGCCTTGGCGGCCTGTCCCGGCGCAGCACCCGCCGGGCCCGGGCCGAAGGGGCGGTGGAAGGCTGGTTCGCGGCCGTCGAGCATCTGGAACTGTCGGCCTTCGCCAAGGCCTGGACGCGCTTCCTGGAGGCCCGCCGGTTCTGGAACCGCCCCGAGCCGGCGGAGCGGAAAAGCTGAGTCCGGCGGACAATTCCGTCCGCCTCTCCGCATTGGCGACCCCGGAGCGGACGCCGCGTGGCGGACATTTTTGTCCGCCTGGCGTTCTCCTATCGCCCGTACCCGGCGGCGGCGCGCCTCGCGGGTGCGCCTGGAAATTCATAAGCGCTTGTTTCAATTGATTATTCTCTGTCTTCGGCACATTCCGGCCTGCCAAACTCAGCCAATTCGAGCCAATTCGAGCCAGAAAAAGCCCCTGCCCTGCCAGCCAGGGCCCAGTCCAAGCCGAATCTGGCCGATTTGAGCCACGTTTTCGTGGCTCGGCCGCGGGGGGCGCCATCGACGCCCTTCAGGACATCGGCATCACACCATGCAGTGCTGTCCGGACAAATCTGGCCGCTGCGAGCGGCGGCCATTTCCGGCCGTCAGCCGGCGCCTCGCGGGCCGACGAACGGTTCGGGATATTCACCGCGTCCATGAGCAGCCGGAGGCGCGAGAGGGCGCCTTCCAGGTCGATTTGAATTATGGCCCAAAACGGCACGAAATTCAATGAATTTCCCCTTTGATGGTATTTTCCCGCCACTCCCGCCTCCACCTCTTCTCGACCTCGTCACACGGAACCGAAGCCGGCCTGTCGCGTTCTTCTGTGGAGCCATTCATCCGCCCCCGGGGAAAGAGATGACGCAGAGCCGCGCAGTTGTGTTGAACGATGCCTACGTCCAGGCCTGCGCCGCCAAGTTCGACGTCATGGCGGAAGCCCTGTTCGCACGCGGGCATCATGCCCTGATCGGTGCCGTTGCCGACCAAATCCCCGAAGCGACGGAGGATGAGCTGGAGGCCGGTCTCGCCATGGCGCAATCGGCCCAGCGCGCCCGCCTCACCTACCAGAACCGGCCGCTCGCCGCCTGACAGGCCGGCTTGGCAGGGCGATCTGGCGCCCCATCGCCGCCTCATCCCCCTTCGGCCAGCATCGCCGCGACATTGCCGTGGAAGCGGCGCAGGTGATGCTCGAACCGCCCCAGCACGAAGCCGCCCTCGTTCGCCCCCGATGCGAGCCCGAGCTGGATCTGCTCGGAAATGAACAGATCCTCCGCCCCGAACACCCCTTCGTCGATCAGTTCGAACGAACGCTCCCAATGGGCGCGCTCCTTCTCGCTCCGCGCCTCGTGCGGGGTGAACATGGTGTGGACGAACAGGATCTCGCCCGGGCCGGCCGGGAACATGCCCATGTGGCTGGTGAAATCGGGATGGTAGATGATCAGGCTGTTGGGGAAGATCGCATGCGTCAGCGTGCAGTGGCGGCGCAGGTCCCAGTATTCGGGTGAAAGCGTCTTCGCTTCCGGCAGGCGGTCGCGGCCGACCAGGATGCGCGTGTGCAGCCCCACCCCTTCGCCGGTCGACTTGGTGTCGATGAAGAAGGGCGAGATGGTCGCCGCGTGCAGTTTCTTGATGTGATAGACCTCCTGGAAGGCATCCATCACCAGTTTCCAGTTGGTTTTCCGCCGCCGCGCATGCTGGCGGAAGAAGCGGTGCGCGCCGAAATCGAAACCCGCGAGGTCGGTATCGATCGGCCCGAGGAAGCCGGCGACGTCGATCTCCGTCCGGGCGGGGTCCATGATCGCCCAGATCAGGCCGTGACGCACCGCCGAGGGCAGGCGGCGCAGGCCGTGCGCGGACCTGTCCAGGCCGGGGAAGCCGGTGGCGCCGGGAACCCCGCGCAAGGCGCCGTCCAGCCCATAGGTCCAGGCATGATAGGGGCAGGTGAGCGTCGCCTTGCTGCAGACCGCCTCCTCACCGGCAAGGAGGCGGGCGCCGCGGTGCCGGCAGACGTTGAGCAGCACGTGGATCTCTCCGTCGCGGTCGCGGGTGATCAGGAGCGGCAGGCCGAAGAGGTCGCGGGCGATCATGGAGCCCGGCTCGCGCAACTGGTCGGCATGGCCGAGGCAGAGCGGCAGGCGGCGGAAGATGCGCTCTACCTCGCGGGCATGGATGCCGGGATCGGCATAGACGGCCGGATCGAGGCGGCTTTCGCCCGCGTCCCATTCGACGCTTTCGGGCCTGTCGATCTCTTCCAGCATGCGGGCGAAGAGGCGCGAGAGGTCGGCGCTCATCGGCGGGGACGGCGGCAGTTCCGGCGCGGCACTCATGACGGTTTCCTTCCCTCGATTGCCGCCACGGTGCGGACGGGAGGGGAGGCTGTCAACGCATGCGCGGGTGTGGGCGGGGAGACGACAGGATGTACCCAGCCAGCCGGTGTCACGCTATAAGCGACCGTCCCTGCGATGAGAGCGCCGATGGCCTCCGACACCGAGATGCAAGATGCCGAGCGGCGCCATGCCGCTCTTGTGCGGACGATAAAGCGAATGGAGGCACCCCGTGCCGCCGGTGTGGTGGCGACGCCGAGCCGCGACGATATCCATGACCGCGTGCAGGACCGCGCCTTCTTCCAGGTGGCCGATGACGAGGTGGCGGCCGGCAAGTAGGTGGGATCGCCATGACGTCCCTTCCCGATTTCGCCAGCTACGAGGACTTCGCCGCCTGGCGGGCCGATCCGGCGCGTTGCCTGCCGGCAGCGCTCGCCATCGCCCGCGCGCATGGGCTGAAGGCTAAAGACCCGCATCACTTCGCCACCGGCACCAATCTCGTGGTCGGCCTCGACGACCGGCTGATCCTCAAGATCTTCCCGCCGCTGCTGCGGGCGCAGTTCCTCTCCGAACGCGCCGCGCTGACGCGGCTTCGGGGCAGGCTTCACCTGCCGATCCCGGAAATCGTGGTCGAGGGGGAGCGCGAGGGCTGGCCCTGGCTCGTCATCACCCGGCTGCCGGGCCGGCTCGGCAGCGAGGTCTGGGCCGGCCTCGGCGAGGCGGAGAAGCGCCGCGTGCTGGAGGAGATCGGCGGCGCCATCGCCGCGGTCCAGCGGGTGCCGCCGGGGCCGCTCGCCGCGATCGAGCCCGGCTGGCACGCCTTCATCGCGCGGCAGATCGAAGGCGCACGGGACCGGCATACCCGTCTCGGCCTGCCGGCGAAGTATCTCGACGGGCTCGACGGCTATCTGGAGACCGCCCGGCGCGTGATCCCGCTGGAGGCGCCGCCGGTGATTCTGACCGGCGAATACATCCCGGAGAATTTCCTGCTGGCCGAAACCGACGGGCGCTGGGGGCTCGCCGGGCTGATCGATTTCGGCGACGTGATGACCGGCTGGGGCGAGTACGACCTGCTCGGGCCCTCAACCTTCATGACGGACGGCAATCCCGGGCGGCTCGAAGCGCTGTTCCGCGGTTACGGCTACGGGCCGGAAGCGCTGACGCCGGCCTTCCGGCGGCGGCTGATGACGCTGTCGCTCCTGCACGGCGCCAGCGACCTGAACCGCCAGATCAGCATCGAGGGCTGGCAGGAGAAGGCGCAGACGTTGGACGAACTGGCAATGCTACTGTGGCCGATGTGAGGGCAGGATGTGGAGGAGCGCGGTGGCGCGTGAGAGAGTAGCCGTGCGGGTGTCCAGATGGGACGCCGACCTCGCCGTGCGGCTGCCGCAAGCGATGGTCGAGCGGCTCGGCCTGAAGGAAGGCGACCAGATCGAAATCGAGGTCGCCGGTACGCGTGCGCAGGAAGTCGGCAAGGAGCCCGCGCCCGGGGCGATGCTGGCGCGGCTGCGGAGATATCGCGGCCGCCTTCCCGACGGCTTCAGGTTCCATCGGTGCCGGACGAACGAGCGGGGTTGACCCATTCGAGAGGCGACCGTGCGGTGAGGCCAATCGCGAAAAATGACTCTGACCCCTTTTCGCCCCAGGATCAGCTCCGAACCACATCGCCTACCTCCATTGTCGAACTCCGCTCGCCCGCTTTTGCGAGTCGACACCGCGACCATGCTAACCTCCGCCCCGCGGGTTGGAGGCATCGTCGGATGGATGTGCGGGATCTGCCGAAAGTCGTGCTCAGCCGGGGCTGCCAGCGGCTGGTGGAGGCCTGGGACGGCTGGCGGGGCGGGCGGCTGCTGCCGCGCAAGGCCGAGATGAACCTCGCCCACCTCTCCGAGGACCTGCCCTGGCTGGCGCTGCTCGAGGTGATCGACAAGGACCTGGCGCGGCTGCGCGTCGCCGGGTCGAGCCTGCGCGAGGTCTATGGCATGGAAATGACGGGCCGGAACCTGAAGGACTTCACCGAACCGGGCGACTGGCCGCGGCGCAGCGCCCGCTACCTGGCACAGGTGGGCCAGCCCTGCGGGGCCTACTACTTCCGCCGCGACACGCTGCCCGACGGCAAGATCGTGTCCTACGAAACCCTGGCCCTGCCGGTGGACGCGGATGCGGAAGGGCGGCAGCGCCACATGCTCTGCATCATCTCGCCCCTGCAGCACTGGTATACGCTGGACGAGCCGGCGGCGCCGCACCGCGTCCCCATGCCGACCGCCTTCCACTACGTCGATATCGGCGCCGGGCTTCCCGACGCACCCTGAAGGAGACCATCATCATGCGCTGGATCAGGTATTCGCACGCCGGTGCCGTCGCCTACGGCATCCTGGAAGGCGACCGCATCGTCGAGGTGGCGGGCGATCCGTTCGGGGGTTTCGAGAAGACCGGCGAGACGCATGCGCTCGCCGAGGTCAAGATCGAGGTGCCGGTGATCCCGCCGACCTTCTACTGCGTCGGCCTGAACTACACCGCGCATATCAAGGAGGCGGCGGCGAAGTTCGGCACCATGCCCGACCTGCCGACGCAGCCCGATGTCGGCTACCGGTCGAACAACGCGCTGATCGCGCACGAGGAGAACGTCGTCATCCCGGCGGGCGCCACCAAGGTGCAGTACGAGGGCGAGCTCGCCGTCGTCATCGGCAGGAAGGCGAAGAACCTGAGCGAGGCCGAGGCCTTGTCCTGCGTGCTGGGCTACAGCATCGGCAACGACGTCAGCGAACGGGCCTGGCAGAAGTCGGACCGCACGCTGTGGCGGGCGAAGAACACCGACACCTTCAAGCCGATGGGGCCGTGGATCGAGACCGATGTCGATCTCGATGCGCTGGAAACCCGGGTGCGGGTGAACGGCACCGAGACCTCGCGCTTCGCCACCAATTCGATGCTGTTCGGCGTCGAGGCCTATATCTCGGCCATCAGCCGCTACATCACGCTCTATCCCGGCGACATGATCTGGATGGGCACCGACGGCACCTCGCCCGACCTGCGGGCCGGCGACGAGGTGGAGGTCGAGATCAGCGGCATCGGGGTGCTCCGGAACCGCTTCGTCGCGCCGGCCGGGAACGAATAGCCGCAAGAAGCGTTGTCCCCCTTTGCAGGGAGATTGGCCGGATGCAGATCCAGGTGAATACGAACAACACCATCGAGGGAACGGAAAACCTGGCCGAGCACGTGCAGGGCATGGTCGAAACGGCGCTCGAGCGGTTCGCCGACCGGATCAGCCGGGTGGAGGTTCATCTCGGCGACGAGAATGCCGCGAAGAGTGGCCAAAACGACAAGCGCTGCATGATCGAAGCGCGCCTGGAAGGGCGCCAGCCGACGGCGGTGACGCACCACGCGGCGACCCTCGACCTCGCGGCGAGCGGCGCCATCGACAAACTGAAGCGCACCCTGACCAGCACCCTGGAACGCCTGGACGCCCGACGGTAGCGGGCCGGCTTTACACCCCGTGTTCCACTCCCTATTTTGATCGGCATGCGTATCGCCGTCACCACGCGCACTACCGTCACGACCCCCTCGCGGGGCCGGAGGGTTTGCGCGCGCTGATCGAAGGCTGATCGCGACAAGAGCCCGAGGGCCCCGCCGGAGACGGACGGGGCCTTTGTTATGTCCGGCCCCCGCCTCTCCGCCAGCCCCCGGCCCTGCAGGAGAAGACGATGCCCGCATCCTTGACACCACCCCCGCCCTGCCTAAGTTGCGCGCCTCTGGAGGTTCCCGATGTCTGACGTGCAAGCCTTGGGCGTGGCGCTGACGCTGCCGGATGGCAGCGTGCGCCGCTACGAAGGGCCGGTTTCCGGCGACAAGCTGGCGGCCGATATCGGCCCCGGCCTCGCCAAGGCCGCGCTCGCCATCCGTGTCGACGGGGTATTGAAAGACCTGAAGCACAGGATCGCCAAGGATGCCCGGGTCGAGATCCTGACGCTGAAGAGCGATCATCCGGATGTCCTGGATCTGATCCGCCACGACTGCGCGCATGTGATGGCCGAGGCCGTGCAGGAACTCTACGCCGGCACGCAGGTGACCTTCGGGCCTTCGACGGAGACGGGCTTCTACTACGACTTCGTGCGCGAGCAACCGTTCACGCCCGACGATCTGGAGAAGATCGAGGCGCGCATGCGCGAGATCGTCGCCCGGAACGAGGAGATCACGCGCGAGGAATGGGACCGCGACGCGGCCGCGGCGCTCTTCAAGGACAAGGGCGAGAAGTACAAGGCCGAGTGGGTGCACGAGATCCCGACGGACGAGGCGATCTCGATCTACCGCCAGGGCCGGTGGTTCGACCTCTGCATGGGCCCGCACCTGCCCTCGACGGGCAAGCTGCCGCTCGCCTTCAAGCTGACGCGGGTGTCGGGCGCCTATTGGCGCGGCGATGCGAAGAACCAGCAGCTGCAGCGGGTCTACGGCACCGCTTGGCGCAGCAAGGCCGAGCTCGAGCAGCATCTCCTGCAGATCGAGGAGGCGGAGAAGCGCGACCACCGGCGCATCGGCAAGGAGATGGGCCTCTTCCACCAGCAGGAGGAAGCGGCCGGCATGGTGTTCTGGCACCCCAAGGGCTGGACGCTGTACCGCACGCTCGAACGCTTCATCCGCGGCCGGCTGGAGAAGGACGGCTATGTCGAGGTGAAGACGCCGCAGCTGGTGGACCGGAAGCTGTGGGAAGCCTCCGGCCACTGGGAGAAGTTCCGCGAGAACATGTACATCTCGGAGAACGAGGAAGGCCTGAAGGAATACGTGGCCGACCCGAGCGCGCGCATCTTCGCGCTGAAGCCGATGAACTGTCCCTGCCATGTGCAGATCTTCAACCAGGGACAGCGCAGCTATCGCGACCTGCCCTTGCGCATGGCCGAGTTCGGCTCCTGCCACCGCTTCGAGCCTTCGGGCGCGCTGCACGGCATCATGCGGGTGCGCAACTTCACCCAGGACGACGCGCATATCTTCTGCACGCTGGAGCAGATCGAAGACGAGACGGTGCGCTTCTACAGCCTGCTCTCGGGCATCTACCGGGACCTCGGCTTCGCCGATTTCAAGGTGAAGTTCTCCGACCGCCCGCCCGTCCGCGCCGGGGACGATGCGCTTTGGGACCGGATGGAAGGGGCGCTGAAGGGCGCCTGCGCCCGGGCCGGCATCGACTACGCGCTCAACCCCGGCGAAGGCGCCTTCTACGGGCCGAAGCTGGAATTCGTGCTGCGCGACGCCATCGGCCGCGACTGGCAATGCGGCACGCTGCAGGTGGACCTGGTGCTGCCCGAGCGGCTTGGTGCCGACTACGTCGGCCCGGACGGCGCCAAGCACCGGCCGGTGATGCTGCACCGGGCGATCTTCGGTTCCTTCGAGCGCTTCATCGCCATCCTGATCGAGCAGTTCACGGGCAAGTTCCCGCTCTGGCTGGCCCCGGTTCAGGTGGTGGTGGCGAATATCACGGAAGGGGCGGAAGCCTATGCGCTGAAGGTGCACAAGGCGCTGAAGGAGGCCGGCCTGCGCGCCGAATACGACATCGGCTCCGAGAAGATCAACTGGAAGGTGCGCGAACACAGCCTGGCCCGGGTGCCGGTCCTGCTGGTGGTGGGCGGGCGCGAGGCGGAGCAGGAGACGGTCTCGATCCGGCGCCTGGGATCGCAGGCGCAGGAGAGCCTTGCCTTGCGCGACGCACTCGATACACTCTGCAATGAGGCACGTGTCCCCGGGACCTGATCTATCCGCGGCACGCAGGCCTCTTTTTGGTTTGGCAATGGAAGGAAGACGAGCATAGCTCCGCGTCCCAGCTCGAATGCGCCGCCCACCCGCGATGGACCGCGCGTGAACACCGAAATCGGCGTGCCCACCGTGCGCCTGATCGACCATCTCGGCGAGAACCGTGGCGTCGTCGCGACGCGCGAAGCGTTGCAGATGGCCTATGACGTGGGTCTCGACCTGGTCGAGATCTCGCCCACGGCGTCGCCGCCGGTCTGCAAGATTCTCGATTTCGGCCGCTTCAAGTACGAGAGCCAGAAGAAGGCCGCCGAGGCCCGCAAGAAGCAGAAGGTCATCGAGATCAAGGAGATCAAGCTCCGGCCCGGCATCGACGGGCATGATCTCGACGTCAAGATGCGCGCCATGCGATCCTTCCTCGAGGAAGGCGACAAGGTCAAGGTGACCATGCGGTTCCGTGGCCGCGAATTCGCCCATCAGGACCTCGGCATGAAGCTGCTCGACAAGGTCCGCGAGGATCTGATCGAGCTCTCGAAGGTCGAGCAGTTCCCGCGCATGGAAGGCCGGCAGATGATCATGGTGCTGGCGTCCAAATAACCGCTTGAACGGAGCAACGTTTATCCAATCGGGCCTATCGCCTGCGGCGATCGATCCGATTGGATGTTGCTCCGGGGACGCCAGCCGCACTCTCACACCGCCTTCTGCATTCGGCGCAGCGCCGTCTGCATGCCGGCACGGTGATAGAAGCCGACCGCGCCCTCGTTGAATTCATGCACGCCCAGTTCGAGCGACTGGATGCGGCGATCCCGCGCCCAGGCCTCGGCCGTGGCGAGCAGCGCCCGGCCGATGCCCTGGCCGCGGGCCGTTTCAGTCACCACCAGGTTTTCCACCTCGACCACGCGCCGGCCGGGCCTGACCAGGCTCGCCGGAATCCGCCGCTCGATCAGGAGGACGAGGCCCATCAGGCCTTCGCGCCGCTCGGCCACCAGGATGGCGCTGTCCGCGCCCTCGATCAGGCCGCGGACGAGGCCGGGGCTGCGGGCCGGGCCTTCGATCGGGTGGAACAGGTCGGGCCGGGCCTCCCGATGATGGCGGTCGAGCTCGGCGAAGAGCGGGCAGAGCCGGTCGTAATCGGCCCAGACGGCGGGGCGGATGCGGGTGGGCTTGTCGTCCAGGAAGGTCATGCTCGGGCTCCGGTCGCGTGAGCCGCAGCTCGGGCCGGAGACCCTGAAAACACCAACGCCGCCGGACCGCGGCGGCGTGGGTGAAAAGATGATCGTCCCCGCCGCCTATGTGGTGGGGCTAAAATACCAGCGGTGCAGGGCGGCGGCGGTCGTCATGGGTGCTGTGTAGCGCGGGCGGGCGCGGGCGTCAAAGCCTGCCTTGGAACGAACGGTTGTGGTATAATTTCAAGATGGCAATCACTTTAAAGCTCGACCCCGATCTGGAAACGGCTTTGACGCGTATCGCGACGGAGCGCGGCCAGTCGCTCGAGGAACTGGTCGGTGAAACGCTTCGCAGCTATGTCGAGTATTGGGATGAGTTTGCGACCAAGCCCCCAGGCTTGGTCAGCATCGAGGACGATGCAGCCTATACGGCCGCCCTTGCTGAGGCCGAGGCGGAGTTCGATGCCGGTCTAGGCATACCCCATGAAAAGGTTTTTGCGGCACGAAGATCAGGCCTCATGAAAGTTGACGATGAAGCGGCTTTCATCCGGGCGGTGGAGGAAGGGATTGCCCAAGCCGATCGGGGCGAAACGGTTTCCCATGAGGAAGTCATGCGCCAGCTTGAAGAGACGCTGCGCAAGCTCGGTGCATGAACATCCATTGGACGGCACTCGCCCGTTCCGATCTTCTCGAACTCACCACTTACATCGCCGCCGATAATCCTTTCGCCGCCCGGCAGGTAACGGTCCGCATCAAGACAACGTCTCTTCTTCTGTCCGAGCATCCTCGGATCGGGCGCGGCGGCCGGGTTTCCAGCACGCGGGAGTTGGTGGTGCCGCGGACGCCCTACATCATCGTCTATCGGCTTCGCCAAGAGGAAGTGCTGATCCTTCGTATCCGGCACGGCGCCCGCCGCTGGCCGCGAACCTTTGGGTGAAGCTGGCACGCGTCCTGCTTAAGATCGGGGCAGAAGAGCTCCCCGAGGATGCCAGCAATGACTGAGACCTATCCGCGCGACATGATCGGCTATGGCCGCAACCCGCCCGATCCGAAATGGCCTGGCGACGCCCGCGTGGCGGTGCAGTTCGTGCTGAACTACGAGGAAGGCGGCGAAAACACCGTCCTGCACGGCGACCAGGCCTCGGAAGCCTTCCTGTCGGATATCGCCGGCGCCGTGCCGCTGGTGGGCACCCGCAACATGAACATGGAGTCGATGTACGAATACGGCTCCCGCGCCGGGTTCTGGCGCGTCTTCCGTGCCTTCACCGAGCGGAGGATGCCGCTCACCGTCTATGCCGTCGCCATGGCGATGGAGCGCAACCCCGACGGCGTCAAAGCCATGATGGAAGCCGGCTGGGAAATGGCGAGCCACGGCTGGCGCTGGATCGACTACCAGAACATGTCGGAACTGGCCGAGCGCGCGCATGTGCGCAAGGTGCTGGAGATCCACGAGCGCATGACGGGCGCCAAGCCCGACGGCTGGTATACGGGGCGCACCAGCCCGAACACGCGGCGCCTCGTGCTCGAGGAGCATCCGGGCCTCGTCTACGATTCCGACAGCTATGCCGACGACCTGCCCTACTACACCCAAGAGTTCGGCAAGCCGCACCTGATCATTCCCTACACGCTCGACGTGAACGACTACCGCTCGGTCGCCGGGTCGTACCTGTCGACGGCGGACGACCTCTTCACCTACTGGCGCGACAGTTTCGACATGCTCTACGCCGAAGGGGCGGAGGCGCCGAAGATGCTGAACATCGGCCTGCATTGCCGCGTAGTCGGCCGGCCGGGCCGTACCGTCGCGCTGATCCGCTTCCTCGACCACGTGCTCTCCCACGACAAGGTCTGGGTCTGCCGGCGCATCGATCTGGCGCGGCACTGGCTGAAGCATCACCCGCCGGCCAAGGCATGAGTGAGCCGGCATGAGCGGCCTCCGGCTCACGCTGAACGGCACCGGGCGGAGTGTCGGCGCACCGCCATCGACGACGCTGCTCGACTGGCTGCGCGAGACCGAGCACCTGACCGGCACCAAGGAAGGCTGCGCCGAGGGCGATTGCGGCGCCTGCACCGTGGTGGTGGACGGCCGGGCGGTGAATGCCTGCCTCACGCTGCTGGGGCAGGTGCATGGCCGCAGCGTCACCACCGTCGAGGGCCTGCTGGGGCCGGGGCGCGAGCCGCATCCGGTGCAACACGCGCTGGCGGAGACCGACGGCACGCAATGCGGCTTCTGCACGCCTGGCTTCATCATGTCGCTCTACGCGCTGCAGCGCGACGGCGGGGCGAAGACGGCGGAGGATGTGCACGAGGCATTGGCCGGCAATCTCTGCCGCTGCACCGGCTATCGCCCGATCGTGGAGACCGCGCTGACGCTGCCTTCCGCCTCCGCGGAGACGTCTGCTTCGCCACCGGGCGGCAGCTTCGCCGGTGGCGGCCAGCGCTATGAGGTGCCGGAAAGCCTGGCGGCGCTGCTCGAGCTGCGGGCGAAGCACCCCGATGCGGTGCTGGTCGCCGGCGCCACCGATCTCGGCCTCGGGCCGTCGCGGTCACGGGCGCCGATCCCCTTCGCCATCGACGTGACGCGCGTGCCCGAGCTGCAGGTGCTGGAAGACGGCGCCGACCGCCTCACCCTCGGCGCCGCGCTCTCCTATACCGAGGCGATGCCGGCGCTGGCGGGCCTGCACCCGACCATCCACCCCTATTTCACCCGCCTCGGCTCGCGGCAGATCAGGAATGCCGGCACCATCGGCGGCAATCTCGGCACCGCCTCTCCCATCGGCGACACGCCGCCGCTGCTCCTGGCGCTGGATGCCGAACTGACGCTGGCCTCGACGCGCGGACAGCGCCGGGTCGCCATCGCCGACTTCTTCCTCGGCTATCGCAAGACGGATTTAGCAGCGGATGAAGTGATCGTCGCGATCCGCCTGCCGAAGCTGAAGCCGGGCGCGCTGTTCCGCATCGACAAGCTGTCGAAGCGCTACGACCAGGACATCTCCACCGTCGCCGCGGCCTTCCGCCTGAGCCTCGTCGACGGCAAGGTGAGCGACGCGCGTCTCGCCTTCGGCGGCATGGCGGCGACACCGGTGCGGGCGAAGGCGGCCGAAGCCGCGCTGATCGGCAAGCCCTTCGATGCCGCTGCGGTCGAGGCAGCGGTGATCACCATCGGCGCCGAGCTGAAGCCGATCGGCGACATGCGCGCCACGGCGCGCTATCGCAGCATGGTGGCCGGCAACCTGCTCCGCCGCTTCCTGCTGGCGGAAACCTCGCCCGGCATCGCGCTCGAGGTGGCATCGCTATGAGCAACATCGCGCTCAGGCCGCGGAGCGGCGCCGTCCATACCTCCGTCCGCCACGACAGCGCGCTGAAGCACGCCACCGGCGAGGCGATCTACGCCGATGACATCGCAGTGCCGCCCGGCACGCTGCACGCGGCGCTGGTGTTGAGCCCTGTCGCCTACGGGAAGCTCCGCAGCATCGACGCCGCGAAGGCGCTCGCGCTGCCGGGTGTCGCCAGCATCGTCACGGCCGCCGATATCCCCGGCGTCAACGACGTGGCCCCGGTGGGCAAGGACGAACCGGCGCTGGCCACCGGCACGGTGGAATATGTGGGCCAGCCGGTGGCGGCCGTGGTTGCGGCGACGCGCGACCAGGCCATCGCCGCCGCGAAAGCCGTCATCCTCGACATCGAGGCGCTGGAGCCCATCCTCTCCATCGAGACCGCGCTGGAGAAGGAGGCGCTGGTCTGGCCGCCGATGGAAATGAAGCGCGGCGACTGGCAGGCCGCGCTGGCCGCCGCGCCGCGGCGCCTCGAGGGTGAGGTACGCCTCGGCGGGCAGGACCATTTCTACCTGGAAGGACAGATCTCCATCGCCATCCCGGGCGAGGACGGCGACATGCGCCTGATCGCCTCGACCCAGCATCCGACCGAGGTGCAGCACGGCGTCGCCCATATCCTCGGCCTGCCCTTCAACGCGGTGACGGCCGAGGTGCGCCGCATGGGCGGCGGCTTCGGCGGCAAGGAGAGCCAGGCGACGCTGGTCGCCGCCATCGCCGCGCTCTGCGCCTGGAAGGTGCGGAAGCCGGTGAAGCTGCGGCTGTCGCGTGACACCGACATGATCGCCACGGGGAAGCGGCACGACTTCCTGATCCGCTACGACGTCGGCTTCGACGGCGAAGGGCGTCTCCTCGGCCTCGACGCGATCCTGGCCGCGCGCGCCGGCTGGTCGGCCGATCACACGCCGCCGGTGATGACGCGCGCGCTCTGCCACATCGACAACGCCTATTACCTGCCGGCCGTGCGGGCCCGCGGCTATTGCTGCAAGACCAACACCGTCTCCAACACCGCCTTCCGCGGCTTCGGCGGACCGCAGGGCGCGGCCGCGATCGAGGCCATCATCGACGACGTGGCGCGCACGCTCGGCAAGCGGCCGGAGGATGTGCGGGCGGCGAACTACTACGGAGTCAGCGAGCGCAACGTCACGCCCTATGGCCAGGTCGTGCACGACAACATCATCCACCGCGTGGTGGACGAGATCACGGCGGTCTTCGACTGGGCCGGTCGGCGGAAAGCCGTCGACGCCTTCAATGCCACCAGCCCCATCGTCAAGAAGGGTCTCGGTCTGATGCCGCTCAAGTTCGGCATCTCCTTCAACAAGCCGGCGCTGAACCAGGGCGGCGCGCTGGTGCATGTCTATACGGATGGCTCGGTCCGTTTGTCGCATGGCGGCACCGAGATGGGCCAGGGCCTGCACACCAAGGTGGCGCAGGTGGTGGCCGAGGTGTTCCAGATCGACCTATCGGCCGTGAAGATCAGCCCGACGACGACGGCGGAGATCCCCAACACCTCGCCCACGGCCGCCTCGACGGGATCGGACCTGAACGGCATGGCGGCACTGTCCGCCGCCGGGGCCATCAAGACGCGGATGATCGATTTCGCAGCGGCGCATTTCGAATGTCCGCCCGAAGAGGTGGTCTTCGCCGACAACCAGGTGCGGATCGGCAACCACGTCATGTCCTTCGGCGAGTTCGCCGCGCTCTGCTGGGAGGGGCGGATCTCGCTCTCCGCCACCGGCTACTACAGGACACCCGATATCGACTGGGACCCGGTGAATATGACCGGCAGTCCCTTCTACTACTTCGCCTATGGCGCGGCGGCGGCCGAGGTCGCGATCGACACGCTGACCGGCGAGCACAAGGTGCTGCGCGTCGACCTGGTGAACGACTGCGGCAACTCGCTCAACCCCGCCATCGACCGCGGCCAGGTGGAAGGCGCCTTCATCCAGGGCATGGGCTGGCTCACCTGCGAGGAGTTGTGGTGGGACGGCGAGGGGCGCTTACGCACCCACGGCCCCTCCACCTACAAGATCCCCGGCAGCCGCGACGTGCCACCTGAGTTCAACTGCCGGCTCCTCGCCGACGCACCGAACCCGCGCCCCACCATCTTCCGATCGAAGGCCGTGGGCGAGCCGCCGCTGCTGCTGGCGATATCGGTCTGGAGCGCGCTGCGCGACGCGGTGGCCTCGCTTGGGGATCACAAGCTGACGGTGAAGCTCGACGCCCCGGCAACGCCCGAGCGCATCCTGTTCGCCTGCGAGGACATGAAGGCGCGGGCGAAGGGCCCTTAGGCTTCGCCTATCGAGCGCCGCGCCAGCGGTCGTGCAGCCAGAGCCAGTCCGGCGGGCTCTGGCGCACCCAGGCTTCCACCGCCCGATTGAGCCCGGTGGTGAGGGCGGCGAGGTCGCGCGCGGCGACGAGGGGTGGCTCGACCTCCAGCGCATGGGCCTGCTTGCCCGCCCGCCGCATGCGGAGCGGCACGATGGGCGC
>JALHMN010000052.1 GCA_022844005.1 bacterium | reverse complement strand
GGTGGCGGAGGCGGCGGAGGAGCCGCTTGAGCCACCGGCGGCGGCGGAGGCGGCGGCGCGAAATGATAGGTGAACCCGACCAGCGCGGTGTGGTTCACGTTGTCCACCGACCCGGTAGCGCCCGCTTGCGAGGTGAAGTCCAGGTCCTCGGTACGGAAGTAGCGGTAGCTGGCGTTCAGCGTCCAGTTCTGGTTGAGCGTGTAGCGCACGCCCGCGATGCCCTGGTAGGCGAACACGTTGTCGTCGGCATCGTTGAGCGTGTCCTGGCTCAGATAGGTGTGCGCGACACCGGCACCGGCGCCCAGATAGACGGAAAAGGCCGACTGCGGGAAGAAGTCGACGATCACATTCGCCAGCAGGCCCACCGTGCCACCGTTACCGCCGCCGAAGGTCGGGTTCGATGCACGATTTGTACGGAAACTTCCTTCCGTTTCCAGGCTGAGATAGCCCCACCGGTAGCCGAAGTTCGTCGTGACGGCCGGGCCGGTATTGAAGTTGAAGCTGTTGTCATCCTCACGGATGTTGATGCCGGCACCAGCGCCGACATACCAGCCGGGGGCCGGACCCGCGCCTTGCGCAACGGCCAATGCCGGCGCCAGGAGCATCGTCCCGCCCAGCAGAAGCCCGAGGGTTCGCTTGTTCATTGCACCGCTCGCTAACCAATTGGAAGGAAAGTAGATCGTTGGAAACATGCCCCACCTCTGCCGTTCTGTCGAGATTGCAAACGCCTGAGATGGGCACTGGGTCCCGGCTGCGGTGACTTTATCGGCGCTGTGTGGTGTAGTGGCCACAGCGCCGGACAGGCGTATTCGCCGACACGGCCGGCGAAAGGAAGTTTAATGCCTCCCTGGACTTCCCGGCATACCGGCCGATATCCGCCGTGGCGCCGGAAGGAGATCCAGGGAGCGCTGCGGGCCAGCAGTTAAAGAAGAGATCCTCACCAGCCATGTATAGCGCCACCACACGCGGAATTACGGTCACCGTTAAGCCGACCTTTCTCGAAGACCAGTCGCAGCCTTCGGAGCGTTATTTTGTTTGGGCTTATCATGTCCGTATCGAGAACAATGGTTCGTATACGGTTCAGTTGAGAGCCCGGCATTGGCGTATCACGGATGGCGCAGGTCGCCTGCAGGAGGTGAAAGGCGACGGGGTCGTCGGCGAACAGCCGACATTGTCGCCAGGCCAAGCCTTTGAATACACGTCCGGATGCCCGCTGGGCACGCCGTCCGGAATCATGGTCGGCAGTTACCAGATGCTGACCGCGTCGGGGGAGGCGTTCGACGTTGCGATTCCCGCCTTCTCGCTCGATTCGCCGCACGAGACACCGCGGCTCAACTGACCTCCACCGGGGAGAGGAAATGTCCGAATTATCGTTCAAGCACAAGATGTTGCCTCGACCGAGCAAGGCCGAGGCGGAGGAGGCGGTGCGCACCCTCCTGCGCTATGCCGGCGATGACCCCGCGCGGGAGGGGCTGCTCGGCACCCCCGATCGCGTGGTGCGTTCATACGAAGAGTTCTTTGCCGGCTATCGCATTGATCCGGAAGAGATACTGGCCCGGACCTTCGAGGAGACCGACGGTTACGACGAGATGATCGTGCTGAAGTCGATCCGCCTCGAGAGCCATTGCGAACACCATCTTTTACCCATCATTGGCCATGCCCACGTCGGCTATCTCCCGGCGCACAGGGTGGTGGGCATTTCCAAGCTGGCGCGTGTCGTCGACGCCTATGCCAAACGGATGCAGATCCAGGAGAAGCTGACGGCGCAGATCGCCAATACGCTGCAGGAGGTGCTGAAGCCGCGCGGCGTGGCGGTCGTCATCGAGGCGGCGCATGAATGCATGACCACGCGCGGCGTGCACAAGCCGGGCGTCACCATGGTGACCAGCCGCATGCTGGGCGCCTTCCGCGACGATCCGCGTACCCGCCGCGAGTTTCTCGCCATGATCGGCAATCCTCCCGGAGTCATGGCCTGATGCCGCTCGAACCCCGTGCAGACACGCTCGAACTTGTCCGCAGGCTGATCGGTTTCGACACCACCAGCCGGCTCTCCAATCTGGAACTGATCCGTTTCGTCGCCGAGTACCTCGAAGGCCACGGCATCCGTTCCACCCTGGTTCACGACCGGACCGGTACCAAGGCGAATCTGCTCGCCACCATCGGCAGCGGGCCGGGCGGAATAGTCCTTTCCGGACATACCGATGTGGTCCCGGTCGACGGCCAGCCCTGGGACACCGACCCGTTCACGGTGACCGAACGCGGCGGCAAGCTGTTCGGCCGCGGCACATCCGACATGAAGAGCTTCATAGCCGTCTGCCTCGCCGCCGCGCCGGCCTTGGCGAAGCGCAACCTGAAAGAGCCGGTCCACCTCGCCTTCTCCTACGACGAGGAAGTCGGCTGCATCGGCGTCGGCGGCCTGATCGAGCACCTGAAGCAGGCGGGGATCAAGCCGCGCCTCGGCATCATCGGCGAGCCGACCGAAATGGGCGTCGTCGACGCCCACAAGGGCGGCAAGGCCTATGAGACGACGGTGATCGGGCTGGAGGCGCATTCCTCCCAGCGGCATCTCGGCGTCAGCGCGGTCGAGACGGCGGCGGAGCTGATCGGCGAGTTGATGCGCATACAGGCGGAATACGAGGCACGGGACGTGCCGGGCGCGGAGCGTTTCATGCCGCCCTACTCCACCGTGCATGTCGGCACCATCAACGGCGGCACCGCCGGCAACATCATGGCCCGCTGCTGCAGCTTCCACTGGGAACAGCGGTCGCTGCCGCATACCGACATGGACGAGGCGCACGACCGCCTGCAGCGCTATGTGTCCGAGAAGGTGCTGCCGCGCATGCGCAGGATCCACCCGGAGGCGAGCGTCGCCACGCGGGTGCTGGCGGCCGTGCCGGCGCTGGTCCCCGACGAAGGCTCGCCGGCCGAGGTCCTGACCAAGTCGCTGATCGGGTCGAACGCCACCGAGGCGGTCTCCTACATGACCGAGGCGGGCTTGTTCCAGGAAGCCGGTATCCCGGTCGTGGTCTGCGGCCCCGGCAATATCCGCGAGGCGCACAAGCCCAACGAGTTCATCGAGCTCAGCCAGATCGCCGCCTGCGAGAGTTTCGTCGACAAGCTGGTCGAACGCATCTCGGCCTGATCGGCCCGCCGCCCCTCAGTGCCGCCGAGGGTGGCCGCCGCGGCACCGGCCGCGGCAACCGCTCCCGCGAGTCAGAAGGTCGTCGGCCAGTGCGCGAGGCGGTGCAGGCCTATTCCACCCGCCGGCTTGCGCTCATGCAGTTTCAGCATCCTTACCAGCCAGTCCCGGGTCTCGCGCGGATCGATGACCGTCTGCGCCATGAAGGCGGAGGCGAGGGCGTAGGCCGAAGTGTCGCGGGCGAGTTCGGATTCCAGTTCGGCGTAGCGTTCGGGCGTCTCGCCCGGCTTCAGCCGGTGCAGCACGTTCATGGCCGGTTCGCGGCCCATGAGGCTCACCTCGGCGGTGAACCAGGCAGCCATCTCGTCCGCATAGCCCGCGCCCATGTTGAGATGGGCCTGGCCGTAGGACTTGCGCATGACCACGGTGAGTTTCGGCACGCTCGACGCACCGAGCGCCTGGAGATAGTTCATGATCTTTCCCGGCATCTTCTGGCGCTCGCCGTTGGCGCCGACCAGGAAGCCCGGCGTATCCGCGAAGGTGACGATCGGCAGATTGAAGCTGTCGCAGAGCACGATCAGGCTGATGATCTTGTCGCAAGCATCGCCGTCGAGGGCGCCTCCCTTGAACAGCGGGCTGGTGGCGATGATGCCGACGGGGCGCCCATCGATGCGCGCGAGACCGGTGCAGGCCACCCGGGCAAAGCGTTCCTTCAATGGAAAGAAGCTGCCCGGATCGACCAGCACTTCGACGATCCTGCGCACGTCGTAGGTCAGCTTCGGACTGTCCGGCAGGATCGCGAGGAGGCGGTCCTGGTCCGCCCCGGCGCCGGCGGGCACGGATAGGAGAGGCGGGCGTTCACGCGAATGCGAGGGCAGATAGGAGAGGAAGCGGCGGATCTGATCGAGCGCTTCCTCGTCGCTGTCGACCGCGCGATCGACCTGGCCGGTGACCGACGTCTGAACCTCCCAGCCTGCGAAGTCGCGCGGATCGGCCTGCTCGGTGATTGCCACGGAGGTCACATGCTCGCTGGAGACCGCCATCACGGCGCCCTTGCGCATCACCACGAAGTCGGACATCGCGGCATAGAACGAGCCGTCGCCATAGCTGAGGCCCAGGATGGCGGCCGCCCAGGGCGACGAGCGGTCACGCCACAGGGCGGACTGCTCCCCCGCATGGTGCAGCCCCTGGGCCCCCATGATATCCGGGATGCGCGAGCCGGCGCATTCGTTCAGCAGGACGAGAGGCATGCCGTTTTCCGCGGCATTCCGGCGGGCATGCCGGAACTTCTTGTCGGCGACGGGGGCGCTGGAGGCGCCGAGGGTGGAGAAGTCCGCCGCGTGGATGACGACCGGTCGTCCGTCGATGCTGCCGCAGCCGCTCACCACCCCGTCGGCCGGACTGCGGTCGCTGTCCTCGGGCCTGGCCGCGGTTGCGAGAAGGCCCCATTCCGCGAAGCTTCCTTCGTCGAGCATATGGCTTACCCGCTCACGCGCGTTCAGAATTCCATCGGCCTTGCGCGCGGCGAGGCGATGGGCCGGGCCCATGGCCAGCGCCGTTTCGCGACGGACGTTCAGGTTTCGAACCTCGTCCTCGAAGGCCATCCGCGCGTCTCCTGCGACAGTGAACCCGCCGCGCGACCGTTCATGATCCGAACAGAGATGATAAGGCGCCGCTGGGGCTTCAGGGTCGAATCACACCAGCCGCCGCGGAGCCGGTCAAGCGACCTGACCAATCGCAGCGGGTCCGGCGCGTGTCACCGGCAGTCGGACAAGCCGGTGTGTGAGGCAACGAGGTGCCGTGCGATCTGATCGATGGCTTCCGGTGTGATCACCGCCGCGTGCGGGTGCTACTCAGCCATCCCATGTCTCGGTCGCCCGCCGGCCCGCGGATGGGAGCATCCGTGGGCCGAAGCGATCAGCGCAGGTAGGCGCTCAGATATTGCGGGACGAGACTGTCGAATTCCTGCTCGAGCGACACGATCAGCATCCGCGACAGCTCGAGGAAAACGGCGTCGCGATCATCCAGGCTGGTATCTCCCGGCATCGTCCGGGTCGCCGTGGCGGAGGCGGTGATCTTCGATTCGCTGACGCCGCCGAAGGTCAGGATATCGAACGAGACCGCGAGGCGCGCGTCGAAGCGGTGTTCCTGTTGCTTGGTGAACAGGTTCCGGACCCCGCCTGCCTTCGGCAGCTCGACATCCACGACCGAAGCGATATCGATGGTGAAGCGGCCGGTCTTGTCGGTGCCCTGACCCGTGGGGATCAGGCGGGTATTGGCCCAGCGCGCCGCCAGCCTCGCCGGAGGTTCGGTGAAATGGTGCTCGACATTGGGCGAGGTGAAAGGCGGCTCATAGCGATCGATCACCTCGATCGTCGATACATTGATACGGAAAGGCGCGCGATACCCCAGATCGAGTGTCGCGGGCGCCGCGAATGCACGCCCCAACGGCAACGCCAGCACGGCGCCGGTCGCCGTCATTAGTCCCCGTCGAGTGATGTTCATTTCCGTTCTACCGCCTCGTTTCGTCCTGGCGCCCGGGGTCACGAGATCGGACAATTGACTCGCCTCTGCGGCGAAATCAAGGCGTCCCTCATGGGCCGGCGCGGGAAGGACAACGCGGCAGGTGGCCTCAAGTTCCCAGGTCGGCGGGATCAAAGAGGTAGTGGGTGCTGCAGAACTCGCAGGTTACCCGGATCCGGCCGTCGTCGATCGTCATTTCCCGGACCTCCTCCAGCGGGAAGCTCTTCAGGACGGTCATCACCCGTTCACGATCGCAGCGGCAGCGCGGCTGCACCGGCAGGGTGGGATAGACGCGCACGCCGTCCTCATGGAAGAGGCGGTAGAGGAGGTCGTTGGCGGGCAGATCCGGGTCGAGCAGTTCATCCACGCTGACGGTGTCGAGCAGGAGAATGCAGCGCCTCCAATCGTCCTCGGCCTGCATGTCGCGCAGTTCGCCCGGACCTTCGGGGGGAAGCCGCTGCAGCATCAGGCAGGTTGCGCGCCACTTGTCGCGGCGTAGCCCGGTCGCCAGCTTGAACCCGGCATGGAGCTGCTCGGACTGGCGGAAGTAGCGGTCCGCCGCCTCGCCCAGGCTCACATCCTCGATCGGCACGATCCCCTGGTAGCGCTCCATGTCGGCGCCCTGGTCGATGGTGAAGGCGAGATAGCCTTCGCCGAGCACGCGCGACAGGTCGCCGGTGTCGTCCAGGGCGGCCACGGCGGTCGCATCGAAACTGGCATAGCCGCGCAGGTCGCCCGGCGTGCGGTAGTCGGCGACCAGCATGCCGACGGGGCCGTTGCCCTTGGCCTGCAGGGTCAGCAGGCCGTCGAATTTCAGCATGCCGCCCAGCGCCGAGACGAGTGCCAGCGCCTCGCCCAGGAGGCGGGAGACGATATCGGGATAGGCGTGCTGGCGCAGGATCAGGTCGATCGCCGGGCCGAGGCGGACCAGCCTTCCGCGCACGCCGCTGCTTTCGATCTGGAAGGGATGGATGAGGTCGTCGCGGCCGGGCGCGATGCCCGACATCATGCTCACGCCATGCACCAGGCCAGGATCCCCTTCTGCGCATGCAGACGGTTCTCGGCCTCGTCGAATACCACCGATTGCGGGCCGTCGATCACTTCCGCCGTTACTTCCTCGCCGCGATGCGCAGGCAGGCAATGCATGAAGATCGCGTCCTTCGCGGCACGCTTCATCAGCCGGCCGTCGACCTGGAAAGGGCGCAACAGGTTGTGGCGGTCGCCACCCGACTTGTCGCCCATCGACACCCAGGTATCGGTGACGACGGCATCCGCGCCTTCGGCGGCGGCATGCGCGTCATGCAGCAGGCGCACGCGCCCGCCTTCGCGCCGGGCCCAGTCGATCACCTTCTGGGGCGGCGACAGTTCCTCCGGACAGGCGAGGCGCAGCTCGAAATCGAAGCGCACCGCCGCGTGCACCCAGGAGCGGGCGACATTGTTGCCGTCGCCGCTCCAGGCGATGACCTTGCCGCCGATCGGGCCCTTCTTCTCCTCGATCGTCATCACGTCCGCCATCAGCTGGCAGGGATGGCTGTCGTCGGTCAGCCCGTTGATCACCGGCACGGTGGCGGCCGCCGCCATCTCGTCCAGAAGCGCATGCTTATGCGTGCGGATCATGATCGCATCGACATAGCGCGAGAGCACCCGCGCCGTGTCGGCCGGCGTCTCGCCACGGCCGATCTGCAGGTCGGAGGCGTTCATGACGATCCCTTCGCCACCGAGCTGGCGCATGGCGACGTCGAAGGAGAGGCGCGTGCGGGTCGACGACTTCTCGAAGATCATCGCGAGGATGCGGCCACTGAGCGGCTTGTCGGCATCCGGCGCCCCTTTCGGGGCGCCGTTGCGCGCGCGTTTCAGGGCCGTGGCCTGATCCAGGATGCCGCGAAGCGTCCCGGTGTCCAGCCGATCGAGATCGAGGAAGTGACGAACTCCCGCCATCATCCCTCCAGTTTGCTACAGGCCCGGTCGATCATCCCGATGCCCTCCGAGACATGCTTGTCTTCGATGATCAGTGGTGCGGCGAGTCGGACGACGTTCTCGCCCCCGCCGACGGTGAGCAGGCCCTCGGCGCGGCAGGCCTCGACCAGCTTGGTGTTCTCGACCACGGCCTCGAGGCCCAGCATCAGCCCGGTGCCGCGCACCGCCTTCACCACCTTCGGATGCTTGTCGACGATCATCGCCAGCTGCTGTTTCAGGTGGCTGCCGGTCTGCTGGGCATGCTCCAGGAAGCCGGGCGTCAGCATCACGTCGAGCACGGCGTTGCCCACAGCCATGGCCAGCGGATTGCCGCCATAGGTCGACCCATGCGTGCCGGCGGTCATGCCCTTGGCTGCTTCCTTGGTGGCGAGGAAGGCCCCGAAGGGGAAGCCGGCGCCGATCGACTTCGCCAGCGCCATCACGTCGGGGGTGACGCCATAGCCTTGGTAGGCGAAGAGCTTGCCGGTCCGGCCCATGCCGCACTGCACTTCGTCGAAGGCGAGCAGCAGCCCGTGCTCGTCGCAGAGCGCCCGCAGGCCCTTCAGGAATTCCGGGGTACAAGCGCGGATGCCGCCCTCTCCCTGGATCGGCTCGACGAGGATGCCGGCCGTTTCCGGCCCGATCGCCTTCTTCACCGCGGCGAGATCGTTCAGCGCTACCTGGTCGAAGCCGTCGACCTTGGGGCCGAAACCCTTCAGGTACTTCTCGTTGCCGGCGGCGGCGAGCGTCGCCAGCGTGCGCCCGTGGAAGGCGCCTTCGAAGGTTATGATCCGGTAGCGCTCGGGATGGCCGTTCTCGTACTGGTACTTGCGCACCAGCTTGATCGTGCCTTCCAGCGCCTCGGCGCCGGAGTTGGAGAAGAAGGCGTAGTCCGCGAAGGAATTCGCCGTCAGGCGTTCGGCCAGCTTCTCCTGCCCCGGGATGCGGAACAGGTTCGAGGTGTGCCAGACCTTCTGCGCCTGTTCGATCAGCGCCTTCACCACCACCGGATGGGCGTGGCCGAGCGAGGTGACCGCGATGCCCGACGCGAAGTCGAGATAGCGCTTGCCGTCGGTCGTGAAGAGGTACGGGCCCTCGCCCCTGTCGAAGGCGGGGTCGGTCGGGCCCCGACCGTAGGTCGGCATGATGGCAGAAGACATGCGAGTCGCACCGGCATCGGAGAACGAAAAAGAAGCTTCCAGCATAGCCTTTCCGACCGGCGGGCTGTCAATCTTTGCATTGAGCGACATGGACGTGCCCCCTCTTGGGCGTTTCGGAAGCCGGCACCATGTCCTTGCGTCGACGCCATAGCTAGGCCAAGAATGGGCCGAACTGCTTTGCGGAATTGCCGATATGAAGGGTGTCGACTGGGATGACCTGAAGATTGGGTTGAAGGTGGCGGAGGCGCGCTCGCTCTCCGGTGCCGCCCGCGCGCTCGGTGTCGACGTCGCCACCGCGGCGCGCCGGCTCGAGCGGCTGGAAGCGGCAATGGGTGCCAAGTTGTTCCAGCGCGACAACCGCGGCCTGCTGCCGACCTCGGCGGGAGAGAAACTTGCCGTGCACGCGGCGCGGATGGAGGCCGAGGTGGCCGACCTGCGAACGGCACTCGACGCCGCCGACCTCGGGGTCGAAGGAATCGTCGCCTTGACGACGACGGATGTGCTGGCCTGCCACCTGATCGGACCGGCGCTGCCGGCGCTGCGGACTCGCCACCCGGGCATCGTGGTCGAGGTGGCGACCGACATCCGCACGCTCAACCTGTCGCGGCGGGAGGCCGACATCGCGCTGCGTCTGGCGCGGCCGGAACAGGCCGCGCTGCTGGCGCGGAAAGTCGGCACGGTGGGCTATGCGCTCTACGCCGAGCGCGGCTATCTCGACACCCGGCCGAAACCCGCGGACGGGCTCGAGGGACATGTGCTGGTGGATTGGCCGGAGGACTACACGGTCATTCCCCAGGTGTCCTGGCTCAGGAAGATCGCCCGTTCGGCGGCGACGGGCTTGCGGGCCAACAGCGCGCATCTGCGCCATCAGGCGGCGCGCGCCGGCCTCGGCATCGCCTGCCTGCCCTGCGTGATGGTGGCTGGCGACGACGGCCTGGTGCGCATCGACATCGGCGACAAGGCGCCGGCGCTGGACCTCTGGCTCGCCGCGCACCGCGACCAGTCGCGCATACCCCGCGTCCGCGCCACCCTCGACTTCGTCGCCGAACTGGCGGAGACGGAGAAGGCGCGGCTGCAGGGCCGCTGAGGTTCAGACCAGTTTCACCTCGGCCTCGCCGAAGCGCCGGGCGACGGCGCGGTTGAAGGCACGCTTCACGCCCCATTGCCGCCCGGGGCGGGTGCGGATGCGCACCCTTACCGTGAGGCCGGCCGCATCCATCTTCTCGACACCCTGAACCTCCATGTCGCGAACGATGTCGGGCGCAAACTTGGGATCCTCCTTCAGGTCGATGAAGGCCTTGTCGGCGGCCAGGATCGCGGGATCGACGCCGGCCTCGTTCGGGACCGTGAAGGTCATCACCGCATAGGAGAAGGTCTTGGTCTGGTTGCTGACATGTCCGATCGACCCGAAAGGAAAGGTGTGCAGCGTCCCCTCCATGTCGCGCAGCGCGACGGCGCGGATGGTGAGCCCTTCGACCGTGCCGGTGACGCCGTTGATGGTGACGACATCGCCGACATTGACCGCATCCTCGAACAACAGGAAGACGCCGGTGATCACATCCTGGACCAGCTTCTGCGATCCGAAGCCGACGGCGAGGCCGACAACCCCGGCGCCGGCGAGGAGCGGTGCGATGTCGATGCCGAGCTGCGACAGCACCATCAGCGTGGCGATGGCGCCAATCACGACCCTGAGGGCGTTGTTGAAGAGCGGCAGCAGCGTGCGCGCTCTTCCGCCCCGGACCAGAAGATTGCCTACGGCGTCGCGGCGGGCGAGGTAGGAGGCGACGAAGCCCGATATCCCCTCCCAGATCAGGAAGGCGAGCAGCAGCACGAAGACGATGCCGATCAGCCGGCTCCAGACCAGCCGGGCGGTGTCGCTGCCCAGGATGCCGGCCACATCGACCCGCCAGGCCGCCAGGATGGCGAGCAGGGCGAGCAACCGAACGGTCCAGGCGACACCGCGCTCCAGGGCCGGCAGGTAGAGATTGGTTCGCCGCTCCAGAAAGGGATTGGCGGCGATCAGGTCCTGGTTGACCGCGAGCATCCGTCGAAGCGCCGCCTGCAGCGCACGGGTGATCGCCCAGGCGAGGACCACGGCGACGGCGCTGCCGATGGTGCCGCGCACCATCAGTTCGAAGCCGCCCTCCACCTTCAGCGCCCAGATCAGGTAGAGCGCGGCGATATAGAACAGCGCGAACAGGTGCCAGACATCTGCGAACCGCGCCCGCATGCTGGAGAAGCGCTGCCTGGCCGCTTCGGTGCGGCCGCGGATCAGGACGGCGACCTGGTTCCGGTTCTGCTGGATGACGATGGCGGCGAGACCGGCGAGAGCGAGGCCGCAGAGGTTCGCCAGCAGTTCATGCGCCGCGTCCGGCATGCCGAGGTGGCGCAGGCCTTCCAGGACGAAGAAGCCGTAGACGCCGAGCCGAATGAAGCGGCGCAGCCAGACGTAGATATAGGCTGCGGTGTCGTTGGAGAGCGGCACCGGCCGGGCATGCGGGATCGCCGGCGAAAGGATCGCCCTGAGCAGGAGATCGGCCGCCGCCGCGATGGCGATGGCGTTGATCGCGTCGCTTGCCAGGACCCGGGTCCGCGGACCCGGCTCGAGCCATGCCTGCAGTGCCGACATGGCCAGCACAAGTCCCAGTATCGGGACGACGCCCAGCACCAGCCGCACGACGGCGATACCGACGCGCATCGGCGCAGTGCCGGCCTGCCGATCGGCCAGATGCCTGAAGGTCGCGCGCATCGCCCGCCCGAGCGCGACCGCGACCGCGATGCCGACGGCCAGCAGCAGAAGCAGCTGCGCGATCGAGGTCAGGAGCAGGTTCCGCCGCGCCGGGTCGTTCGCCATGGCGGCGAGCCAGTCGGTCAGGCGCTCAGCGTCGCCGAGCGCCCGCGCGGCCTCGTTGATCTTCCAGACGATCGACTGCACCCGGTCGATGACGTGCGACAGGAGATAGTTGCCGAGCGGCGCCTCGGGTGTCGGCGGGGGTGATGGCACCGCCGGCGCGCCGGGCTTGCCGGCGGCGGTGCGCAGGGCCTTGAGATCGGTGAGAAGCTGGTCGCGCTTTTCCGGCTGCTCGATCCTCTCGATCAGCTGGTCCAGTTCGCTGGTGCCGGCAGCGGCGGCATCGGCGGGCTGCGCCAGCACCGGTGTCGTCAGGAACACCAACGTCAGTAGGAGAATCCGGAACATCGCGGGCATGTCTTATTGCTTTTGTGTCGGCGACTTTGGCCGGAAGCGGGATCATATAGAGATTCCGGCCGTTTGCGGGACGTCAAACACGTGACGGCTTCCGGCGGCGCGGGGCGGCCCTATACTCTGGCGCATGAAGACCGTCATCTGGCACAACCCGCGTTGCGGGACTTCGCGCAGGACACTCGACCTTCTGCGCAGAAAGGGGGTCGAACCCGCCATCATCGAGTATCTGAAGACCCCGCCCTCGGCGGCCGAGATCGAGCGGGTCGCGCGGCTGATGGGAAAGCCGGCGCGGCACTTCCTCCGAGCGAAGGAGCCGCTGGCGAAGGAAATGGGACTGCTTGATGAAGGCACGACGCAGAAGGCGATAGTCGCCGGCATGGCCCGGCATCCGATCCTGATCGAACGGCCGATCGTCATCGCAGGCGAGCGCGCCGTCCTCGGCCGGCCGCCTGAAGCGGTCCTCGAGATCGTGTGAGCGAGGCACCCGCCTGGATCGAAGGCCTCGCCCGCGGCGACCGGGCGGCCTTGGCGCGTGCGATCACCGCGGTGGAGAACGACACGCCCGCGGCCGCCGCCGTTCTCGCCGCGGTGCGAGGCAGGCTCGGCCGTGCCCTCGTCATCGGCATCACCGGGGCGCCCGGCGCCGGCAAGTCGACGCTCACTGCGGCGATGATCGAGGTGCTGCGGGCGGGTGGGAAGAGCGTCGGTGTCGTCGCCGTCGATCCTTCCAGCCCCATCACCGGTGGCGCCATCCTGGGCGACCGCATCCGCATGACCCGCCATGCCGGCGACGACGGCGTGTTCGTGCGCTCGCTCGCCGCCCGCGGGCATCTGGGGGGGCTGTCGCGCACGGCCGAGAGGGTGATCGACGTGATGGACGCGTCGGGCCGCGACGCGGTGATCGTCGAGACGGTGGGCACCGGTCAGAACGAGGTGGAGATCGCCGGCATCGCCGATGTGCGTGTCGTGGTCGTGGCGCCCGGCCTCGGCGACGACGTACAGGCGATCAAGGCCGGTATCCTCGAGATCGCCGACCTGCTGGTGGTAAACAAGGCCGATCATCCGCTGGCCGACCGCACCGCCCGCCAGCTCGCCATCGGGACCGAGTTGGGCGAGCGCGCGGTGCCGGTGCTGAAAACGGTCGCGAGTTCGGGCGAAGGCGTGGCGGCGCTGGTCGAGGCGGTGGTCGAGCTGCGCCGAACGCTCGGCTGCCGCCGGCTCGATCCGGCGCATCGCCGGGCGGTGCTCGCCGGCGCGGCCGGCGATTTTCTGGCCGAGCGGATTGCGGGCGGCGGCGAGGCGATCGACGCGCTCGCCACCGCTCTGGCCGAAGGACGAATCGGTCGCCGCGACGCCGCCCGCGAGGTGCTCGCCCTCCTCGCCGGAAAGGGCAGGACGCAATGACGTCGCTCAACATTCGCCGCAGCATCGAGGAGCTGCCGGGTTCGCGTATTCGCGAGGTGGCGCGCCTCGGCATGGGCAAGCCCGGCGTCATCCCCATGTGGTTCGGCGAAAGCGACCTGCCCACGCCGGCCTTCATCCGCGACGCCGCGGCGGCGGCGCTGCAGCGCGGCGAAACCTTCTATACGCCGAACACCGGCGTGCCCGAGCTGCGCGCCGCGATCGCCACCTACATGAGCAGGCTCTATCGCAGGCCGATCGGCGAAGAGCGCGTCATGGTCACGGCTTCCGGCATGAGCGCGATCATGATCGTGCTGCAAACGCTGGTGGGGGCGGGCGACAATGTCGCCATCGTTGGTCCGATGTGGCCGAACGCGGCGGAATGCGTGCGCATCATGAAGGGCGAGCCGCGCTTCGTGACGCTGGAGGCGGGGAACGAGGGCTGGCGCCTCGATCTCGATCGGCTGTTCGACGCCTGCGACGCACGCACGCGGGCGATCTTCGTCAATTCCCCCGGCAATCCCACCGGCTGGATGATGGGAAACGAGCAGCAGCGCGCCATCCTCGATTTCGCCAGGGCGCGCGGGCTCTGGGTGGTGGCCGACGAGGTCTATGCCCGTATCGTCTACGACCGCGACGTGGCGCCCTCCTTCCTCGACGTGGCGGAGCCGGAGGATCCGGTGATCGTCGTCAACAGCTTCTCCAAGGCCTGGTGCATGACCGGCTGGCGGATGGGCTGGGTGACCACGCCCGTGGCGCTGGGAGAGATCCTGGCGAAGATGAACGAGTTCAACATCGCCGGCCCCACCACTTTCGCGCAATGGGGGGCGATCGCCGCCTTGGAACAGGGCGAAGACTTCGTGCTCTGGCAGCGCCGGCGCCTCGCCGCGTCCCGCGCGCTGGTGGCCGAGCGCCTGCCGCGGTTCCGCCGCGTGCGCTTCACGCCGCCCGACGCCGCCTTCTATGCCTTCTTCGAGGTCGAGGGCATGGCCGACAGCCTGGCGGGCTGCAAGCGCATCCTTGCCGAGACCGGCGTAGGCCTGGCGCCGGGGATCGCCTTCGGCGAGGCTGGCGAGGGGCGCCTCCGCATGTGCTACGCCCAGGCGCCCGAGAAGGTGGCGGAGGCGCTCGACCGGCTGGGACCTTCGCTGGACTAGGCCGCCCTCACCTGAGCGACGAACCGCTCCATCTCGGTGCGCAGTGTCACTGCCTGCGACGCCAGATCATCGGCGGCGGTCAGTACCGTCTCGGCCGCAGTGCCCGAGCTCTGGTTGATCGCTGCCACGGCCTGGATGTTGGAGGAGACTTCCTGGGTGCCGGCGGAGACTTCCATCACGTTGCGGGCGATCTCCTGGGTGGAGGCGCCTTGCTCTTCCACCGCCGAGGCGATCGAGGTGCCGATCTGGTCGACCTCCCCGATGGTGGCGGAGATCCGGCGGATCGCTTCCACCGAGCGGCCGACGCTGTCCTGGATGCCGGCGATCTGCTGACTGACCTGCTCGGTCGCCTTGGCCGTCTGGTTGGCGAGGTTCTTCACCTCGGAGGCGACGACGGCGAAGCCCTTGCCGGCCTCTCCGGCCCGAGCCGCTTCGATCGTGGCATTCAGTGCCAGGAGATTGGTCTGGCTCGCGATCGCCTGAATCACGCCGACGACCTCGCCGATGCGATTCGCCGAGTCGGCGAGGGCCTGCATCTCGCGGTTGGTCGCTTCCGCCTGGTCGACCGCCTGGTTCGACACGCGGGCGGAGTTCTGCACCTGCGAGGCTATCTCACGGACGGTGCTGGCCAGTTCCTCCGCTGCACTCGCGACGACTTGGACATTGGCACTCGCCTCCTCGGCGGCGGCGGCGACAGCCGTCGTGCGATCGCTCGAATCGCGCACGCCGCTGACCAGATTGCCGGCTAGGTCCTTCATCTGCGCCGCGGCGCGCGAAAGCGCCCCCGCCACGCCACCGACCGTGCCCTCGAAGTCCTCGGCCAGTTTCGCCATGCCGGCGCGGCGCCGCGATTCCGCCTCGGCGCGCTCGCGCTCGCGGGTCTGCAGGCGCTCAGCCTCGGCCCGCCGCTCCGCTTCCGCCGCCTCACGCCGGCGATGGTCCTCGGCATTGCGGGCCTCGGCCTCCTGGCGCTGCCGCTCGGCGGCTTCGGCCGCCTGCGCGGCACGGGCCTCTTCCTCGCGCAGGCGCGCTTCCTCGAGATCGCGGGTCAGCCTTTCGCGTTCCTGTCCCGCCAGCTTGAAGCCCTGCACGGCGATTGCCATCTCGCCGATCTCGTCACCCCGCTCGATGCCGGGAACGTGGGTCTCGAAGCGGCCCTGTGCGAGGTCGGACATGGCCTTCGTCATCGACTTCAGCGGCCGGCCGATCAGCAGCGTGGCGGCAGCGGCCAGGGCGGCGATCAGGACGGCGACGCCGCCAAGGGCCACGAGGACACCGCGGCGGATCTGCGCGGCGATGTCCGACTTCAGCTGGATCTCGCTCCAGGCGACGATCAGCGTGCCGACCCGTTCGTTGTTCTTGCCGACGAGGATCGGCTCGACGGCGATGAAATGATCCTCGAGATCGAAGCCGGTACGCTCGCCCTCCGCGAGTTCCGCGCCGCGGGTTTCCAGCATTGCGGGCAAGTCGATCGTGGGCACGGTACCGGAAGCATAGGCGGTCATGGTCTTGCCGGTCGCGTCGAGCACGGCGAGGTTGCCCATCACCTGCGCGGGATCGGCGGCCGTCGGACCGAAGGCCTGTTCGATCACCTCGGTCTTGCCCCAGCGCACGGCGCCCGCCATCTGGGTCGCCAGCAGGCTGGTCACGGCCTGGCGGCCGCGCTCGCTCATCGCCTCCAGGCTCTCCTTCTGGGATCGCGCCTGATCGAAGATGATGGCGCTGAAGGCGGCGACCGTGACCACGACGATCGCCAGGCCGAGTTTCCAGGTGAGACCGAGCCGGATGCCGCGGCGCTCAGAAGTCGCTTTTTCCATCTTGGTCTCCCTGGAACCCCGAGAACTACTGCAGTTCGTCGACGTTGATGCCGACGGTGACGGCGCCGATCACCTTCTTGCTCGCCGGATCGACGATCGTGAAGCTGACCTGGGACTGCAGCATCTGGGTTGATTCGTCCTTCTCGATCTTGTCGACGAAGATCGCGGCGGGGCCGACCGAATAGGTCTTCTGCCACTTGGCTTCGTCGCCCTGCCAATAGTCGGAGGTGATGTCGCTCTGCCCGACGTTCAGGCCCTTGTCGTCCATCACGAAGATCTCGGTATAGAGACCCTTGCCCTCGTTCTTCACCTTGGCGAGATGCGCCGAGAGCGAGTTGCCCATGACCTTCTTGATCAGCGGCTTGTCGGCGGCCTTGGTTTCGGCCCGCCACTGCTTGTCCAGCCTGTCGACATCGGCCTGCGTCAGGGACGCATGCGCGACGTTCTGCGCCTTGATCGCTTCGATCACGACGGCATCGGACAGGGGCGCGCGAAGCTTGCTCTCGACCAGCTTTGCCAGCAGGTCTTCGACCTTGCCTTCGGCATGGGCGGGCAGGGCGGCGAACAGCGAGAGTGCGGTGGCGATGAGAAGCGGTCGGATACGTGACATGGTGCCTCCTTCTGGGCTTGAAGCGGATACTGGAACTCCCGACGAGGATCAGGCCGCGCGGACATGATCGAGAAAACGGGTGACTTCGGCGCGCAAGGTGGCGGCTTCGCCGGTGAGCGATTGCGCCGCTTCCCGCACCCGGAGGGCCGAATGACCGGTCCGTCCGGCCGCTTCGGAGACCACCTGGATCGACTGCGACACTTCCTGCGTACCGCTGGCGGCCTGTTGGACGTTGCGGGCGATTTCCTGGGTGGCCGATCCCTGTTCCTCGACCGCGCTCGAGATCGACGAAGCGATCTCGTCGAGTTGCCCGATGGTGGCGCCGATGGCCCTGATGGCCGCGACGGCCTTGCCGACGCTGTCCTGGATGCCGCCGATCTGCTGGCCCACCTGATCGGTCGCCTTGGCGGTCTGACTGGCGAGGTTCTTCACTTCGGAAGCGACCACGGCGAAACCCTTGCCGGCCTCTCCCGCGCGGGCGGCCTCGATGGTGGCGTTCAGCGCCAGCAGATTGGTCTGACTCGCGATGGCCTGGATCAATCCGACGACTTCGCCGATGCGGTTCGCCGCTTCGGTGAGGGTCTGCATCTCCCGGTCGCCGACCCGGGCCTGATCGACCGCCTCGCCGGCGATCTGCGACGAGGTCTGAACCCGTTCGGCGATCTCGCGGACGGACGCGGCCAGCTCTTCCGTCGCGCTCGCCACCACCTGCACATTGGTGCTCGCCTCTTCCGACGCCGCGGCGACGGTGGTGGACCGGGTGTTCGTGACCTCGGCTGCCGCGACCATCTCGCCCGCCAGGCGGGTCATCTCGCCGGCCGCCTCGCCCACGGTGCGAACCACACCGCCCACGGCGGCCTCGAATCCCTCTGCCAAGCGCGCCATCTCGGTCTTGCGGACATGCTCGGCTTCCGCGCGCTGGCGCTCTTCCTCGATGCGGCGCTCGGCTTCCGCCTTGCGCAGGGCATCTTCCGCTTCCCTCACCCGCCGCTCCGCGTCGAGCCGGGCCTCCTCGCTCATCCGCTGGCGCTCTTCGATCGCCGCGCGCTCCTGTGCTTCGCGTTCGCGCCGCGTCTCCTCCTCGCGCAACCGCGCGACCTCGGCCTCCTGTTCCAGGCGCTGGCGTTCCAGCCCGGACAGCTTGAATACGGCGACGGCACGGGCGAGATCGCCGATCTCGTCCCGGCGCGTCTCGAAGGGCACCGCGATGTCGAAGTCGCCGCCGGCGAGACGCTGCACCACGGTGTTCAGGCGCGAGAGCGGGCGGGTGACGCCGGCGATCGAGATCAGCAGCGCTGCGAGAATGCCAATGCCCACCCCGGCCCCGGCGGTCAGGGTCACATTTCGTACGGCGGCCGCGTAGAAGGCGCTTTCCTCGGCGGTCAGCCGATCGATATCCTCACTGCTGGCGGCGGCCAGCTTGTCGATGGCGGCGTTGAGCGCCTTGCGGTTTTCCCGGTTGGCCTCGTTGTCGCCGAATTCGCGGCCCTTGGCTGGCGATTCCGCCGTGCCGAGGCGCGCGAGTTCGGTACGAAAGGTGACGAACTGCTTCAGGCTGTCGAAGACCGCGGCGTAGGTCTGCTCCTGTCCGGCTTCCAGAACCTTGCGCAGTTCTGCCGCGCTCGCTTCCATCTTCTTCAGCCCGCCGAGCAGCGGCTTGGCGAAGCGCTCCGCGTCCTTGGTGTCGGCCGACATGTAGATGCCGCGGCTTTCCATGACGACCGCGTTGACCAACCCGTTCAACTGCGCCCCGTGATAGGCGCGGTCGGCGGCGCGCTGCAACTGCCCGACCAGCGTTCCGTAGCTGCGGAAGGTGTTGACCGCTTCCCAGGCGATGATCGCGGAAACGGCGGCAAGCAGTCCCACGATGAGAAGGATCTTCGGTGCAATGCGCAGGTTGGACAGCATGGGGAAGTCTCCGCCAGGTGTAGTGCCAGGAAACCCGGCGCCGGCACAGACAATGCCCTTACAAATTTTATCAATGGTTAATGGAGGTAGTTTTCACGACATTCTGCCGCGGATTGGCGTGAATCCAGCAGATATTACGGGGATTAGTGATTTCTCAATGCTGAGGGGATGTCTTCCAGTAAACGAATGCAACTCTCTATCTCTTTCACACTGTGCTGCAACGCCGCTGCGGCTGCGATGGCCATTCGAATAGTTGCCTCGCTTTGTTCCGGCCCGCGCTGCAGCGCTGTGATCTCCGCCGCTGCCTGATCGATGCCGCTGCCCAGGGTGACGGTCGACGCGCTCTCGCTTTCAACCGCCCCCGCCAGGGATCGGGTGACGCTGTCGAACCGGCCGATGGCCTGTTCGAGATCACGGATCGTCCGGGCCGACCGCTCGATCCGGTCGCGGATCTCCGCCGCCTGCTGGCTGACCTGCGCGGTCGCGCGGGCGGTCTGGGTCGAAAGGTTCTTCACTTCCCCGGCCACCACGCCGAAGCCGCGGCCGTGGTCCCCGGCGCGGCTCGCCTCGATGGTGGCGTTCAGCGCCAGGAGATGGGTCTGAGAAGCGATCGCCTGCACCACCGCCACGGTTTCGCCTATCGCCGCCGCTGTCGCGGAAAGGGAACGTATCTCCGCGTCTGCGGCTCGGGCTCGATCCAGTGCTTCGATGGTGACGGCCGCGGCGCGTCTCGCCTCACGCCCGGCATCCGTCGCCGCTGCGGAGAGGCGGTCGACCGCGCTGCTCGCCACGCGCAGTCGCTCACTCACCCGGGACAGTGTGGCGGGCACCGCCTGTTCGCCCGTCCCGCCCAACCGGTCGGCCTTCGCCAGCAGATCCGCCAGCCTGGCCAGTTCCATTGCCGTCGTGGCGAGCCTGGCGGTGCTGGCGGCGACCGGTCTTGCTAGAACGGCCACGCGATCCTCGTCGCGCCGCCGCTCTTCCGCCTCGATCTGACGCGCCCGCGCGGCCTCGCGCGCGCCGAAGCTTTCCGCCTGTGCCAACTGGGTCTCCAGGACACGAATCCGCTGCTGCGCCTCGATCCTGACCTGATCGATCCGCACCCGGGCTTCCCGCTCGGCCCGCTCGGCTCGCTCCGCCTCCTCATTGCGCGCGCCCGCGCTTGCCGCGAGCTTTGCTTCCAAGGCCGCCAGTTCCTGGCGATGCCCGACGACGCCACGCTTCAGCAGGACCAGGGAGCGGGCGATGGCGCCGATCGCATCGCTGCGGCCGCCGTTCGGCAAGTCTGACCACAGGTCGCCACGGGCCAGGGTCACCGCCGCCTGCTCGATCCGGCGCAAGGGGCCGGCGATGCCGGTGAAGAGGAGGGCGATTGCGCCGCAGAGGCCGAGTGCCCCCACCACGGCGGCGGTCCCGACCAGCTCGCTGCTGGTCCGTTCCGCGGTCTGCCGGGCCTCCCGCAGGCTGCGCTCCAAGGGCTGCAGTGCGGCCTCTGCCATGGCGCGGTCGCGCGCAAGGTCGGGCAGCCGGTCACGCACCTGATTTGCCGCCCTCTGTACCGCCGACAGGCGCGCATGTTCCATCTCGACGAGATCGAGCGCCTTCCAGGCGACGAACAGAACCGCCAGCGCCAGCACGAGGCAGGCGGCGACCAGTTTGAAGCCGATGGAAATCTTGCCGAGCATGGATGGTGGGGCCGGTCCGGAATTCCTGTGGAAAGACCGCATCCTAGCGGATGATCCAGGCCTGCAACCCAGTGCAGTTTCGCCTAAACCTTTCATTAACCATCTTTTTCCCGCCCTTCCGTCCGATTTCGCCGGACGGTATGGTGCAGCTACACCCGAGATCACATTCCCAAAGCTTCGAGGAGGAAGCCCCCATGCGTGAGGCCGTCATCGTTTCCACGGCGCGCACCCCGATCGGCAAGGCCTATCGCGGCGCCTTCAACAACACCCACGGCGCCACGCTCGCCGCCCATTCGCTGAAGCACGCCGTCGCCCGCGCCAAGATCGACCCGGGTGAGGTGGAAGACATCATCATGGGCTGCGCCGCCCAACAGGGCCCGACCGGCAACAACGTGGCCCGCCAGGCGGCCATCCGCGCCGGCTTCCCCGTCACTGTCGGCGGCACCACCATCGACCGGCAGTGCTCTTCCGGCATGCAGGCGATCGCCATCGCCGCCCAGCGCGTCATCATCGACCAGGTACCGGTCATGGCCGCCGGCGGCGTGGAATCGATCTCGCTCGCCCAGACCGAGCGGGCCTTCCGCATGCCCGACGACTGGATCCTGAAGAACAAGCCCGATCTCTACATGCCGATGCTGCAGACGGCCGAGACGGTGGCCAAGCGCTACAACATCGGCCGCGAGGCCCAGGACGACTACGGCTTCCAGAGCTTCGAGCGCTACAAGGCGGCGCACCTCGCCGGCAAGTTCAACGACGAAATCGTGCCGATGACCGCCACCAAGGCGATCGAGAACAAGGAGACCAAGCAGGTCATGCACGAGGAGGTCACGCTGGACCGTGACGAGGGGCCCCGCCTCGACACTACCCGCGATGGCCTGCGCAACGTCCGCACCGTGGTCGAGGGCGGCACCATCACCGCCGGCAATGCCAGCCAGCTCTCGGATGGCTCGTCCGCCTGCGTCGTCATGGAAGCGAAGCTCGCCGAGAAGAAGGGCCTGCAGCCGCTCGGCTATTTCCGCGGCCTGTCGGTGGCTGGTTGCGAGCCCGACGAGATGGGCATCGGCCCGGTCTTCGCCGTGCCGCGGCTGCTCCAGCGCTTCAACCTGAAGATGGACGATATCGGCCTGTGGGAGTTGAACGAGGCTTTCGCGGTGCAGGTGCTCTATTGCCGCGACAAGCTCGGCATCCCGAATGAGCGGCTGAACGTCAACGGCGGCGCCATCCTGGTCGGCCATCCCTACGGCATGTCCGGCGCCCGCATGGTCGGCCACGCCCTGATCGAGGGCAAGCGCCGCGGTGCGAAATACGTCGTCTGTACGATGTGCATCGGCGGCGGCATGGGCGCGGCGGGCCTGTTCGAGGTCGCCTGACCCTTATCGACCGGAAGTAGGGGAGCGGCGGCCTTCGGGCCGCCGCTCTTTCGTTTCAACCCTCGCCTGGATCGGCCTTGAGGCCGGCCGCCTCGATCCCGGCGATGGCACAGACCTCGTCGTTGTCGGAGGTATCGCCGGTCACCCCGACGGCACCGATGATGGCGCCCGATGCGTCGCGGATCAGCACGCCGCCCGGCACCGGCACGATCCGCCCCTCGGCGGTGCCCATCAGCGCGGTGACGAACATCGGCCGGGCCTCGGCCATCTTGGCGATGGCGCGGCTGCCGACGCCGACGCCGAGGGCGCCCCAGGCCTTGCCGAAGGCGATGTCGGGGCGCATCAGCGACATGCCGTCCTCCTTCTTCAGCGCCTTGTAGACGCCGCCGGCATCGAGAACGACGACGGTGAGCGGCTTCAGCCCGAGGCTCTTCGCCTTGGCGAGGGCGGCATCGACGATGGTGGAGGCCTGGGCGAGCGTGAGATCGGGCATGGGTATTCTTCTTTCGGTCAGGAGGCGTTGCGCTGCTTGGAAACGAGGCTGGCGCCGATCACCAGGATCGTAACGCCCAGGATCAGGAGTGTGGAGACGGCATTGATCTCCGGGCTGACGCCGAGGCGCACCTGGCCGTAGAGCCGCTGCGGCAGGGTGGTGGCGCCGGGCCCGCTGGTGAAGGAGGCGATGACGAGATCGTCGAGCGACAGCGTGAAGGCGAGCAGCCAGCCCGCCAGCACGGCAGGCAGCACGATTGGCAGGGTCACCTTGAAGAAGGCGCGCATCGGCGTGGCGCCGAGATCCATCGCCGCTTCCTCGAGCGCGCGGTCGAAGGTCGACAGGCGCGAATGCACCACCACCGCCACATAGGCCGCCCCGAAGGTCGCATGGGCCAGGATCACCGTGCCGATGCCCCGGTCGAGGTCGAGGCGCACGAAGAGCAGCAGCAGCGACAGGCCCAGGATCACTTCCGGGATCACCAGTGGCGTCAGCAGACCGAGGCGGAAGGCGCCGCGGCCATGGAACTTCGGCAGGCGGGTGAGCGCGAAGGCGCCGGCGGTGCCGATCAGGGTGGCGATGCTGGCCGCGGCGACGCCGACCTGAAGGCTGACCCAGAGTGCCGCCACCAGCTGTTCGTTCCGGAAGGCCTGCGCATACCAGTGCAGCGACCAGCCGGACCAGACGTTCACCGCCTTGCCGGCATTGAAGGAACCGATGACGAGAAGAACGATCGGCAGGTACAGGAAGACGAAGCCGAGCGTCATGCCGGTGAGGCCGAGCGGCGAATTCGCCTTCCTCACGACAGGCCCTCGCCCGATCTGCGCTGCACCCGGTCGAGCGCCAGGATGCCGCCGGCGGCGAGAACCAGCATGACGATGGCAAGCGCGGAGGCGACCGGCCAGTCGCGATTGCCGAAGAATTCCGTCCACATCGCCTTGCCGATCATCGGCGTGCCCGGTCCGCCGAGCAGGTCGGGGATGACGAATTCGCCCACCGCCGGGATGAAGACCAGAAGGCAGCCGGCGGCGATGCCGGTCCGAGCGAGCGGCAGCGTGACGCGGAAGAAGATCGACCAGCCGCGCGCGCCGAGATCGGCCGCCGCCTCGCGGAAGGCGGGGTCGATCCGCTCCAGCGCCACGGCCAGCGGCAGCACCATGAAGGGCAGGTAGGCATAGACGATGCCGAGATGGACGGCCCATTCGGTGGTGAGGATGACGAAGGGTTCCCGGATCAGCCCGGCCGTCAGCAGCACTGTGTTCAGGATGCCTTCGGTCTTCAGGATGCCGATCCAGGCATAGACGCGGATCAGGAAGCTGGTCCAGAAGGGCAGGATGACCAGCAGCAGCAGCCAGGGCCGATGGCGGGGCGCCGCGCGGGCGATGCCGTGCGCGATGGGCAGGCCGACCAGGAGCGCGAGAAAGGTCGAGGTGGCGGCAATGCGGATCGAGGAGAGGAGCGAGTGGATGTAGAGATCGTCGCCGATCAGGAGGGCGTAGTTCTCCGGGTTGAGCGCGATACGCAGTCCCTCCTCGCCCCAGCGCAGCACCGGGGCATAGGGCGGGATGGCGGAGATCACTTCGGAGAAGCTGATCTCGAGCACGATGAGGAGCGGCGCGCCGACGAAGAGCAGCAGCCAGAAGGCCGGCAGGAGAAGCGCGAGGCGGGAACCGGCGCTCATGCGGGCAGCGCCACCAGGGTTTCCGGCGGCAGCGTCAGGAACAGCCCGTCGCCCACGGCCGGCAGCGGGCCGGCGCGGTTCACCTGGGTGAGCACCAGCCGCGTGGCCGCGCCCACCCGCACCGTCAGCCGCGACAGGTCGCCCAGGTATTCGATGCTCTCGACCGAGGCGTTCAGCATGTTGCGCCCGTCGGGCCCGAGCAGGATCTTGCCGGGGCGGAGCGCGAGGGTGACCGCGGCGCCTGCCGGGCGGTCCATCGGCCGCACCAGGAGCTCGATCGCCTCGCCCCGCAGGCGCACGCGGTCGGGGGCCAGCACCTCGGCTTCGAGCAGGTTGCAGTCGCCCAGGAACTCGGCGACGAAGCGGTCGGCGGGCCGGTCGAAGACCTCGGCCGGCGGGCCCATCTGGGCGATCCTGCCGTGGTTCAAGACGGCGATGCGCGAGGCGACGGCCATCGCCTCGTCCTGGTCGTGGGTGACCATGACGAAGGTGAGGCCGAGGCGGGCCTGCAGGTCCTTCAACTCGGCCCGGGTGCGTTCGCGCAGGCGCCGGTCGAGGGCCGAGAGCGGCTCGTCCAGCAGCAGCAGTTTCGGGCGCTTCACCACGGCCCGGGCGATGGCGACGCGCTGGCGCTGGCCGCCCGACAGTTGGTCGGGCCGCCGCCCCGCCAGCGCTTCCAGTTCCACCAGCTTCAACGCCTCGGCGACGCGGCTCTCGATCTCCGCCCGGGGCCGCTTCTCCATCTCCAGGCCGAAGGCGACGTTCTTCGCCACGCTGAGATGCGGGAACAGCGCATAGGCCTGGAACACCATGTTGACCGGGCGGTCGTAGGGCGGCGTGCGGGCGACATCCTGCCCGTCCAGCACGATGCGGCCCGCGTCCGGCGTCTCGAACCCGGCGAGGAGGCGCAGCAGCGAGGTCTTGCCCGAGCCCGAGGGGCCGAGGAGGGCCAGGAACTCGCCCCGGGCGATCTCGAGGTCGACGGCATCGACCGCCGTCACCGGGCCGTAGCGCTTGGAGAGCCCGGTGATGCTGACCAGAGACGTCAAGCCACTCCCTCCCTCGCGCGCAGCGTGGGGGAGGGTCGGGGTGGGGGCGGGCGCCGCAGGGGGCGAGGCGTGCCAGTGCGGAACCGCCCCCACCCGGCCTCCCCCATCTGACGACAGGGGAGGAGAAGCGTTGCGAAGGTCACCTGCCGGCCTTCACCCGGGTCCACATGCGGTTCAGCTGGGTCTGCAGGCGCTGGGGGAAGGGAGAGATGGTGTAGAGCGTCGCCAGCCGCTCGGCCGGCGGGTAGATCTCCGCGTCCTCCTTGATCTCGGCCTTGACCAGCGCATCGGCGTCCTTGTTGCCGTTGGGATAGGCGATGGCGTTGGTGCAGCGCGCCGCGATATCGGGACGCAGCATGAAGTCGATGAAGGCATGCGCCGCGTCCGGGTGGGGCGCATCCTTCGGGATGACGAAGCTGTCGAACCACATCTGCGCGCCCTCGCGCGGGATCTTGTAGACGACCTCGACGCCCTTCTTCGCCTCCTCGGCGCGGGCCTTCGCCTGCACGATGTCGCCCGAGAAGCCGAAGGCGAGGCAGGTATCGCCGTTCGCCAAGTCCTCGATGTACTGGGAGGAATGGAACTTGCGGATATAGGGGCGGATCGCCATCAGCGCCGCTTCCGCCTTCTGCAGGTCCTCGACCTTCTTGCTGTCGGGATCGAGGCTGAGATATTTCAGCGCCGCCGAGAACAGGTCGGCCGGGTCGTCCAGCAGGTTGACGCCGCAATCGGCGAAGTTCTTCACCACTTCCGGATCGAAGATCATGCGGAGCGAGCCGGTGGGCGCGTCCTTCATCCGCTCGGCGATCTTGCCGGCGTTGTAGCCGATGCCGGTGGTGCCCCACATGTAGACGACCGCGTGCTCGTTGCCGGGGTCGTAGCGGTTCATGCGATCCTGCAGCGTCGGCGAGGCGTGCCGGAGATTCGGCAGTTTCGCCCGGTCGAGCTTGCGGTAGACCCCGGCCTGGAGCTGCCGGGCCATGGCATAGGAGGTGGGCACCACCACGTCGTAGCCGGTCTTGCCGGCCATCAGCTTGGTCTCCAGCACCTCGTTCGAATCATAGGTGTCGTAGACCACCTTGATGCCGGTTTCCTTGGTGAAGTCCTCCAGCACCGCGGGATCGATGTAGTCGGTCCAGTTGTAGACGTTGACCACCTTGTCCTGGGCACCGGCGGCGCCGATGCCGAACAGCAGGGCGGCAAGGGTTCGCCCGAGGAGAGACCAGGTCCGCACGTGAAACGCCCCCGTTATCGAAAGTCCGCGACGAGGGTGAGATTTCGAAGAAGCGGGGCGGCTTGTCAATCGCTGCTATTTCCGCTCCAGCTCGACCGGCCCGCGGCCGCCGGAACTGGGGCGCTGGTCCTCCAGCTCGCGGGCATGGGTGAAGAGGCGCGGATCGAGCTCGGCATCGAAGCGGGTATCCGACAGCGAGACGGTGGTGTTCTGGCCGATGCGGTCGCGGATCACCCATTGCCGGAACTGGAAGGGGCGTTCGGAGAAGACGAGGGTGAGCTGGCCCTCTTCCGGCTTCTTGCCGTCCTGCACCGTCAGTTTCAGGGTGCCGGTCTCGCGGGTGATGCCCAGAACCTCGATATCGCCCGAGAGCCTGACTTCCTTCGCCAGCAGCACCGAGAGGGGAGAGGAATCGAGCGGCAGGCGGTTGGTCTGCTTCAGCTCCTTGTCGTAGTAGTTCATCCACCCCCCGCTCGCCACCACCAGCACCGGCACCGGCGGCGCGTAATCCACCCGCAGGCGGCCGGGGCGGTGGAAATAGACCCGCCCCTCGCTGATGCCGCCGTCGGGGGCGATCTGCATGAATTTCGCCTCCAGCGTGGCGAATCCGTTCAGATAGCGCTCCACCCGGGCGATATCGGCCTTGTCCTGCTCGCCAAGCGGGGCGGCCGCGGCCGGCAGGGCCATCAGGAGGGCGAGGAGGACGAACAGGCGGCGCATGGGGAACCCCGGGGCTGGAGCGAGAGCGCTAGTCATCTCAGCGGAGAATGGCAAGACTGGGGCGGCGGCTGGACGCGGCAAGCCGGACAGGGCAAGGGAGTCGATCGTGACGGTTCATGCATTCGAGGCGGGCGGTTTCAGCTTCGCGCAAGGCGGGTTTCCCTATTCGGCCGGGGTGGCGGCCGCCCCGGGCTTCGCGCTTGAGCGGGCGCGCTTCCGTGCAATCACTCCGGTGGCCGAAGGGTTCCGCCGCATCGCCGCGCATCTGCAGGCGCTGGGCCGGCCGCTCACCGCCTTCGCCGCCTGCGAACTGCGCTCGCCCGCGCCCTTCACGGAGGCGGGCTTCGTCGCCTTCAACCGGGTCTATGTCGGCACCCTCACCGAATGGGGCCTGATCAAGGGCGGCCTCAACCCGGTGGCGCGTAGCAACGTCTGCCCGGAGATCAACAAGCCGGCCGAGCCCGGCTTCTATGCCTTCACCTATACCGTGCCGAGCCGGGATGCGGCGCCGAGCTTCGTCGTCGCCGGTTCGGGCGAGGCGGAGGAGGGGCATGCCAACTACCGCGACCACACGGTTCGCCTCGGCGATACCAGCCCCGACGGCCTGAGGGCGAAGGCCCGCTTCGTGCTGGGCGAGATGGAGCGACGCCAGGCCCTGCTCGGCCAGAGCTGGAAGACCGTGACCGACACGCAGGTCTATACCGTGCACGACCTGCATCCCTTCTTCGCCTCCGAGATCGAGGCGCGCGGCGCCGCGGCAGGCGGCCTGACCTGGCACTATGCCAGGCCGCCGGTGGTCGACCTCGAATACGAGATGGACTGCCGCTCCGTCGCCCGCGAGATCCTACTCTGAGGGTGGAGCTATCCTCGTCCTTCGAGACGGTCGCTGGCGCGACCTCCTCAGGATGAGGACTTCTCAGTAGCATTCCTCATGCTGAGGAGGCTGCGGAGCAGCCGTCTCGAAGTATGAGGGCAGAACCGAACTCTCACTCCTTTTCCCACCAGGGATAGCCGGCCGGCATGTCGGTGGAGGCCTTGGAGGGGAAGGCGGGTTTGCGCTTCTCGAGGAAGGCGGCGACGCCCTCCTTCACGTCGGGGCTGGAGCCGAGCGCCCGGGTGATGGGGTAGTCGACTTCGAGCGCATGCAGCGGATGCGGCTCGGCGCCGAGCCGCCAAAGCATCTGGCGGG
>JALHMN010000051.1 GCA_022844005.1 bacterium | reverse complement strand
GCCGCGGGCTCGGCGTCTCCGCCCGGCCGGCGATGCGTGCCACCAGTTCCGCCGCGCCGACACCGCTCTCGCGGGGCAGCACCAGCGCCCGGCCCTGTTCCAGCAGCGCGGCATGCGCGGCCTGCCGTTCGGGCAGGTCGTAGTCGTCGACCAGGCAGACATAGTCGATCGAATAGCGCTCGAGGAAAGCCTCGCCGATGGCCAGCGGCGGCGCCGGAACGACCTCGTCGACATGCCGGCAGGCCGCCAGCACGGCGATGCGTTCCTCCAGGCTCATCACCGGCACATGGCTTGCGCGTTCGACATCGGCATCGCTCAGGACACCGAGGACGAGGCAGCCGCCCAGCCCGCGGGCCTTCCCCAACAGCGCGATATCGGCCGGGCCGGGAAGGTCGCCCGTCAGGTCGAGATAGATGCGTAAGGGTGCCTCGGCCGCGGTCACGCGCGCCGGCTAGCCAGCATTCCGCCGCCGCCGGCGCAGGAAGCCGAGACCCGCCGCCGCCGCGGCACCGGCGCCGATTGCCGCCAGCGCCGAGGGCTCCGGCACGGCCGTCGCCTCGAGCGTGATGCGATACTCGGCGGGCGCAACGTCGTCGGGGCCGATGCCGAGCAGGATGTTGATCTTGCCGCTCGGCAGCACCAGGCCCGAAACGTCGAACATCTTGCCGACCCGGGTGTTGTCGATGCCGTTGTCCGGGTCGCCGTCGAGGTCGATCGGCAGGCCGAGATCGTCGAAGAAGCTGACAAACGTTTCCGAGGCCGTGGGCCCGCTCGCCGACCCGCCGTCGCTGCCGCCGGAGGAACTGGCATCCGAACTGCCATCGGAACCGGAATCCGAGCCCGAACCGGAGGAGCCCGCGCCCGGCGGATCGAAGACGAAACGCAAGGTGAAGGTGCTGCCGGGCTTCAGGCCGGTGAAGGTCAGGAAATCCTGCTCGGTCTCGCTGCCGCTCGCCGTCCCGCTGCTGCTGCCACTGCTGCTGCCGGCATCACTGCTGCCCGCCTCGCTGCTGCTGCCGTCGCTGCCGCCGAGAGGATCGCCGACCTTGCCGATGACGGTGAAGGTCTGCGCCGGCAGCAGCGTCTTGCCGGAGAAGGTGTTGCCGAAGCCGAAGCTGGGCTCCAGCATGGGCACGGCTTCCGCGGCCGCCGTCGACAGCAAAGTCAGGCAGGTCGATCCGAGAAGCGCCTTGGTCAGGCGGTGCATGCAATACCCCCAGCTACACCGGAAGCGTCATCATGCACGGGCTGCTTCGCGCCGATCAATATTTTCCGTCGTGGCCACGGTCACGTTCCTGCTGCCTGCGGCCGGACCGGCCGAGACGTTGACGCTGGACCACGGCGGCCACCCGCGCTCGGCAGTCCTGCATGCCCAGCCCGGCATTTCACGGCCGGCCGCCCTCGTCATCCTCCTGCACGGCGCCGGCGGATCCGGCGCACAGGCGCTGGAACGCTACGGCTGGCGGACGGCGGCCGATCGCGAAGGCTTCGCCGTGCTCAGCCCCGATGCCCTGCCGGCCCTGCCCGGCCGGGCGGCCGACTTCCGCACCAATCCCCGCTTCTGGGACGACGGCTCCGGGGCCGGGCGGCAGATCCGGGGAACAGTCGACGACGCGGGCTTCCTGCTGGCGGCGGTGGATGCGGCGGCGGCCCGGCTGCCGGTCGACCGTTCGCGCATCTTCGCCGCGGGGCATTCCAGCGGGTCCGGCATGGCCCAGCGCCTCGCCCTGGACCACGCAGGACGGATCGCCGCCATCGGCCTCGTCTCCGGCCACACGCCGCCGGGAGGGCCGCCCGCACGTCCGGTGCCGGTCCTGATGCTGGCAGGCGCCCTCGACCGGGTCAGTCCGATCGAGGGCGGCATGCGGCAACTGCCCTGGGGTCCGCCGCAGAGCGTCGCGCCGGCGCGAGACACGCCGCTGGCCTGGGCCCGATTCGCCCGCTGCCCCGATCCGGTCGTCTCGATCGCGGGCAGGGTCACGCTCGAACGCTGGAGCCCGTGCCGCGGCGGGTCGGAGGTGCTGTACTACCGGATCGCCGATCTCGGTCATCAGTGGCCCGGCGGCGCACCGAGCGCCATCGCCGCCATCTCGGGCCCCGGATCGGATGCGATCGACGCCACCGCGGTGATCTGGCGCTTCTTCCAGGCACACCCCCTGCCCCGCTGACGCGTGGTCATGGTGAAGGACGGCTGAGTGCTGGTGCAAATTCCTGGTCCATGGCAGCCTTGCCGGCAAATCCCGGGAGGAAGAAATGCAGCGATTCGAAGGCAAGGTGGTGCTCGTGACCGGTGGTGCGTCCGGCATGGGCCGGGCCACGGCGAAGCGGCTGGCCTCCGAAGGCGCCCGCGTGGTGCTGACCGACCGCAATGCCGCGGATGGCGCCAAGGTCGCGTCGGAGATAGGAGATTCCGCCCTCTTCATCGAGCAGGACGTCACCGACGAGGCGGGCTGGGCGACAACGGTCACGACCGTCCGCCGGCACTTCGGCGCACTCCATGTCCTTGTGAACAATGCCGGAATCGGCGGGGTGATGGGCGCCAATCCGGAAAAGGAGACGCTGGAGGGCTGGCGGCGCATCCACGGCGTCAATCTCGAAGGCGTCTTCCTCGGCTGCAAGCACGCCATCCCCGCCATCCGCGAGGCCGGTGGCGGCGCCATCGTCAACATCTCCTCCCTCGCCGCCATGCAGGGCACGCCAGCGCTCGCCGCCTATGGCGCCAGCAAGGGTGCGGTTCGCCAGTTCACCAAAACGGTGGCCATCCATTGCGCGCATCGCGGCTACAACATCCGCTGCAACTCGGTGCATCCCGGCCCGATCGAGACGCCGATGCTGCAGGATCTGCTCACCCGCGGCGGCAGCATGGACGGTGCCGAGGGGCGCCGGAAGTTCATCGAATCGGTGCCGCTGAAGATGCTGGGCAAGCCGGAAGACATCGCCGCCGCCGTCGCCTTCCTCGCCTCCGACGACGCCCGCTTCATCACCGGCGAGGAACTGCTGGTCGATGGCGGGATGAACGCGATCTGATCAGCCTTCGGGGTAGTGCGGTTCCGGCCGGGTGAAGATCTCCTCGAAACTCACCTTCTGTGGCGTCCCCAGCGTGCAAGGCCGGCCGCCGCGGAAGGCCCATTCACCCCGGTCGCAGGTATCGGCGGCGACATAGCCGTTCAGGTAGAAGCGGCGGTCGCGGGCGGTGGTGTTCCGTCCCGAGCCGTGGATCAGGTAGAGGCCCCAGAGCGCGAGGTCGCCCGGTTCGAGCTCCAGGTCGACGAGCTTGCCAGGGTCGAGCCCGGCGGCAGTCAATGCGGCTTCGGCGGCGGCATTGTCGCCGACCCGGCCCGCGACGTTCAGCGCGACCTCGCCCAGGCGATGGCTGCCGGGCAGGACGCGCATCGCGCCGCTCGCCCGGGTATGCGGGTCGAGGGCGAGGCCGGTCTGCACATAGGCGAGGGGATCGCGATAAGCCTCGCGCGGGCGGCGGAAACGGATGTCCTGGTGATAGGCGAACTCGGCGGCCGAACTCCCCGGCGTCTTCCAGTGCAGTTGGTTGATGATCTGCTTCAGGTCGGGGCCGATCAGCGGCTCGATGATCTGCAACATGCGGGGATCGGTTCGAACCGCCCCCAACACGGCGTCATGGTAGGAGGGCCATTGTGCCAGCCGTACGACCGGCCCGAGCACGGGATCGTTTCCCACCCGGTAGTAGAGATTGCCGTGGCGGAAGCTGCGGCCATGCGCGAGTGCCGCCGCCTTTTCCCGGTCGAAGGCGGCGGCGAGCGCCACCACCTCGGCCGGGCTGAAGACATTGCGGATGACCGCGTAGCCGTCGCGTTCGAAATCCTGCTGCCACATGCGGACCATCCTGTCCGCAGAGGGTTAACGCGCCGTGATGCCGCCGTCGACGACCAGTTCGGTTCCGGTGACGAAAGAGGAGTCCTCGCTGGCGAGATAGAGAGCGGCCCGGGCGATGTCGTCGGCCTGGCCCATGCGGCCCAGCGGATGGGCGAGCGCGCCGGCCTTGCGCTTCTCGGCCGGATCGTTGACGCCGGGCGCCCGGCGGTCCATCGCCGCCATGCCCATGTCGGTATCGATGATGCCGGGGTGGATGGAATTGCAACGGATGTTGTAGCCGAGTTCGGCGCATTCCATGGCGATCGCCTTGGTGAAGATGCGTACGCCGCCCTTGGTCATGCAATAGGCGGACACGCGAGCCGAGCCGATCAGCCCCGCGATCGAGGACAGGTTGACGATCGATCCCGTAGAGCCCTTGCGGCGGGCCGGATCCTTCATCGCCTTGATACCGTGCTTGGTGCCGAGCAGCACGCCTTCGAGGTTCGGGCCGGACAGCCATCGCCATTCCTCGATCGTCATCTCCTCGATGCCACGGGCCAGGAACAGGCCGGCATTGTTCACCAGCACGTCGAGGCCGCCGAAGGCCGCCACCGCGGCACCGACCACCCGTTCCCAGTCGGCTTCGGATGTCACGTCATGGCGATGCCCGGCGGCCTTGCCGCCGCCAGCGACGATCGCGGCGGCGGTCTTCTCGGCCCCCGCACCGTCGAGATCGGTGACCACCACGGTGCCGCCAGCCGCCGCGAATGCTTGCGCGATGGCGGCGCCGATGCCCTTGGCGGCACCGGAAACGAGACACACCCTTCCATCCAACCTGTTCATCGCTTCTCTCCCTTGTTTCTTGTCACTCGCGACCGAGGGCCGCCATCAGTTCGCGCCATTCGCGGGCGCTGAGGCCGCTTGCCTTCTGGTCGAGCGGCTTGCCGTCGATCATCAGCTTCACCGCCGCCAGCGCCTTGGCGGAGAGCGAATAGCCGCCCATGCGGTAGTCGACGAAGGCGTCGTGGGTCATCGGCACCCAGCGCTTCAGGACGTCCAGCATCGCCTCGGCATAGACGCGGATCTCGTATTGCGCGTGGGAATCGGCGCGCAGCGAAAGGAAATGCATCAGGTTGAAGAGGTCGGTCTTCCAGTACCACTGGGTATAGAAGTTCAGCGTGAGGTTCATGCGGGCCAGTTCACGCGCGAGACCGCTGCGTGCCGGGTCGGCCGCTTCCCCCTTCTCGTCCTCGTTCAGCATCCAGGCGTAGTCGGCATAGGCCTGTTCGGAATCGCGCTTCAGGAGGTCGAGCACGCGGTCGGCATCGGCACCTTCCAGAACCTCGCCGCGGCCCTGCCGGTTTACGGCGCTCTGGGCGGCCAGCTGGGCCCGGGCCGGGAGGTAGAACTCGTTGTCCAGGATCGAGTAGCGGGCCGAATACTCGTTCACATTGGCCGTGCGGTGGCGGATCCACTGACGCGCCACGAAGATCGGCAGCTTCACGTGGAACTTGATCTCGCACATCTCGAAGGGCGTCGTGTGCCGGTGGCGCATCAGGTAGTTGATGAGGCCCTTGTCCTCGCTCACCCGTTTGGTACCGCGGCCATAGGATACCCGCGCCGCCTGCACCACCGCGGCGTCGTCGCCCATGTAGTCGACCACCCGCACGAAGCCGTGGTCGAGTACCGGGAGCGGTTCGAACAGGATCTCCTCCAGCGCCGGCACGGTCGGCCGGCGGGTGGTGGCGGATTGACCCCGCGCTTCCGCGATTTCCCGTTTCTGCCCTTCGTCGAGCGGCATGCTTCAGCCCCGAATCAGTCAAGGGCGGGAGTCTATCAGGTGGCTTCCCGAAGCGCCTTTATCCCGGCGGTCAGGGCATCGCGCAGCAGATCGATGTCCGAGCGCAGGCAGATCCATTCGTAGCCGGACTGGCGCAGCAGCCGCCCTTCCTCCACCGAGCCGACCAGGCGGCCGAGGCCCCGGCCGTGCCGGCGCGCCGCCGCCTCCACCCGATCGGTCGCGGCCTTGAAATCCGTATGCTCGAAGGCCCCGGGGATGCCGAGGCTGCAGGAGAGGTCGAAATGCCCGATCCACAGCACGTCGACGCCCGGGACGGCGGCGATCGCTTCCACGTTCTCGACCCCCGACCGGGTTTCGATCAGGGCGATGGCGACGGTGTCGCGGTTGGCGGCGGCGAGCTTCTCCAGCACGGGGCCCGGCCGGTAGCGGTCATGCGCGATGCCGAGCGCGACACCGCGGCCCCCTTCGGGCACGTACTTCATCGAGCGGATGATGCCCTGCATCTCCTCCGCCGATGCCACCATCGGCAGCAGGAGTCCCTCAGCCCCGGCGTCGAGGACATTGGCGATGTGGTGATAGGTCTTCGACGGCGGGCGCACGAAGGCCGGCAGCGATGCCGCCTCGAAGTAGCGCAGGGTGCGCTTCACCTCGCCCAGGTCGAACCCGGAATGCTCCATGTCGAGGAAGCAGAAGTCGGCACCGGCCGCCTTGAGAATGTGGCCGATCCCCGGCGTGCAGAATTCCATCACCGCGGTGCCATGCTTGGCTTCCCGCGTGTCGGCCAGCGCCCGCAATCCACCGGAACTCATGGCGTCTTCTCCCCCGCTGTCTTGTCGGCCTCGATAATACGCATCTCCTTGCCCAGAAGCTCGAACTCCGGGCGCCGACCGCTGCCCTGCCGCCAAGCCAGTCCGATGACGCGGTGCGCGTCCTCGCCTTCGATCGGCCGCGTCACCAGCCGGGTACCGCGCAGCAGGCCGCTGTCGAGAGCCAGCTTCGGCAGGAGTGTGATCCCGAGACCGTTCTCGACCATCTGAACGAGCGTGTGCAGCGATGTGGCGGCGAAGGGCTCGATCAGGCGGCGATCGACCCGCCCGCAGGCGGCCAGCGCCTGATCGCGCAGGCAATGCCCATCCTCGAGCAGCAGCAGCGGTTCCTCCGCGATGCGCTCGGGCGGAACGCGCTTCAGCTTGGCCAGGGGATGATCCGGGGGGCAGGCGAGCAGGAACGGGTCGCGGAACAAGGGCGCGCGGTCCGCGGCACCGCAATCGCAGGGCAGCGCCAGCAGGACGAGATCGAGGCGGCCGGCCTGCAGTTCATCGACCAGCACCGCCGTCCGCTCCTCGCGGAGATAGAGCTTGAGCTTCGGGTATTTGCGCCGCAGGCGGCGCAGGGCCTGCGGCAGGAGGAAGGGCGCGATGGTCGGGATGACACCGAGCCGCAAGGTGCCCGACAGGGGCTCGGCCCCCGCCCGGACGGCGTTGAGGAGGTCGCTCGCCTGTTCGATCAGCACGCGCGCGCGCGCCACTGTCTCGCGGCCGAGCGGGGTAAGCAGCACGGAGCGGCGCGTCCGATCGACCAGGGAAGCCCCCAGCGTCGTCTCCAGTTCCTTGATGCCGGCACTCAACGTCGACTGGGTCACGTTGCAGGCGGCGGCCGCGCGCCCGAAATGGAGCGACGCGGCCAGGGCATCGAGGTATTGGAGCTGGCGCAGGCTGGGGAGGTTTATCATCGCCCTTCTCGATCAGAGGAGCATATATAATGCCCTCAGCCGATCGACTGAAGCGACGCCTTCAGGTGCGCATACGATTGTTGAGCAGCACGCTCACCATTCCGCCCAGGGCCAGGATCACGCAGCCGAGGCCTACGATCAGCGCCGCCGCCGGCCCGCCATAGGAAGCCTGCAGGCCGAGGAACGCCGCCAAGGCCAGGAAGGCGACGCCGAGGCCGCCGATCAGAAGGAGTCCGAGCGTGACGGCGAAGCGGCGAAGCATCCGCACCGCCGCCAGCTCGACGCGCGTGACGCCGGTCAGCATCAGCACGCGGAGCAGGCTGAGGATGAGAACGCTGCCCGATTTGGTCATGATCGTCAGCGCCGGCTGAGGCACCAGCCGATCACCGCGCCAACCCCTAGCGCCGCCAGGACGGAAGCGAATGGCCGCTCGGTGATCACCGCCTCGGCGCGATCGATCTCCGCCACCGCCGCGTCGCTGGCGCGCTGCTTCAGCGCCTCGCCGCGATCGAGGATGGAACTCCACTCGTCGCCGATGCGACCGGAGGTCGAACGGGCGAGATCGAGGAACTCGGCCGCCTTGGCCGAGAGCGAGGCAGCGACGTCGTCGCCCTTCTTCTGCCCGTACTGTTCGACCAGTTCGGTCAGTTGCCCGAGCTGCTGCTTCAGTGAATCGAGTTCACGGCTGAGCTGACGCTCGACCGTGGCCGCGCGTGCGCGTGCCATGTCATCCTCCAGGAACGGAAAGTCTCAATCAGGTGAGCCACGGGGCCCGGTTGGCGAACACGCCGGGGCGGTCAGCCGCCCCCGGCGATGCCGGTTCAGTTCTTGACGTCCCGGGCGGTGTCCTCGATCGCCTTCCCGCCGCTCTTGATGTCCTTGCCGGCGCCTTCGACGGTATTGCAGGCAGCCAGCATGGCCGGAACGAGCAACGCGAAGCCGAGGCGAACGAACTTTCTGGTGTCGAAGGTCATGAAGGCAGTCCCTTTTGCCGGTCGCCGCGCAATGCGACAGCGTTGTTTCACGCTGCACACAACGCATCGGACCGCCAAAGGTTCCGGATTGCCCTCGCTTCCGCCGCGGGAGCCCCCCGCTCGCCCCTCAGCCTCTGTTGCCGAATACGCTCTCGACGGTCGGGACGTCCTCTTCTTCCGGGGCCGACTCCCGGGCCGCCTCGCGCTCGACCATCTCGTCGATCGGCGTCGGCAGGTCGACATCCTCGTCGATCTGCATCGCCTGGCGGCGGCCCTGCGCCTTGCGCACGACCTCGTCCAGGTCGATCTGGCTGCACAAGCCCAGTCCGACCGGGTCGCGCGGGCGGATGTTCTGGTAGTTCCAATGCGAGCGGTCGCGGATTTGCTGGATGGTGTTCTTCGTCGTGCCGAGAAGCTTGGAGATCGACGCGTCGGTCACTTCCGGATGGTACTTCACGATCCAGGCCACCGCGTCCGGCTTGTCCTGGCGCTTGGACACCGGGGTGTAGCGCGCGCCGCGGCCCTTCTTCTTCGGTAGTTCCACGGCGGGCTTGATCAGCGCCAGCCGCGCCTTCGGATCGGCCTGCACGCGGTCGAGCTGCTCGCGGGTGATCTGGGCATTGACGATCGGGTCCATGCCGACGATGCCGGCGGCGACTTCACCGTCGGCAATGCCCTTCACCTCGAGCGGGTGCAAACCACAGAAATCGGCGATCTGTTCGAAAGTCAACGACGTGTTCTCGACCAGCCAGACGGCCGTCGCCTTCGGCATCAAGGGTCGGTTCATGGGTTCTCCTTCGCCGGCGCCGTCTGCGACGCACCGGCTTCACTATGCTGAAACGCAGGGATGCAATGGATGATCCGACAAAACCCTGCCATCAAGGCACCGTCAACATGATTTTACCGATGTGATCACCATCGATCGCGTGGTGCGCGGCGGCGGCCTGATCGAGCGGCAGAACGCGGTCGATCACCGGCGCGATCGTGCCCGCGTCGAGCAGCGGCCAGACCCTGGAACGCAGCGACGCGGCGATCTCGGCCTTCTGCGCCACGGTACGGGGCCGGAGCGTGGCGCCGGTGACGGTGAGACGCCGCACCATCACCCGCGCGAGATCCGCCTCTCCCTTCGGTCCGCCGAGCAGCGCGATGATCACCAGCCGGCCTTCCAGGGCGAGGCTGTTCAGGTTCTGCGCCAGGTAGGCGCCGCCGATCATGTCGAGCACGACATCGACGCCGCGACCCTGCGTCAGGTCCTTCACCACCGCGGCGAAATCCTCGGTCTTGTAGTTTATGGCCCGATCGGCGCCGAGCTTGACGCAGGCGGCACAGCGTTCGGCGCTGCCGGCGGTGACATACACGGTCGCGCCGAAGGCCTTGGCGAGCTGAATGGCGGTGGTACCGATGCCGCTCGCCCCGCCATGGACCAGGATGCTTTCCCCCGGTTGCAGACGGCCGCGGTCGAAGACATTGGTCCAGACGGTGAAGAAGGTTTCCGGCAAGGCCGCGGCGCGGACCATGTCGTAGCTGCGCGGGATGGGCAGGCACTGCGCCGCCGGGGCGGTGCAATATTCGGCATAACCGCCGCCGATCACCAGCGCGCAGACCCCGTCGCCCAGCTTCCAGCCGCCTTCGACCTCGGGCCCGAGGCCCACGATCTCGCCCGCGATCTCGAGACCGGGGATGTCGGGGGCGCCGGGCGGCGGCGGATAGCCGCCGAGACGCTGCTGCACATCGGGGCGATTGACGCCGCAGGCACGCACCCGCACCAGCACCTCGCCCGGACCGGGCTTGGGGACCGGGCGCCGGGTCGGCTTCAATACGTCGGGCCCGCCATGGCCGACGATCTCGATCGCGGTCATCATCTCCGGCAAGGCGGCCATGGCGTCACTCCCTGTGCATTCCGATTGGATGTGCCGATCTAGTCCCGAGCGGGGGCGCGGGCAACCGTGGCGGGGAAATTTCCGGCGGACGGTTGGTTCGGCCCGCGGAACCCGTCGCGGACAAATTTGTCCGCCGCACCGCCGGCGGGCGCGGCCAGAAATGGCCGTCTGGCCGAGATGGCCACCGGCCATTTCCGTCCGCCCTTGCACACCCGCACGGCCCGCCTGCCCGGCCCGGGCCCCGGAACGAGGTAAGCGATTGTTTTTATTTATATATCTCCTCTTCCCGCGGTATTCCACCGTCGCCTAAGTCAGCCAATTCGAGCCAATTCGCGCCAAGCGGAGACCAGCCCCGGCCGGCTCCGGCCCAATCGGAGCCGGGTTTCGCCAAATCGGTCCAACGCTTCCCGCCGGCTTCCTCGCCTGTACCGCCAGTTCGGCCGAGAGCTTTGCATCGGCGCGGACATTTTTGTCCGCCTGTCCCGGATCGACGCCGACGGCCGGGGTCGTGATCATGGACATAGCCGTGACAGCACGGGCTGAAGGCACCGTAGCGAGAGCAATACGAAAGGCCCGGAGCCACGCAATCCGCCCGGAGATGCCTGTCTCCTCCCAAAAATGAGCATCATAGAGGAATATTTCAAAAATTGGAAGATATTTCTCTTCATTCGCGCTATTTGACATGAGGCGCGGACCCACCGGCGCCTGCGCGTTCAGTATCGCATCCTCAGTCCGGCGAAGGCGCCGAAGCCGACCGAGCCATAGGTGAATGCCTCCTGATAGTCATGGTTCAGGAGGTTCTCGATGCGGCCGAAGACCTCGACCTGATCGGTAAGGGCATAGGAAGCAGCGAGGTCCACCAGCCAATAGCCGTCGAGGCGGACGGGCGAAGGCGTAAAGGAAGCGTCGAAGCGTGTGTCGATGCTGGAACCGTTGTACTTCAGTCCCAGATTGAGGCTGCCGCGCCCGCCGGCGAAGCGCCAGGCCGCGTTCGCGGAGGCGATGTGCCGCGGCCGGCGGACCAGAGCCCGCCCCGCCGCGTCCTCGCCATCACTGAAGGTATAGCTGGCACCCAGGCGCAGCCCCTCGGTCGCCTGCATGTGCAACGCCAGTTCGATGCCTTCGATCTTCGATGTCCCCGGCAGGTTGACGGAGGTTCCGGGAAAGCCGACCAGGCCGATCAGGTCGTCGATCCGGTTGGCGAAGCCGGTCACGTCCAACACCGCCCGGCCGTCCCAGAACCTCTGCTCGACACCGGCATCAAAGCTCCGGCCATGCTCAGGCCGGAGATTCGGATTACCGACGAATCCGGTGGTGAAGCCGAAGAGTTCGAAGAGCGTCGGGTTCTTGACGCCGGTCCCATGCGAGGCTTTGAAGCGCGTGCCCCATTCGGGCAACGAGTAGGAAGCGGTCAGCCGATAGGTCGCGGCATCGTCGAAACGCTCGTTGTCGTCGAATCTAAACGCCGCCGAGACGGAAAGCCTGGAGAAGGCGTTGACGCGATATTCCGCGACATAGCCGTCGTTGCCGATCTCGCCGCCCAGGGCGAAGGCCGAAGTCAGACGCTCCTTCTCGGCTTCCGCCGCCAGCGTGAGCGTGTGTTCCGCCTGCGCAAGAATGGGCGTGTCGAAGAACAGGCTGGTCCGGTAGTCGAGTTTCCGCTTGCGCCCCTCGTTGGCGAAGGCGCCGCCGAAACCGTCGAAGGATGTATTGTCGGTATCCGTGATGGCGGCACCCAGGCGATGCTCCCACGCGCCGTCGAAAAGTTTCAACGTCGCCTGCCCGCGGCCATAGCGGCGGGTGTATGCGTAGGAGGACGCATCGTCCACCGCACCCGTGCCGCCCGCGAAGCCGTCGGTTTCGGCTTCCGCCCGCTCGATCCGGCCGGCGAAGTCGAAGGACAGGATGCCGAGCGGGCTGAAGCCGAACTTGGCGGCAGCGCTCTTGTTCAGGAAGGCGTCTTCCTCGGTGTTGCCATTCCGCCGGCTGGCCGCGGATATCCCGTCGGTCCGAAAGCGATTGAGCGAGAAGGCGTAGTGATACCCCTCGCCACCGCCCGACAGATTGCCCGATGTCTGGGTCGTGTTGCGCGATCCCGCCTCCAGACCGAGACGCATCGAAAGCGGTCCCTCGCCTCTTCGGGTGGTGATGTTGACGACCCCGCCAATGGCATCCGAACCCCAAAGGGCGCTCTGGGCGCCGCGGACCACCTCTATCCGCTCTATGTCTTCGGCCAGCAACTGACCGAAGTCGAATTCCGATCCGCCCGCGGGATCGTTGGCTTCGATGCCGTCAATCACCACCAGTGTGTGGTTTCCTTCGGCACCGCGGATATGAAGGCGCGTCTGGGTCCCGGGTCCGCCGGTGCGCGTGACGGCGAGGCCCGGCACTTCGCGCAGGACGTCGGAGACGAGCCGCGCCTGCCGATTGTCGAGATCACGGCGATCGATCACCGTCATGGAACTGCCGACGGTATCGAATGCCGTCTCCACGAGGGAGGCGCTGACTACGAGTTCGGGTAGCAGGCGGGACTGTTCCTCCGCAGCGGGCGCAGCGGCGGCGGCAGCGAGCGTGGAAAGCAATGCGGTGGACAACAGAAGCGCGGGACGTTGCATGGATGGACTCCCTCCGAGTGCGGATGAGCCCACCGCAAGGCGGTGTCCGTTCCAGCGCATGCAGACGACAAGACGACCGGCGAAAGCCGGCCTGTAGAGATCCCGCGATAGACGACGACATGGCAAACCACGCCGGTTCCCCCGAAAGCGACAACATCCGTCCCGTCGTCGCCACGCGCGGGTAAACCGGACCGTCGGAAGAACCCCGTCCTACGGTGGGCGACTGTCGGCGGCAGGTCTCCTGGCTCGCGGGTCGTCGCCTGCGTCCGACCTTCCCAGATCGCTCCAGTGGTCACAGATGGCGCAAGCTCGTCGCTTACAGTTGCGGGGGCAGCCAGGGCCGGGGGTACACACCCCTTCCCTGTTCCCTTTCAATCCCTCTCGGGAACCGTCGACGCGGGAGAGGGTAGTGCCCCCTCCGGCGGCGTTGCAAGGGATTCGGGTGGCGGCGGCGGCGGCACGGTCGCCAGCAGGCGGTCCAGCGGGATGGCCATGATTTCGCGCTGGTCGGCATCGACCTTTTCCACGATCTCCCGATAGGGCGCAGCCCAGGCGTCATCCGCGGTCTGGCCACCACCGAAGGGAGCCAGATCGAGCGCCGAGACCAGATCGTAGAGGGTGACGGAGGCGAGGTCGCGGGACAGCATCCAGCGATCGCCCGGCGAGCGAGCCAGGAAATTCTGCCGGGACAGCTTGTCGAGCACGTCGTCCTCGATATCGGGCGCCGCATGGCTCGCCGCCAGCAGATCCCGCCGCCGGATCGACTGGCCGGCGACCGCCGCGCGCCGAGCCGCCATCAGGAGCGCCAGCGCGATGGACAGGCGCGGCGCCGGTCCCGGCGTGCCGCCTTCGCCCAGCCGCGCCCGATGCCGCCAGTCCGGCAGGGAGGCGGTGATCACGGCGCCGAACAGGGTGACGCTCCAGGCGAGATAGGTCCAGACGAGCAGGATCGGCACCGCCGCGAGCGCGCCGTAGATCGCCTGGTAGGAGGGGAAGGTCGCCACATACCAGGCGAAGCCGCGCTTCAGCCCCTCGAACAGGAGCATGGCCACGAAGCCGCCCAGAAGCGCATGCGACGGCCGGATGGAGCGGTTGGGCAGGGTGAAATAGAGCCAGGCGAATCCGATCCAGGCGATGAGCGGCGGCAGCAGCGCCGCCGACTTCACCCAGGAGGGCGCGATCTCGCCGAAGCCCACGTCATTGACGACGGCGAACAGATAGCTCGACAGCGACAGGCTGCCGCCGAAGAGCAGCGGCCCGAGCGTCAGGATCGACCAGTAGATGCTGAGGCGGCTGCCGGTGGAGCGCTTGTCGTGCACGCGCCAGATGGTGTTGAAGGCGCCTTCGATGGCGGCGAGCGTCATGACCGCCGTCACCGCCATGCCGGCCAGCGCGACCAGGCCGAGCTTGCCCGCATTGGCGGCGAAACTGTCGAACTCGCCGCGCACCGATCCGATGGTGTCCGGCAGCAGGCTGGCGAAAATCGCCTGCAGCATCTGCTCGCGGATCGGCTCGAACCACGGGAATCCGGCGACGATGGAAAGGGCGACCACCGCGCTCGGGATCAGCGCCAGCAGGGTCGTATAGGTGAGCGAGCCGGCCAGCTGCAGGCCGCTGTCCCCGATGAAGCGGCGCACCGCATAGACCGCGAAGCCGCCCAGGTCGGAGAGCTGCAGGCTTTTGATTCTCTCGCGCATTGCCGGGCAGGCTAGCGCCTGCCCGGCAGCGGCGAAAGCGGGCGGGCGATTATTTCACCGGCCAGACCGCGATATCGATCACCATCGGCAGGCCCGCTACCGGGCCGCGCCGGGTCAGCTTGCCGTTGTCGAGATCGATCGTGTGGAGCACGCCCTTCGACAGCACGAAGCCGACGTTGTCGTCCTTTTCGTCGAGCAGGATGTCGAAGGCCGTGGCTCCGTCGAGATCGGCACCCAGCTTTCCGCGGGTCTGCAGCACGCCGTCATTTGGCGGGCTCTGCAGGAGGAGCGTGTCGGCGGCGGTGTCGAGGTCGATCAGTTCGGTGCCCTTGGCGTCGGGCATCGCATTGGTATAGGCGCCGGCGGTCACGAAGGGCTGCTTGCCGGCGGCGGAATCATTGGGCCCGTACTTCAGCATGCCGTCGAGAATGACGGCGCCGGTATCGACATTCACCCGATAGCTGATGCCGGAGATGCCGAGGAGCCGCAGGCGATCGGCCTGCGGGTTGAAATCGACCACCGCCCGCCCCCCGTGGGCGAAGGGGATGGACAGCTTGGACACCCGCGTCGCCGCGCCCGAAGCCGGATCGATGGTGTAGATGATATCCGCGTCGGTGATGCCATAGAGCTTCTTGCCCTTCGGGCGCACGTCGATGCCGAGCAACCGCCCCTCGATGCCGGTGACCCGCACGGGTGCCGAGGCCCTGAGGGTGATGGTGTCGATCGCGATCAGCCGCTCGTCCGTGGTGAGGGCGGTGAGCGTCGCCGCCTCGCCCGCCGTCGCCGCCGCGGACAGGCAGAAGGCCAAAGCCGCCGCTCGGGAGTAGGTGTGCATCCGGGGAATTCCTTCTTGCTGGATGGAACTGGTCTTTTGAGGGTGGACCTGGCGCGTGGCGGTGCCAGTCAACGCACGGAGACGTGAAGCCGCATCTTCAGATGGATCGCGCATTGCACGACGTAGTCGCCCGGTTCCTCGAACCTGATCTCGACGATCCTGCCCGGCCGGTGGTCGCCCGAATCGAACTTGAAGGCCGGCGAATCGACGTAAATGTGGTGGATAAACGGGTCGTCGTTGTTGATCCGCACCACGGCGCCGCGCGTAAGAGACAAGGTGCTCGGTTCGAACATCTTGGCGCGCTGCTCGACCCGAAGGGGCTCCACCGCGGCTGCCAGAGCGACGCCACCGAGTAAGGCCGACGTGAAAACTGCGAGAATATCCAGACGCATAAAGCCGACCCGAAGTCTCCGGACAGGCACCGGACTGTCCAGCCGCATCCTTAATTCACCGTTAATCGGGCAACACTACAAATCCACGAGAGATGAAGACGCTCCGGCACCTGCCCGCCATCCGCCTCTCGATCAGGGGCAAGATTCTCGCGGCCTTCGGCGCCATCACGCTGATCGTCGCGACCATGGGCGGGTATGCCGTGCATGGTATCCACGAGGCCGGCAGCCTGGTGGTGGAGACTTTCGACCGCCCGCTGATGACGATCAGCCACGCGCGTTCGGCGCTGGCGAATTTCGCCGCGATGCGAGAGGTCGCGGTGCGCTACAGATCGACCACCGAAGCGGCGGGACGCGAGACCCTGGATGCACGCCTCGACCGGCTCGCCGAGGACTTCGCCGCCGACCTCGCCATTGCCGAGGCGCGGGGCACGTCGACGGATGCGCCTGCGGCCATCGCCCGCATCCGCCGGACGTTCGCGGAGTGGAGCGAGATCCGAAGCCATCGGGACGCGGACGGGGAATGGCCTGCGATGGACGCGCTGGCGGAAAGCATCGCCGGTGACCTCGACCTCCTGGTCGAACTGACGGCCGGCGAGAGCTTCCTGCATCGGCAGCGCGCGCTTTCGACCATCGAGGCGACCCGCTGGCTACAGGTAACCGGCGGCGCGGCGGCCCTCATGCTGACCGCGCTGCTGACCTTCGTTCTGGCCCGCCGGATCGTCCGCCCGATCAAGGCCGCCTCGGACGTCGCCCGGCGCATCGCCGACGGCGACCTGTCCTTCGAGGTGCCGCAAAGCAGCCGCGACGAAACCGGCGCCCTCCTCGCCGCGATGGCGAGGATGCAGGCCAGCCTGCGCGAGATGATGGCCCGCGAGGTAGCGCGCCGGCAATCCGCCCAGATGCGGCTGGTCGGCGCCATCGAGGGATCTCCGGAAGCGGTGGTCCTGGTCGATGACGACGACCGGATCCTGATCGTGAATTCGCAGGCGAAAGCCTTCTTCGCGGCGGTGGCGCATGTGCTGGTCCCGGGCGCATTGTTCGCTGCCTTCCAGCGCCTGGTGGCGGAACAGGGCGTCCTGACCCATGCGGAGGATGGCGGCACGGGCGAGGGCCGGCTGGCCGACGGCAGGTGGCTGCGGGTGAGCCGAAGCCCCACCCGGGACGGCGGCACGGTGGTCATCTGGTCCGATATCAGCGAGTTGAAGGAACGCGAAGCGGCACTCAGGCTGGCCAAGGACGGCGCCGAGGCTGCGAACCGGGCCAAGACGAACTTCCTCACCAACATGAGCCATGAACTGCGGACGCCGCTGAACGCGGTGATCGGCTTCTCCGAGATCATGGCCGGCGAGATGTTCGGTCCGATCGGCACGCCGCAGTACCAGGAATTCGCCACCCACATCCTGAGTTCGGGCCGGCACCTCCTCGAGGTGATCAACGACATCCTCGACATTTCCAAGAGCGAGGCGGGCAAGCTCAGCGTCGTTCCCCAGCCGATCGGCGTTTCGCAGATGCTGGGCGAGTGCCGGGCAATCATCGCCGACCAATGTACGAAAGCCGGGCTCAAGCTCGATGTGGTGCCCCCGCCCGAGGGCATGGAAGTGCTCGCCGATCCGGTGAAGCTGCGGCAGATACTGCTCAACCTCCTGTCCAATGCGGTCAAGTTCACCAACCCCGGCGGCACCGTGAGCCTGCTGGCCGGCCAGGCGCAGGACGGCGCCGTGCAGTTCATCGTCTCGGATACCGGCATCGGCATGCGACCGGAAGATATCGTGGTGGCGCTGACGCCCTTCGGTCAGGTCGATACGCGCCTCGCGCGCAAGTACGAAGGTACCGGGCTCGGGCTGCCGCTGACCAAGGTGCTGGTCGAACTGCATGGCGGCGTCATGCACATCCAGAGCGAGCCCGATGTCGGCACCGTCGTCACCGTCAACCTGCCGCAGCGCAAGGTCCTGGCAGAAGCGGCCTGACGCCGTTCAGCCCGCTGAAATCGCGGTGCGCTCGACGACGTAGCGGACCACGGCCGCAACGCAGGCTTCGAGGCTGTTCTCGGCCGTATCCACCAGCAGTTCCGGATCTTCCGGCTCCTCGTAGGGAGCGGAGATGCCGGTGAATTCCGCGACCGCGCCGCTGCGGGCGCGCTGGTAGAGACCCTTCGGGTCGCGCCGTTCGCAGGTTGCCAGATCCGCCCGGACATAGACCTCGTGGAAGCAGCCGGCCGCCGCCGCCCGCGCCCGTTCGCGATCGGCCCTGTAGGGCGAGATGAAGGCGGTGATGACGACGACGCCGGCATCGGCGAACAGCGCCGCCACCTCGCCCACCCGGCGTATGTTCTCCGCCCGATCCTCGGGTGCGAAGCCGAGATCGGCGTTCAGCCCGCGGCGCACGTTGTCGCCGTCCAGAACATAGATGGCATAGCCCCGTGCAAACAGCTCACGCTCGACCTGCATCGCAAGCGTCGACTTGCCGGCCCCCGACAATCCGGTCAGCCAGATGACGGCGCCCGCATGCCCGTTGCGCGCCGCCCGCGCTTCCGCGGAGAGGAGGTGCTCGACCATGTAGAGATCCGAGGACCGGCGCTGCACCGTCGGGCGCTGGTCGGGAAAGCCGACGAGATCGATCACGCCACCGGCCACGGTGTCGAATCCGTCGATCAGCGCGCATCGGCCGGTGGCCGGACTCTCGGCATGCGGATCGAGCGACAGCAGTTCCCGGCAGCGCAGCACCACCGTCGCCATATCGTTGCGGCGAACCTCGGTCCGGTCCACGGGCTCCAAGGTCTCGGTGTCGACGACACGCTCGACCGTCTCGACACTGACGCGAGCCTCATCGGTGGCCAGCTTGAGACGCAGGCTCCGTCCCGGCACGAGAGGACGATCGGACAACCAGAACAGATGACAGCGGAACAGCGGGCTCAGCTTCGGCGCCTGGTCGTGATGGCTGGCGACGTCGCCGCGCTCGACGAAGACCGGTTCGTCCAGGGTGAAGCCCACCGAATCTCCGGCCCCGGCCTCCAACGGCGCGTTCCCCGGTCCCCAGCTTTCGATCGTCGCCACGCGGGCGCTGCGGTTGGAGGGAGAGAACAACAAGCTGTCACCCACCCTGAGCCTGCCCGCCTCGACGCGGCCGACCAGGATGCGCCGTTCGTCGAACTTGTAGACATCCTGGATCGGCAATCGGAGCGGTCGGGTGGAATCCGGCGCTGCCACGAGCAGCCCGTCGAGGGATTCGAGAAGGCTCGGCCCGCCGTACCAGGGCATTCTGCCCGAAGCTTGTCCGAGATTGTCGCCATCGCGTGCGACGATCGGAATCACCGCGACCGGATGCAGCCCGATACGGGCCAGATACCCGGTCGCGGCGGATCCAACCTCACGGAACCTTGCCTCGCTGAAGCCGCAGGCATCCATCTTGTTGACGACGACGACGACCTGGGTGATCCCGAGCAGATGCAGCAGATAGGCGTGCCTGCGCGTCTGTTCGCGCATCCCCTCCTGCGCATCCACGACCAGGATGGCCGCATCCGCCTCCGCCGCGCCGCTGATCATGTTGCGCAGGAATTCGCGATGCCCAGGCGCATCGATGATCACGCAGCTGCGCCGCGCCGTCCGGAACCATAGGCGGGTGGTGTCGATGGTGATCGCCTGGTCGCGCTCGGCCTGAAGGGCATCCAGCACAAATGACCATTCGACCGGCATGCCGCGCCTGGCGCTGATCGCCCGAACCTCCTCGGCCTTGCCATCGGGCAGACTGCCGGTGTCGTGGAGCAGGCGGCCGATCAGGGTGGACTTGCCGTGGTCGACATGGCCGACGACGACCAGGCGAAGCTGCGCCGCATCGACCATCACATGTAGCCCGTGGTGCGAAGACGCTCGAAGCTGTCCTCCGCCTCGTGATCCATCGCCCGGCCCGCACGTTCAGGCATGCGCGTGGTCTCGAGTTCGGCGATGATCTCGTCGATGGAGGACGCGTTACTGTCGATCGGAAACGTTATGTTCTTCTCGCCCAGCGAACGATAACGCTTGCCGTCGCGGGCCAGGTAGAGCGGCACGATCGGAATGCCCTCCTGGCGCGTGTAGAGCCAGATGTCCAACTCGGTCCAATGCAGCAACGGATGGATGCGAAGATGCGCGCCGTCCGGGACATCGGTCTTGTACTGATCCCAGAATTCCGGCGGCTGATCGCGGAAATCCCAGGCGCCGTCGATTCCGCGCGGGCTGAAGACGCGCTCCTTCGCCCGCGTCGACTGCTCGTCGCGCCGGATGCCGAGCAGGATGCCGCGATAGCCCTGGCGGCGGATCAGGTTCTTCAGGCCTTCCGTCTTCCGGGCGGCGGCGCGCGTTGCCGGCGGCAGCGTCTGGTCCATCTCCGCCTCCGGCGGGCAATGCTCGACCTGGAGGCGAAGGTTCCATTCCGGCACGATGCGGTCTCGGAAGGCGTAGACCTCCGGCAGCTCCATATCGGTGTCGAGCTGAATGACCGGGAAAGGCACGTTCCCGAAGAAGGCCTTGCGCGCCATCCAGAGCAGGGCGTTCGAATCCTTGCCGATCGACCACAGCATGCCGAGCGGCTTCACCCGGCTGTAGGCCTCGCGGAGGATGTAGATCGTGCGCTGCTCGAGTTGCCGCAGGTGATCCGAGGTCATGTCGCGCACTACCGCTGTGCCCCGGCGATCCTGCGCCGGTCGAGTATCGAACGGAACAGATCGATCTGTCCCCGCGTCGTGTCGTCCCAGCTGTACTGTTCCGCATAGGCGCGGGTCGCCGCCCGGTCGGGCAACCGGTCCAGCAGACGGCGGACGCCGCGCGCGACGCCCGATGGTGTGCGTTCATCCATCAGTTCGCCCGCCTCCGGTGCCTCGACGACCTCGGGGGTACCCCAGACATTGGAAGCGACGACCGGTGTCCCGCAGGCCATGGCTTCCAGGAGAACATTGGCCCAGCCTTCGCGGCTGGATGCCAGCACCAGGATATCCGCCGCTTCATAGACGTCCCGCAACCCTTCATGAGGCAACCGGCCCAGGAAGCGGACCCGATCGGCGACGCCGAGCGTTTCGGCGAGGGCCTGGAGCGCCGCCCGCTCCGGCCCGTCGCCGGCGATCAGCAGCAGCAGTTCGGGCAGTTCCGCCATCGCCCTGATGACGAGGTCGTGTCCCTTGCGCTCGATCAGGTGGCCGACCGACAGCAAGGCCGGCCGGTCGAGCCGAAGCGCCGCCCGCGCCGCGGCGCGATCACCGCGACGGAAGGTGACGAGATCGACTCCGTTGCGGAGCACGCGGATCTTGTCCGCGGCGGCGCCGAGTTCGACCAGACCATCCTTGAGAGCCGCGCAGACCGTGATGATTCCATCCGCCCGTCCGGCGGCGTCCACGATCATGCGCCGCGGACCGGGGAATTCGGGGATGAGGCTGATATCGGTGCCCCTGGCGGTAATGGTGAGGGGCTTTCCCAACTCCGTGGCAAGCCGGGCGGCGGCGACCCCATCGGGATAGAAGTAATGCGCATCGATCAGGTCGAATTCATAGCCCGCCGCGGACAGGTCGCGCACCGCCTTGCGGCCGGCCCGAAGCAGGGAGGCCGGCGTCCAGTTCATCCCGATCTTGGGCACCACCAGATAGCGTGGATGCTCCACCGCGATTCCGTGCCTGACCTCCCTTCGCGGCGCGGCTGCCGCCTTGGCATAGTCATCGGGCAGAGGAAGGCCGACCGGGGCCCAGGGTATCGGCGCCACCACACGGCTTTCGACCTCGCCACTGGCCAGAAGATGCCGCAGCCGGTTTTCCACGAAGACGCCGTGGCTGGGATTGGCCGCATTCGGGTAGAGGGTCGAGAAGGTCAGGAGCCGGATCGGTCGGTCGGTCATGCGTGGTCAAGGCGCCCGGTTGAGGCCGAATTGGCGCGCCATTCGACCGGAATCATGCAAACCGTTGCGCCAAAGCGACGAATCGAGCAAATCCGCACCCTTCATCGCTCCGATGCCATGACACAACTTCGGCGTTGTGCTATACGGGATTTTGAAAGTAGTAACAATTTGATCGTCGTATTGCGGTCGGGTGCGCTGCATTCCGTATCCATCGGGCAGCAGGCCGACCCGATCGCGCCGAGGGGACCATGAGGAGCGCCGTGACGTTGTCCAGCCGCCATCTCGCCATCCGTACCGTCTTTGCCGCCGCCTTCGCCCTCTTCGGACTGGCAGGGTGTTCCGGATACCAGGATCTGCCGGCCGCGCCGGGCGGCAATCAGTCGCCGGACTACCTGATCGGTCCGGGCGACCAGTTGAACATCTTCGTATGGCGGAACCCCGAACTGTCGTCGAACGTGCCGGTCCGTCCGGACGGCCGCATCTCCACGCCGCTGATCGAGGACGTTCAGGCGGCGGGCAAGCGCCCGTCCGAACTGGCCCGGGACGTCGAGAACCAGCTCAAGCAGTATGTCCAGGAACCGGTCGTCACCGTCATCGTGACGGGCTTCGTGGGCCCCTTCACCCAGCAGATCAGGGTGGTGGGTGAAGCCGCTGCGCCTCGCGCCATTCCCTTCCGCGAGCACATGTCGATCCTGGACGTGATGATCCAGGTCGGTGGCCTGACGCCCTTCGCAGCCGGCAACCGCGCGGTGATCGTTCGCAAGGAAGGCGGCAAGGAAACCTACTACCGGGTTGCGCTGGACGACCTGTTGAAGGACGGCAAGGTGGAGGCCAATGCTCCCGTCCTGCCGGGAGACATCCTGATCATCCCGCAATCCTGGTTCTGATCGCGACGGACCTGGCGGTGGTCCTTGGTTAAGTTTTTATTCTGCTTTTCATCGGATTCTTGTCGTCGCCCCCGGTTGGCGCCCGCGCGAGCGCGCCGGATACGGCCATGATGAAAGCGAGAAAGCGGTGTCAGGATGAATAATTTCGCCGAAGTGCTCGCTCAGCTCCTGAGCTATGCCCGAGGCGCCTGGAAGCGTCGCTGGTACGGCTTGGCTTTGGCCTGGGTGATCTGCATCGGCGGCTGGGCAATCGTCGCGACATTGCCCAATCAATACAACGTCAGGGCGAGAGTCTACGTCGATACCGACACCCTGCTCGCCCCGCTGCTGCGCGGCCTGACGGTGGAAACGAACACCACCCAGCAGGTCGAGGTCATGCAGCGAACCCTGCTCGCCCGGCCGAACCTCGAGCGGGTCATCCGCATGGCGGATATGGACCTCAATATCAAGTCGCCAAACGACCTGAACGTGGCTCTGGCCAACCTCGGGAAAGTCGTTGCGGTGACCCCTGAGCGCGGCACGAAGAACCTGTTCAACATCACCTATGCCAGCAGCGACCCGCGCACCGGCCTCAAGGTCGTGCAATCGCTGCTGTCGATCTTCGTGGAAACCAACGTCGGCGATACGCGCCGCGAAATGGAACAGGCCCAGGCCTTCATCAACCGGCAGATCGCAGACTACGAAGCTCAGCTGCAGGCTGCGGAGAAGCGTCTGGCGCAGTTCAAGCAGAGCAACATCGGCAAGCTTCCGCGCGAAGGTACGGCGGCTCAGGTCGTAGCCAACGCGGAGGCACAGCTTCAGGCGGCGAAGCGTGCTCGCAGCGATGCCAACAGTCGTCTCGACTCACTACGCCGACAAGTTGCCGCTACGCCGGAATCGGTGACAGTTGATGTCGCTCCGATGGTGATGATGAGCCAGAATTCCGGCCCGCAGCTGTCAGCGCAGGAGGCGGCTCTGGCCGCGAGGCTCCAGGAGCAGGAGCGAACACTCGATTCTCTCACCCTCCGCTTTACCGACAAGCATCCGGATGTGGCCGAAACGAAACGTCAGATTGCTCGCCTGAAGGCCGACCTGGAGGCTGAGCGCAAGAGATCTGCGCAGGAAAATCGGGACCGGCCGGCCGACACCGCTTCGCGCATGTCACGCGCCTCTCAGCCCAATCCGGTCTTCCAGCAATTGAAGCTGCGATTGAGCGAGATGGAGGCGGATGCCGCCCTGGCGGAGCTGAGACTGAACGAGGCGGAGGAGGAATACCGGCGCAGGTTGTCGCAAGCGTCCGAAGCAGCCGACCTCGAAGCCAAGGCCGCCAATCTGGATCGCGATTACGGCATCCTGAAAACCCAATATGACGAGCTGCTGCAACGCCGCGAATCCGCCCGCCTCGCTCAGGCGAAGGATGACCGGCGCGATTCGTCATTCCAGTTCCGGATCATCGATCCGCCGGTGATGCCAACGTCGCCTTCCGGCCCGCCGCGATTGGTTTTCGCGACGGCAGCGCTGGCTGTCGGGCTGGGAGCTGGCGCGGCTCTCTGCGTGTTGCTGACCCTGCTGGACGACACGGTGTCGACGGTTTCGCGGCTGCGCCGGGCATTCTCCTATCCCGTTCTCGGCGCCGTTTCGAAGCTGCAGACCGCCATGGATCGGCGGCGGCGGATCATGGGGGTGCTCACCTTCGGCACCGCCTGCGCCATCCTGCTGCTCGCCTTCGGCGGCATCCTGCTTGCCGCCTCGCGCTTCCCCCTCAATCTCAAACTGCCCGGGCTGAGCTGATCCGATGACCGAGGATACACCGCTCAACCTCATGCAACGCGCGGCCGAGAAGCTCCGCCAGAGAGATGCCGCACCGCCGGCGCCGCCGGCCAACAGGCCCCTCCCCGCGCCCGGATCGCCCGCGCCCGCCGCCGCCGCCGGCTCCACGCTCAAGACGAGAGAGAGCCAGACCATCAGCATCGACGTGAACCGTCTGCTGTTGGCCGGGATGGTCTCGCCCAAGGGCGACAAGACGCTGATCTCCGAAGAGTATCGCCTCCTGAAGCGCCCCTTGCTGCTGAAGGCGTTTTCCGACGAGGGCCGGACCGAGAATGCCCATGTCATCATGGTGACGAGTTCGGTGCCGGGCGAAGGCAAGACCTTCACCGCCATCAATCTCGCCATGAGTATCGCCTCGGAACCCGACCTGAACGTGCTGCTGGTCGACGGCGACGTGATGAATCCCTCGGTGCTCGCCCGGCTCGGGATCGAGGAGCGTTCGGGCCTGATCGACCTCCTGGAAGACAAGGGCGTGGTGGTTTCCGACGTCATGTTGCGTTGCAGCAACATTCCCAACCTGACCATCCTGCCGGCCGGCGCGCCCACATCGCGGGCAACCGAGCTGCTTGCCAGCAGCCGCATGGAAACGCTGGTGACCGATCTCGCCCGGCGCTACCCGGACCGGGTCATCATCTTCGATTCGCCGCCGGTCCTTGCCAGCACCGAGCCTTCGGTCATCGCGCTTCATGTGGGGCAGATCGTGGTGGTGGTGGAGGCGGAAAAGACGCCGCAAACCGCCCTGGAAGCATCGCTTCGGCAACTGACCGCTTGCCCGACGATCAATCTGGTGCTCAACAAGACCCGGATCGCATCGAGTTCGGACGAATTCGGTGGTTATGGTTATGGTTACGGGCAATACGGAAGGCGGAAGGCCTGATTGACGGAGTGCCAGGGTTGAACCTCGGGGGAGCGCAGCAAAGGCGAAGGCGGCAGAGGCCCGGCGTGGCGGCCTGCAGCCTTTGGCTCGCCTCGCTCGGGGGTGTTCCGTCGGCGGCGCTGGCCGGCGAATGGACCTTCACGCCCTTCGCGGAAGTACAGGAGACGGTCACGGACAATGTTCGCAGCGTCTCCACCAACCGGGAATCCGATCTCGCCACCGAACTGACCGGCGGGCTGCGGATCAATGGCCAGGGCGCCCGTGCCCGGCTGAACCTGAACTATTCGGCCACCTACGAGAAGTATCTCGACAACAGCGACCTGGACGGCTTCCGTCAGGCCCTGGCCGCCACCGGCAACAGCGAAATAATCAAGAATTCGGTCTTCATCGATGCGCAGGCAAGCATTTCCCGTATCAACCAGGACCGCGGCGGCACGGTGTCGGGCACCGAGCGCAATACCGGCTCCAACCAGCAGGACGTCTATCTCTATTCGCTGAGCCCGTATTGGCGCCAGCGGCTGGGCGGATTCGCCGAGTCCGAGCTGCGGGTGAAGCGGAGCGAGACTTTCACTTCCACGCCCAGCAGCAGTACCGGCGGCACCGGTGGTGGTGTCGGCGCCGCGACGGCCGCCAATTCGGCCAGCGATACCACGACCAACGAAGTATCCGCGGCACTGGCAAGCGGTTCGGACTTCCAGCGCCTGTTGTGGAAACTGAGCGCTTCCGGGCGGGAGAGCGACAGGACTACGGGTACCGCCAAGTTCTACAACGCCGAGGGCAAGGCGCAGTTCGCGGTCAGCAGCGGCTTCGCCCTGCTGACGACGGCCGGCTACGACGATATCGAAGACGGGACGATGACGGAGGATGTCACTGGCCCCTATCTTCTGGGCGGTTTCCTGTGGAATCCAAGTCCCCGGACCCGGCTTCGCCTACAAGGCGGCTATCGCTACCAGTCACCGAGCTTCGAGGGCGAGGCGAGTTGGGATGCGACGGCGCGCACGCGGTTCGTCGCCAAGTACAGCGACACGGTTGGACTGGCGATCGACGATTTCCTGACCGCGCTGAACAATACGCGGATCGATGGCAGCGGCAATTTCGTCGACCGGTCGACGGGACTGATCTATAGCGGACGGGATGTGAGTGGCCTCTCCGCCAGTGACGGGCTCAATCGAACCAAAACCTTCTCGGCCACCGTCAACACGACATGGCCGCGCGACAGTCTTCAGCTTTCGTTCGTGCATTCCGACAGAGAAACGCTGAGCGGCGGTACTGTCCCCGGGGCGCTGAACACTGCCGGTTCGACACAGACGGTGGATACGCTGGTCCTGACCTTCGGGCATTCGTTTACGCCGCTCTGGTCGTCTTCCTTGACGCTGAGCTATTCGGAGAGCAGCGGCGGCGGCACGGCCGGCAGCCGGTCGGACGAGACGCTGCGCGCCACGGCATCGATGAGCTACACTATTTCCGACACGCTGACGGGTTCCATGAGCTACAGCTATCTCGATCGCAGTGGAGATGCGGGCGGGGTGGTGAGCAGCGGCAATCAAGGCGATGTCACCGAGAACGTCCTGGTCCTGTCGCTGCGCAAGACGTTCTGAGCCGTGTACACCGATTTCTACAAGCTGGTCACCGAACCGTTCCAGCTGACGCCGGATCATCGTTTCTTCTTCGGCAGCTCCGTCCACAGCCAGGCGCTGGCCCATCTGACCTATGGGTTGCAGCAGGGCGAGGGATTCATCGTCATTACCGGGGACATCGGCGCCGGTAAAACCACCCTGGTCTCGCAATTGCTGGCGACGCTGGATGCGAAGAAATACATCGCCGCCAAAGTCGTCACCACGCAGATGGGTGCGGATGACCTGCTGCGGACGGTGGTGACTGCTTTCGGGGTAAAGGCCGACTTCTCCAGCAAGGCCGATATGTTGCGGCAGATGGAGAATTTCTTCACCGTCACCTATCGGGCGGGCAAGCGTTGCCTGCTGCTTATCGACGAAGCGCAGAATATTACGCCGGAGGCGCTGGAAGAACTCAGAATGCTCTCCAATTTCCAGGTGGGAGAGAAGACGCCGCTGCAGAGTTTCATCCTGGGCCAGCCACAGTTCCGGGCGCTGCTCAACTCGCCTGAACTGGAACAGCTGCGCCAGCGGATCATCGCCAACTATCACCTGGGTCCGCTAAACCCGGAAGAGACGCGGAAATACATCGAACACCGGCTGACGACTGCCGGCTGGCAGCCGGACGACCCGAGCATCGCGCCGGATGCCTTCGAGGCGCTGCACCGGCATACCGAAGGCGTGCCCCGGCGCATCAACGGCCTGTGCAACCGGTTGTTTCTGTACGGTTTTCTGGAAGAGAAGCACGCTTTCGACGGGGCCGATGTCGATCGCGTGGCGCATGATCTGAACCGGGAAGAGAACCCCGATATCCGCGGCAAGGACCTCGTGGGCCTGCCGCGGAACCAGCGCTCGCCCGTCCTTCACCATGACCAGGGTCGATTCGAGGAGATGGCCCGGCGGCTGGAGGCGATCGAGAGCCGCGCCGCCGCAGCCCCCCCGGTCGACACCCGCGCCACCGAGGACCTGCGCCGGCGCCTCGACATGATGGAGGAGTACATCCGCCTGCGGGCGGTGGCCGACCGCACCTATGACGACGTGATGCGCCGGGTGGGCCTGCTGGAGGAGGCGCGCGCCAACGCCCCGCCGCCGGCCCCGCCGATCGAGGACCCGGGACCGCGGCTGCAGGCGATCGAAGGGCGGCTGGAGGCCCTGCCCGCCCCGCCCGATATCGGCTGGGTGGCGGGCCGGCTGGAAGCGCTGGAGAACCGGCCGCCGGCCGAGGCGCCGCAGCCGGATATGGGCCGGATCGAATCGCTGGAGCAACGGCTCGACGCGCTGCCGCCGCCGCCCGATACCGGCTGGCTGGCCGGGCGGCTGGAGGCGGTGGAGAGCCGGCTTAACACGCTGCCGCCGCCGCCCGACCTCGGCTGGGTCGCCGGACGGCTGGAGGCGGTGGAGAGCCGGCTGAGCGCGCTCCCCGATACGAGTTGGATCGGCGAGCGGCTCGCCGCGCTGGAGAACCGCGCGCCCCCCGAGGCGCAGGGCATGGACATCGGCCGGATCGAGGCCTTGGAAAACCGGCTGAACGCGGTGCAGGCGCCGCCCGATCTGAGCTGGGTGGCGGAGCGGCTCGCCGCGCTGGAGAACCGGCCGGCCGAGGCGGCACCGGCAGGCCC
>JALHMN010000050.1 GCA_022844005.1 bacterium | reverse complement strand
ATCCGTGGCCAGACGCTCACCGTCAACGTGCTCACGCTCGGCACGGGCGGCTCATACGAGATCCAGAGCTTCGAGCGGACGCTCACCGGCGGCGGCATGGAGCTCCAGTTCGACCGCATCGTCGACGGCGAGAAGGTCCGCACCGCCAAGGGCCGCCTGGTGAAGGTGGCGAACAACTGAAGCAACGGATCATCGGCCTCGACTTCAGCGGCGCGAAAGACTGCGGCCGGCGCATCTGGATCGCCGAGGGCGAACGCGTCGGCGAGGGGGTGCGGCTCGACGGCCTCGCGCCGGCCTTCGAGCGCTTCGCCTGCGCCGTCACCGCCGATGCGGTGATGCCGGCGCTGCGCGGCTTCCTCGCCGCGGCGGACGATGCGGCGATCGGCATCGACGCGCCGGTCTCTCTCGGCAAGGCGCTGATCGGCACCGAGGGCTGGACGCGCTTCCTCGGGCGCTTCCGCGCCGACTACCCCGATCCGGCGGCGTTCCGCACCTGGTGCGCGGCGATGGTGCCGGGTGAGCGGGCGGCCCGGCGGGCCTGCGACCTCGAAGCGCGCACCCCCTTCGCCGCCCACAACCTGCGGCTCTACCGGCAGACCTGGGCGGCGATGTTCCATCTGCTGGCGCCGCTACAGGGGCGGCTCTCGGTCCCGCCGCTGACGAAGGCGCACGCGGCGCGGCCCTGGCTGCTGGAGACCTGTCCGGCATCGACGCTGCGCCACCTCGGCCTGCGCGAACCCTACAAGGGGGCGGGGGAGGCGAAGCGGCTCGCTCGCGGGCGCATCCTCGAAGCCTTCCTGGTCGCGGAGCGGATCGCTGCGCCGAAGGCGTTGCGGCAACGCATGCTGGCCGACGAAGGCGGCGACGCGCTCGATGCCGCCATCGCCGCCGCCACGGCAGCGAAGGCCGTCGAGGTCGGCTTCGCGCCAGCCGCCCATGACGAGCTGATCGAAGGGCGCGTCTACTACGGCTGAGCCAGCAGGGCCGCGCGATCGAGGGTGAAGCCGGAATCGATCCAGCGCTGTTCGATCTCGGCGAGGCGCCGGCCGAGCGCCGGTCCGGGAACGAGGCCCTCGGCCAGGAGGTCGGCCCCGCGTACCGGCAGGGTCGGCACCGTCCAGTCCGCGACGGCGGCAAGGGCCGCGCGCCAGTCGGCGCCATCGGCCCCGGCCAGAAGCACCGCGTCGCGGAAGCCGCCGGGCCCGCGGCGGTAGAGCTCCACCCGGGCGGCGATCGGCCGGGCGATCGGGTTGGCGAGGGCGATCAGCCGGTCGCGCTCTCGCGTCGATAGTTTCAGCCGGTCCGACAGCTGGACGGCGGCGCGGGTCGTCTTCGGCAGCAGCGCGGCGAGCCGGCGCACGGCATCGGCGTCGCCGGCCTCGCGCTCGATCTGCACCAGCCGCTCCAGCCGGTCGATATCGCCGAGGTCGGGGCTGACATGGGCGAGGATGCCGCGCACCGCCATCAGCCACAGCGTCTGCGGCGCGGCATCGCTGACCAGCAGTTTCCGCATCTCCTGGGCGATGCGCTCCGCGGACAGCCGGTCGATGCCGGCGGCGGCGACCGCGCAGGCATCGAGGCCCGCGGCGTCGGGTTCGCCCTTGCCGAAGCGGGCGTGGAAACGGAAGAAGCGCAGGATGCGAAGCGCATCCTCGGCGATCCTGGTCGCCGCGTCGCCGACGAAGCGCACGCGCCCGGCGGCGAGATCCGCGAGGCCGCCGGCGGGGTCGTAGAGGGTGCCGTCGGGATCGGCATAGAGCGCGTTCATCGTGAAGTCGCGCCGCATCGCGTCCTCCACCCAGTCGTCGGTGAAGGCGACGGTGGCATGCCGGCCGTCGGTCTCGACGTCGCGGCGAAGCGTGGTCACCTCGAAGGGCCGGTGCTCGACGATGGCGGTGATGGTGCCATGCGCGATCCCGGTCGGCAGGGCCTTGATGCCGGCGGCGTAGAGCACATCCCGCACCGTCTCGGGGGTGAGGTCGGTGGCGATGTCGACATCGGCGACGGCCCGTCCCGCGACGGCGTCGCGTACGCAACCGCCGACGAAGCGTGCCCGGCCGCCGGCACCGGCGAGCGCGGCGAGCAGCGGGGCGGCTTCCGCCATCCAGGCCGGCGGATCGATGCGCCCGGCGGGCGTCACGGCCGCTTCATTTCGCCCGGCACCAGGCGCCCGTCCTCGACGCGGGCCGGCTCGTAGGTGCTTCCGGGCTTCGCCCCCTCCGAGGTCGCGAGGGCCAGGGCGCAGCCGAGCGCGGTCGCGATCGTCGCCGCGATCAGCCAGCCCCAGGGCGCTGCCGCCGAGAAGCCCCTGTCGGCGCGGGTGAGCCGGACGATGCTCTGCACGAGGCCGTAGCGCGCGGCCAGCACCAGCGCGGCGTAGATCAGGATCGGCAGGAGGGCCGGCGCGAACTCGGCGAGGGCGCGGATCATGCCGGGCCGACCTTGCGATAGAGGTCGAGCAGCATGCCGGCGGTGGCGCCCCAGATGTAGTGGCCCTTGTAGGGCATGGCGAAGAAGTGGCGGACCGTGCCGTTCCAGGTGCGCGACCCCTTCTGGTGATTGGCGGGGTCGAGCAGGAAGGAGAGCGGCACCTCGAACACCTCGTCCACCTCGCCCGCATCCGGCGTCAGCTCGAAGCCCGGGGTGACCAGCGCCACCACCGGCGTCACCGCGAAGGCGGTGACGGTGACATAGGCGTCCAGCATGCCGACCACGTCGACGAAGCGGCGCTGCAGCCCGATCTCCTCCTCGGTCTCGCGGAGCGCGCAGGCGACGGCGTCGTAGTCGCCCGCCTCCTCGCGCCCGCCGGGGAAGGCCACCTGCCCCGCATGGCTCTTCAGATGCTCGGTGCGCCGCGTCAGCAGCATGCTCAACCCGTCCGGGCGGTCGACGATCGGAACCAGCACGGCGGCGCGCCGGAACGCCTGGGTGGGGGGGAGGGCGTCGGGATTGAGCGCGTGGTCGCCGTTGAGCCGCCGCCAGGCTTCCAGGCTCACCTCGGCCCAGTCGCCGGGCGGGTGCAGGCGGCTGCGGATAAGGTCCTTCAAGGCATCGTCACTCGGCATCCAACTGTCCGATCGCAAAGAAGAATCCGGCGCTCCACACGCCGAAGACGCCATCGTCCCCCGGCAGGCCGAGCTCGACCAGATCATAGAAGACGGCCCGCGAAATGAGGGCTTCCAGGCGGTCGCGGACCAGCACGTAAGGCGACGGTTGCCCGTCCTTCGCCATGACCACGCGGATCGGATGGGCGGCATCGGCGGTCACCACGTCGTCCACCTGGGTGCGGAAGGTCAGAACCTGATCCCGGCCCGTGCCGCTCACCGCCATCTCGACCGCGACGAAGGGGGCGTCGTCGACCTTGATGCCGAGCTTCTCGACCGGCGTCACCAGGAAATAGTCGTCCCCGTCGCGGCGGATGACCGAGGAGAACAGCTGGACCATGGGCTTCCGGCCGATCGGGCTGCCCATGTAGTACCAGGTGCCGTCGCGGGCGATACGCATGTCGATATCGCCGCAGAACTCCGGGTTCCAAAGATGCACCGGGGCGGGGCCCTTGCGTTTCCTCAGTTCGGCGAACAGGCTGGTGGGGTCGATCTGGCGGGTTGTCATGGCCCTGTTACGCAATGGTGATTTCGCATGTGCAGCATGATGCTTTCGTTAATGCCGCGATCTCCATAATGTAGGCGCATGCGGAGCGTGAGCGAAGCGAGCGATACCCTGCTCGCGGATGTCGAGGCGGCAGGCCGCAAGCTGGCGGCCGCCAAGGCAGAAATCGGTAAGGTCATCTTCGGCCAGGAGGGCGTGGTCGAAGAGACCTTGATCACCCTCCTCGCCGGTGGCCATGGGCTGCTGGTGGGCGTGCCCGGCCTTGCCAAATCGAAACTGGTGGAAACCCTCGGCACCGTCCTCGGCCTGGACGACCGGCGGGTGCAGTTCACCCCCGATCTGATGCCGGCGGACATCACCGGCTCGGAAGTGCTGGAGGAGGGGGAAAGCGGTCGCCGCGGCTTCCGCTTCATCCCCGGGCCGGTCTTCTGCCAGTTGCTGATGGCCGACGAGATCAACCGCGCCAGCCCGCGCACCCAGTCGGCGCTTCTGCAGGCGATGCAGGAGAAGCAGGTCTCGGTCGCCGGCCAGCGCCACCAGCTTCCCGCCCCCTTCCATGTGCTCGCCACCCAGAACCCGCTGGAGCAGGAAGGCACCTATCCGCTGCCCGAAGCCCAGCTCGACCGTTTCCTGCTGCAGGTCGATGTCGGCTATCCCGATCTCGAGGCGGAGCGGCGGATGCTGCTCGCCACCACCGGGGCCGCGGACGACCGCGCCGGCGCCATCCTGACCGCGACCGAGTTGCAGGCGATCCAGCGCCTGGTGCGCCGGGTTCCGGTCGGCGAAAGCGTGGTGGAGGCGATCCTCGGCCTCGTCCGCGCCGGCCGGCCGGCCGAAAGCAAGGACGAGATGGTCGCCATGCATGTCGCCTGGGGACCGGGGCCCCGCGCCAGCCAGGCCCTGATGCTGGCCGTGCGCGCCCGGGCCCTGCTGCAGGGGCGCCTGGCGCCGTCGATCGACGACGTGCTGGCGCTGGCCCCCCCGGTGTTGCGCCACCGCATGGCCCTCAATTTCGCCGCGCGGGCCGACGGCATCACGCTCGACCGCGTCATAGACCACCTCCTCGAACCGCTGCGCTGAATGGCCCCGACCGCCGCCCTTCAGCAACGCCAGCGTGCCGAAGCGCTGGCGCAGCGCTTTCCGGCGTTGCTGGTGGCGGCGGACCGGGTGGCGGCGACGGTGGCACAGGGGGTGCATGGACGAAAACGCGTCGGAACAGGCGACGCGTTCTGGCAGTTCCGGGCCTATGAAGCAGGCGATCCCCTTCAGAGTGTCGACTGGCGGCAATCCGCCAAGCGGGAACGGCTCTACGTTCGCCAGAACGAGTGGGAGGCGGCGGAAAGCATGTGGTTGTGGCGGGACGGCTCGCCCTCCATGCGCTGGCGCTCTGCCCTCTCCGAGGTGACGAAGGTGGATCGGGCCGAGGTGCTGCTGCTGGCGACCGCGTCGTTGCTGGTGCGCGGGGGCGAGCGTATCGCCCGGCTGGGGGGCGAGGCGCCACCCCAGGTCGGGCGCGGCACGCTGCAGCGGATCGCGAGCGAGGTGACGAGCGAGCAGGGCGGCGGGAGCCTGCCGCCGCAGGTCCCCCTGCCGCGTCACGCCGGCCTCGTCCTGATCAGCGATTTCCTGTCGCCGCTGGAAGAGATCGAGGCCTGTTTCCGGCGGTTCGCCGCCGGCACCGTGCGGGGTCACGTGCTGCAGGTGCTCGATCCGGCGGAAGAAGACCTGCCCTATGACGGGCGTACCCGCTTCGAGGGGGTGGAAGGCGAAGGCGACTACGTCGCCAGCCGTGCGGAACGGCTGAGAGGCGCCTATCATGATCGCCTTGCCGCGCATCGCGAGGGGTTGCGCGCCATCTGCCGCAGGCTCGGTTGGACCTGCAGTACACACAGAACGGACCGGCCGGCGGAGGGGGCGCTGCTCGGTCTGTATACGGCCGTCGCGGGCACATTCGCCAAGTGAGGTAGGAAAACCCCTTCGATGTTTTCACTCGGTGCACTCGGTTTCGCCAACCCGCTTTTCCTGGTCGCATTGGCCGGGTTGCCGGTCATCTGGTGGCTGATCCGGGTGACGCCGCCGGCACCGCATCGCGTCGTTTTCCCCGCCATCCGCCTGCTGCTCGGCCTCAAGGTCGAGGAAACGACACCCGCCCGCACGCCGCTCTGGCTGCTGATCCTGCGCACGGTGCTGGCGGCGCTCGTCATCCTGGCGCTGGCCGGGCCGGTACTGGCGCCGGGCGCGCGGCTGCTCGGCCAGGGGCCGCTGGTCCTCGTCGTCGACGACGGCTGGGCCTCGGCGCGCGGCTGGGCCGAACGCAAGGCGGCCGCCGAGGCGATCCTCGACCAGGCCGAACGCCAGAACCGTCCTGTCCTGTTGCAGACCACCGCGGCGGGCAGCGCGGGCGAGGCGCCGGTCGCGCGCCTCGGCACCGTCGGCGACGCCCGGGCCCGGCTCGCCGGCCTCGAGCCCAAGCCCTGGGAAGCGGATCGCACCCGGCTGGCGCGCGCCCTGGCGGAAACCCGCCTCGGCGCCGAAGGCGAAGTGCTGTGGCTGGCCGATGACGTCGATGAAGGGGGCGCGGTCATGCTGGCCGAACGCCTGCAGGGCTATGGACCGGTTCGTATCCTGTTCGGACCGGCCGAGCGCAGCCCGCATGCGTTGCTGATTCCCGAAATCGAAGGCACCGCTTTCGGCCTGACGGCCGTCCGTGCGCGCGGCGGTCCGCCCGCCGCCGTCTGGGTGCGGGCCAGCGCCGAAGGCGGCCGCGTCCTGTCGCGCCAGCCGCTCACCTTCGACGAAGGCGCGACCAGGGCGCAGGCGGCACTCGACCTGCCGACGGAGATCCGCAACTCTTTGCAGCGGCTGGATATCGAAGGCGAGAACAGCGCCGGCGCCACGGTGCTGCTCGACAGCCGCTGGCGCCGCCGGCCGGTGGGCCTCGCCACCGGCGCCACGGCGGAAGCCGACCAGCCGCTCCTGTCGAGCCTGTACTATCTCGATCGCGCGCTGCAACCCTTTGCCGAAATCTCGCGCGGCGGCATCGAGGACCTGCTGAAGCGCCCGCTCGCCATGCTGGCCCTCGCCGATATCGGCAGGATCGCCGATGCCGAAAGGCAGGCGCTGGACCGCTGGATCGACGCCGGCGGCATCGTCGTGCGCTTCGCCGGGCCGCGCATGGCCGAAGGCGCGGACACGCTGGTGCCGACCCGCCTCAGGATCGGCGGCCGGGCGCTCGGCGGCGCGCTGACCTGGGAGCAGCCGGCGAAGATCGCCCCTTTCGGCGAGACCTCGCCCTTCACCGGCCTCGCCGTTCCCGGCGACGTCACCGTCAATCGCCAGGTGCTGGCGGAACCCTCGCCGGATCTCGCCGACCGGACCTGGGCGCGCCTTGCCGACGGAACGCCGCTGGTGACCGCCGAGAAGCGCGGCGAGGGCTGGATCGTCCTGTTCCACATCACCGCCAATACCGAATGGTCCAATCTGCCCCTGTCGGGCCTGTTCGTGGAAATGCTGCGCCGGCTGGTGGAACTGGGCCGCGGTGTGGCCGCCGACGAAGGCGGACCGCCGCTGAAGCCCCATCTGGTCCTGGACGGCTTCGCCCGGCTGCAGCAGCCCGGCCATGCCGCGCTGCCGATCCCCGGCCGGGACATCCTGAAGGCCAAGCCCTCGCCCCAGCATCCGCCCGGCCTATATGGACCCGAGAACGGGTTGCGCGCCCTGAACGTCACCACCGGGCTCGAGGCGCTCGCGCCGCTGCCGGCGATGCCTTCGGGCATCGGCGTCGAAACCCTGTCGGCCGAACGCGAGACCGATCTCATGCCCTGGATCCTGGCGGCCGCCATCGCGCTCGGACTGATCGACACCCTGATCGGCTTCATCCTGCGGGGCCTGATCGGCTTTCGCCGGGTCGCCGCCGGGCTGCTGCTGGGCCTGGGGGCGCTCGCCTCACCCGATCCGGCCTCGGCGCAGGCGGGGGACGACGCGGCGATGCGCGGCTCCCTCGAACTGCGCCTCGCCCATATCGTCACCGGCGATGCCCAGGTCGACCGGACGGCGCGGGGCGGCATGCTCGGCCTGACCGGCATTCTGGCGCGCCGCACCTCGATCGAGGCGGGGGAGCCCGTCTCGCTCGACATCGAACGCGACGAGATCCTGTTCTATCCGTTCCTGTACTGGCCGATGGCGCCGACGCAGATGCAGCTTTCGGACGCGGCGGTCGCCAAGCTCGGCCACTTCATGCGCACCGGCGGCACCATCCTGTTCGATACCCGTGACCAGGACCTGGGGGCGGGATTCGGCGGCGGCGCGGTCGGGCCGGGAACCGAACGTCTGCGCGCCATTCTGAGCCGGCTCGACATTCCGCCGCTGGTGCCGGTGCCGCAGGATCATGTGCTGACGAAGGCCTTCTACCTGATGCAGGAGTTCCCGGGCCGCTGGGCCGGCGGGCGCGTCTGGGTGGAGCGGCATGGCCGGGGCAGCAACGACGGCGTGTCGCCGGTGGTGATCGGCTCCAACGACTGGGCCGGCGCCTGGGCCACGGACGAGGAAGGGCGGATGCAGCACGCCGTGGTGCCGGGCGGGCAACGCCAGCGCGAGATGGCCTATCGCTTCGGCGTCAACCTCGTGATGTACGCACTGACAGGCAACTACAAGGCCGACCAGGTGCATGTGCCGGCCCTTCTGGAACGGCTGGGGCAGTGACGCCATGACCGCCTATTCCGGCATCGCCTTCTCGCCACTTCTGCATTGGGGGTTCATCGCCGGCCTCGGCGCGGCGCTCGTGCTGATCTGCGCCTTGGGCGCCTGGCGCCGGGCGCGGGGCACCGCCCTGCGTTTCGTCACCCTCGGCCTCGCGCTCCTGGCCCTCGCCAATCCGTCGCTGGTGGAAGAACAGCGCGAGGCGCTGACCGACGTGGCGGTGGTCGTGATGGACGGTTCACCGAGCCAGGCGATCGGCGATCGGACGAAGCGCGCGGCCGAAGCGGAGGCGGTGCTGCGCCGCCGTCTGGGCGACCTGCCCAATCTCGAGGTGCGGGTCGTGCAGGCCGGCGGCATCGGCCGTGCGGATGCGACGGAGGATGGCACCCGGCTGTTCGGCGCGCTGGATCGCGCGCTGGGCGACGTGCCGCGCGACCGGGTGGCCGGTGCCATCCTGGTCACCGACGGGCAGGTGCACGATGTGCCCGCGCCCGAGGCTGCCGAGCAATTCGGCTTTCCGGTCCATGTCCTCCTGACCGGCGACAAGGGTGAGATCGACCGCCGGCTGATCGTGGAGAAGGCGCCGGCCTACGGCATCGTGGGCGAGGAGCTGAAACTGGAAGTCCGGGTGGAGGATGGCGGAACCGGCAGCCGCGCGGTGACGCTGTCGGTGCGGGTGGACCTCGGACCGCCGCGGACGATCCAGGCGCAGACCGGCACCGTCGTCGCCATTCCCTTCCGGCTGGAACGGGCCGGCAATACCGTGATCGAGGTCGAGGCGGCAGCGGGCGAGAACGAACTGACGCTCCGCAACAACCGCATCGCCGTCTCGGTGAACGGGGTGCGCGATCGGCTGCGCGTGCTGCTCATCACCGGCGAGCCGCATACGGGCGAGCGCATCTGGCGGAACTTCCTCAAGGCCGACCCGGCCGTCGATCTCGTCCATTTCACCATTCTTCGACCGCCGGAGAAGCAGGACGGCACGCCGATCCGCGAACTGTCGCTGATCGCCTTCCCGATCCGCGAACTGTTCGAGATCAAGCTCAGCGACTTCAACCTCGTCATCTTCGACCAGTATCGCCGCCGCGGCGTGCTGCCGAACGCCTATTACGAGAACATCGCCAACTACGTGCGCAAGGGCGGCGCCTTGTTCGAGGCGGCCGGGCCGGCCTTCAGCGGACCGCTCAGCATCTATCGCACGCCGCTCGCCGATGTCTTCCCCGCCCGCCCGACCGGCAGCATGGCACTGGCCGGATTCAAGCCGACCCTGTCGGAATTGGGGCGGCGGCATCCGGTGACCGCCGACCTGACCGGTGCCGGCGAGGCGGCCGGGCTGCCGAGCTGGGGCCGCTGGTTCCGGCAGGTCGAGGTCGAGACCACGGCCGGCAATGTCCTGATGCATGGATACGGCGACCAGCCGCTCTTGCTGCTCGATCGCGTTGGGCAGGGCCGCGTCGCGCAGTTCCTGTCCGACCATCTCTGGCTGTGGGCGCGCGGCTTCGAAGGCGGCGGACCGCATCAGGAACTGCTGCGGCGCGTCGCGCACTGGCTGATGAAGGAGCCGGAGCTGGAAGAGAACGTGCTGAAGGCCGAGGTCGAGGGCGACCAGGTGCGCATCACCCGCCGCTCGCTCGAGCCGACATCGGGACCCGCCAGCGTGACGGCGCCCGACGGGACCAACAGCGAGACCGCACTTCTCGATGCGCCGGGGGGGCGGCGGGTCGGTACCTTCCGGGCGACCGAGCCCGGGCTGCACCGGATCACCCAGGGCGACAAGGAAACGACGGCGATCGTGGGGGCGATCAACCCGCTGGAATTCGGCGACGTCCGCACCACCGAGAAGGTGCTGGCCGAACCGGTCGCGGCGGCGCGCGGGGCCATTCGCTGGCTGGTGGACGGCATGCCGGACCTGCGGCTGGTGCCGGCGGAACGCGACCCCTCCGGGCGTGGCTGGATCGGGCTGATCGGTCGCGAGAATTACCTGGTCACCGGCGTGGCGCAGTATCCGCTGCTGCCGGCGCTGCTGCTGCTGGCGCTGCTGCTGGGCGGTTTCGTCTTCGCCTGGCGGCGGGAGTCGCGCTGAGGCGTTCGGCGGGCAGAGGCCGGCCGACAACGGCGCACCCGGAGGCGATCCCGGCTAACCTCCGGCGATGACTGATACCGATTCGCCGCCGGCAGGCGAGCGGGTGGCGGTGCTGCTGCCGCTGCCGCTCGCCGGCCCCTACGACTATCTCGTTCCGCCCGACCTCGACGTCGCGGCGGGCGACGTCGTCGTGGTGCCGTTCGGGCGGACCACCAGCCTCGGCGTCGCCTGGGGCAAGGCCGAGGGCGCGGTGGATGCGGCGAAGCTGAAGCCCATCGCCGGCAAGGTCGACTGCCCGCCGCTGCCGGAGGAAAGCCGGCGCTTCGTCGACCGCATCGCCGATTACACCGTCTCGCCCCCCGGGGCCGTGGTTCGCATGTGCCTCAGTGTTTCGGCGGCATTGGAACCGCCGGCGCCACGCGTCGCCTATCGCCGCGGCCCCGTGACCCCCGAGCGCCTGACACCGGCGCGCAGGCGTGTCCTCGATCTCGCCGGGGAGGGACCGGTGCGCAGCATCGCCGACCTCGCGGAAGGGGCCGGGGTCGGCACCGGCGTGGTGCGCGGGCTGATCGAAGCGGGCGCCCTCGCGGCCGTGATGCTGCCCGCCTATGACGCGCCGGCCATGCCCGACTGGCAGCGCGCCGGGCCGAACCTGAACGAGGACCAGGCCGCCGCCGCGGCCGTATTGCGCGGCGCCGTCGAAGCCGGGAATTTCGCCACCCAGGTGCTGGAAGGCGTCACCGGTGCGGGCAAGACGGAAGTCTATTTCGAGGCGATCGCGGCCTGCCTCGCCGCCGGCAGGCAGGCGCTGGTGATGCTGCCGGAGATCGCGCTCTCGGCGCAGTGGCTGTCGCGCTTCGAGGTCCGCTTCGGCGCCCGGCCGCTGGAGTGGCATTCGGACCTGAAGCCGGGCGAACGGCGGCGCAACTGGCGGCAGATCGCCAGCGGCGAGGCCCATGTGGTGGTGGGGGCGCGATCGGCCCTCTTCCTGCCCTATCCGAAACTGGGCCTGATCGTCGTCGACGAGGAACACGACGGTTCCTACAAGCAGGATGACGGCATCCGCTACCAGGCCCGCGACATGGCGGTGCTGCGCGGCTCGATCGGCGGCTTTCCGGTCATCCTCTCCTCGGCCACGCCTTCGCTGGAGACGCGGGCGAATGTCGAGCGCGGGCGCTACACCCGCGTGGTGCTGGCGAACCGGCACGGATCGGCGGTGCTGCCGCGGATGCGGGCCATCGACATGCGCCGCGACGGGCCCTCGCGCGGGCACTGGCTGTCGCCGATCCTGACCGCGGCGGTGCAGGAAACGCTGGGGCGCAAGGAACAGGCGCTGCTCTTCCTCAACCGGCGCGGCTATGCGCCGCTCACCTTGTGCGGCGCCTGCGGGCACCGGCTGCAATGCCCGAACTGCTCGACCTGGCTGGTCGAGCATCGGTTGGCGGGCCGCCTGCGCTGCCATCACTGCGGCTACGAGGCGCGGCTGCCGAACGAATGCCCGGCCTGCGGCGCCGAAGGGCGCCTCAAGCCCTGCGGGCCCGGTATCGAGCGGCTGGTGGAAGAGGCGACCACGCTTTTTCCCGAAGCGCGGATCGCCGCCTTCGCCTCGGACCTGCTGGCCGGCCCGAAGCAGGCCCAGGCGATGGTCGAGAAGGTGCTGGCGGGCGAGGTCGACCTCCTGATCGGCACGCAGATCCTGGCCAAGGGACACCACTTCCCGATGCTGACGCTGGTGGGGGTGGTGGATGCCGATCTCGGCCTCGGCGGCGGCGACCTGCGGGCGGCCGAGCGGACCTATCAGCTTCTGAGCCAGGTGGCGGGCCGGGCCGGGCGGGCCGAGCACAAGGGCCAGGTGATGCTGCAGACTCATATGCCGGAAGCCCCGGTGCTGCAGGCGCTGGTCTCCGGCGACGTCGAGAGCTTCCTCGAAAGCGAACTCGAGGCGCGTGCCATGGCGGGCATGCCGCCCTATGGCCGGCTCGCCGCACTGATCGTGTCGGGCCACGATCTCGAACGGGTGATGGAGACGGCCAGGACGCTGGCCCGCTCGGCGCCGCAGGGGCCGGATGTCGAGGTTTGGGGGCCGGCGGCGGCACCCCTGTCGATGCTGCGCGGTCGGCACCGCCAGCGTTTCCTGATGAAGGCCGGCAGGGGAGCGCGGGTGTCGGATCTGCTGCGCAGCTGGGTCGGCGGCGTCAAGGTGAGGGGCGACACGCGGATCGAGATCGACGTCGATCCCTATTCGTTTCTCTAGGTCTGCTCTTCCCAGCGGATGATGTTGCGTTCCAACTTCACCCGCCGGCCTTCGCGGATGGCGCGGCCGCGCACGGAGATGCCGGCCTGGTGCACCGTGTCCGGGTCGCCCGAGACGAGGGGGTGCCACCAGTAGAGATCCTTGCCCTCGTTCACCAGGCGATAGGCGCAGCTTTTCGGCAGCCAGTCGATCTTGCGGACGCGGGTGGGGGTGAGGCGCACGCAATCGGGCACGTGCTTCTTGCGGTTGGGGTAGTCCTTGCACTGGCAGGAGGCGAGATCGAGCATCCGGCAGGCGACGCGGGTGAAGGCGATGGCGCCGGTGTCGATGTCCTCGAGCTTGTGCAGGCAGCACTTGCCGCAGCCGTCGCACAGGCTCTCCCATTCGCCGCGCGTCATCTCCTCCAGCGTCTTGCGACGCCAGAACGGCTCCTCCTCGGTCCGCGGCTTGCTTGCGGGCATTGCCTCTAGCGGTCGTTCATCCGGATGAAGGCGGCGACGCGCGGGCAGATCTCGCGGCGCCAGCGAGAGCCGTTGAACACACCATAATGCCCGACGCCGGCCTGCAGATAGTGGGCGCGGCGGCGCTGGGGGATGCTGGTGCAGATGTCGTGCGCCGCCTGGGTCTGGCCGACGCCGGAAATGTCGTCGTGCTCGCCCTCGACCGTCATCAGCGCGGTCCGGCGGATCGCCGCCGGCTCGACCTTGCGGCCGCGGCTGATCCACTTGCCGTCGGGAAGGAGATGGCGCTGGAAGGCGACGTCGACGGTCTGCAGGTAGTATTCGGCCGGCAGGTCCATCACGGCGCGGTACTCGGCATAGAAGGCGCGATGCGCGGCGGCGCTGTCGCCGTCGCCCTTCACCAGGTCGTGGAACTGGCGCAGATGCGCGGCGACATGCTTGTCGATGTTCATCGACATGAAGCCGGTCAGCTGCAGGAAGCCCGGATAGACCGAACGCATGAAGCCGGCATGCGGCAGGGGCACGCGCTGCACCACCGAATGCTCGAACCAGGCGAGCGAGCGGCTCTGCGCCAGCTTGTTCGGCACGGTCGGATTGCGCCGGGTGTCGATCGGGCCGCCCATCAGGGTCATCGACCGGGGCGTCGCCGGATCGCCCGCCGCCGCCATCAGCGACACGGCCGCCAGGACCGGCACCGAAGGCTGGCATACGGCCATCACATGGGCGCCGCCGAGGTGCTGCAGGAAGCGGATGACGAGGTCGACATAGTCGTCGAGGTCGAAGCGGCCCTCGCCCACCGGCACCGTCCGCGCATCGATCCAGTCGGTGATATAGACGTCGTGGTCGGGCAGCAGCGCCCGCACGGTGTCGCGCAGCAGCGTCGCGAAATGCCCCGACATCGGCGCCACGATCAGCACGCGCGGATCGTCGGCCGGGGCCGGCGCCGAGCGCTTGAAATGGCGGAGCTCGCAGAACGGGTGCCGGTCGACCACTTCCTCCTCGACCGCGGCCGTCTCGCCCGCGATCGGCGTCCCGGTGATGCCGAAGGCCGGTCTGCCGTAGGGCCGGGTCGAGTGCTCGAACACGTCGAAGGCCGCCGCCATGGCGCGTGCCGCCGTCGAATAGGAGAACGGATTGTAGGGATTGCGGAAGACATGCTGGCCTGCCTCGGCGACGAGGCGGGCCGGTGTCAGGGCCGCGTGCTGCAGTTCATGGAGCTGATAGAGCATTGGACCACGAACCCTAGGGGAGCGCCGCGCCCCTGTCACCTATGGGTAGCGGTCAGAGCTGGGCCAGAACCTTCTGCACGATTCTCTCCGGGTCGGCATTGGGGCCGAGATGGGCCGCGTAACGGCCCTGCCGGTCCATGATGTAGATGAAGCCGGTGTGGTCGACAGGGTAGTTGTCGTCGTCCTTGCCCTTGACCTTCTGATAGTAGACGCGATAGGCGCGGGCGGCCGCCGCCACCTGTTCCGGCGCACCGGTGAGGCCGGTGATACCGCCGCCCAGGTTTTCGACGAAATCCTTCAGCACCGCGGGCGTGTCGCGCTCGGGGTCCACGCTGATGAAGAGCGCGCGGATCTCCTTCGCCTTGGGACCGAGCTGGTCCAGTGCCGCGGAGATGTTCATCAGTTCGGTCGGGCAGACGTCGGGACAGAAGGTGTAGCCGAAATAGACGATCATCGGATGTCCGGCGAAATCCTTCTCGGTGCGGGTCGCGCCGTTCTGGTCGACCAGGGTGAAGGGGCCGCCGATGGCGACCTGGCCGCTCTCCGCCCGGATCACCAGGTCCTGGTACAGCCGATAGCCGACATAGCCGAGCGCCGCGACGGCGGCCGCCATCACGAAGACCAATACGCGTTCGAGGCCCTTCTTCATGCCGTTCTCTCTACCACCGTTCAGCCGCGAGCATCAGCGCGAGGCCGGCCAGCATGGCGGGCCAGGCGACCCGAGGCGATGCGACCACCTGTAGCGGCCTGGTCTGGGCCTGGAATCCGGCTCCATGCGCCGCGCCGGCCAGGATACCGGCCAATGCCAGGGCGAGGCCGCCCCTCGTCGTCCAATCCGCCGCCTCGTCGGTCCAGTCGGGATTGGCCAGGACCAGGACCGCGGAGAGCAGCGCGAAGACGATCGAGACGAGACGGTCGGGCGTCATTCGGGGGCGCGGAAGCGCCGGGAGCCGCGCCGCATCATGGCGAGTGCGACCGGTTCCGGCATCAGCTTGGCCAAGACGGCGATACCGCGGTTGACCGGTCCGTTCACGCAGACGATGTCGCCGCGTTCGACGGCCCTGTAGCCCTGCGCCGCCACGGCCTCGGCGGTCATCCACATGAAGGAGGGCATCGAGCGCATCTGTTCGCGCGTGCCGGTCACATCATGGAATTCCGAGTAGGTGAAACCGGGGCAGAGCGCGGTGACGTTGACGCCGAAGGGCTCCGCCTCCAGCGCCAGCGACTGCGAGAAGCGGATGACGAAGGCCTTGGAAGCGCCATAGAGCGTATGTCCCGCCGATCCCGGAACGAGGCCGGCGACCGAGGCGACGTTCAGGATGCGCCCGAAGCGCCGCTCGATCATGCCGGGGAGCGCGAGATGGGAGAGGTGCGCGACTGCCGTGACCAGCACCTGCAGGAAATCGGCCTGCGCCTTCCAGGTGGAATTGCGGTAGTGCCCGGGAACGCCGTAGCCGGCGTTGTTGACCAGGGCGTCGACCCGGAGCCCGCGCCGCGCGATCTCCGCCATCAGCGTCTCCGGCGCCGCCGGATCGGCCAGATCGGCGGCGATCACCTGCGCCGCCGCGCCGGTCTTGGCGAGTTCCGCCGCCAGCGCCTCCAGCCGGTCGGTTCGCCGCGCGGTCAGGATCAGATCGTAACCGTGCGCGGCGAATTCCCGCGCAAGCGCGGCCCCGATTCCGGCCGAGGCGCCGGTGACGAGGGCGGTCCTTCTGCTTTGGTTCATGCGCGCACCTCCGCTTTGAAGCGGCGCTTATAGCAGAGGCGTTGCGTCAGTCCTCGGCGAGGGGAAGGGGGCTGTCGTACTCCGCCGAACAGAAGGTGCCGCCCTGGTACCAGTTGCCGACCGGGTCCGCCGGCAGCTTCGCCTGCGCGGCCATGGCCGCGCCGCGGCTGTCCTCGCCGCGGCCAACGGGGCGATAGCCCAACTGGAAGGCGCGCTCGTTGTCCCACCAGACGGTCTCGTTGTCGGAGGCGCCATACATCACCTCGTAGCGGATATCGGGATGCTCCAGCCCGATCCGGATCAACTGCACCAGGTCCTCCGGCTTCAGCCAGATGGCGAGGCGGCGTTTGTCGACCGGCGCATCATCGACATTGCCGATGCGGAGCGCCGTGACGCCGATGCCGTGCTTGTAGGCGTAGAACGCGCCCAGCGCCTCGCCGAAGGCCTTGGAAACGCCGTAGCGGGAATCGGGGCGCACCGGCTGGCCGGTGCCGATCTTGCGCCGGCGCGGATAGAAACCGACCGCGTGGTTCGAGGACGCGAAGACGATGCGCTTCACCTTGGTCTTGCGCGCCGCCTCGAACAGATTGTGCAAGCCGATGATATTGGCGCTCAGGATCGCCTCCCAGGGCGCTTCCACCGACACGCCGCCCAGATGCACGATGCCCTCGACGCCTTCCACCATCCGGGCCACGGCCGCCGGGTCGGTCAGGTCGGCGGCAATGAACGTCTCGTCCGCGCCGAGGTCGGTGGGCGTTTTCAGGTCGCTCAGGCGGAGGTCGGGATACATTCCCTTCATCAGCTTGCGCAGGCGTCCGCCGACACCTCCGGCGGCTCCGGTTATCAGAACCGATCGCATCGATATCCTCCCCGTCTGTCTTGAGGTCAGCGTCTGGCCAGTTCCGCCGCGAGACGGCTGTAGCGTTCGCGGCTGCGCATCAGGTGCGCATGCATGGCGATCCGCGCGTCGCCGGGCTTGCCGTCGCGGATTGCGGCGAAGATGCGATCGTGCTCGCCCTGAATCGTTTCCAGATAGCTGCGTTGTCCCGCCGGTTCGGTATGCGCGGCGCGCACGCTCTGCCGGGGAATGATGAAGCTGCCCAGGAATTCGAGAAAGCGGATGAACTGCGGATTGTGGGTCGCCTCGGCGATGGCGAAATGGAAGGCGAAGTCCTGGTCGACCGCCTGCTCGCCGCGCTTGATCGACCGGTCGATCGCCTTCAGCGCATGTTCCATCCGCTTCTTCTCGGGCGCGCTCGCGCGTTCCGCCGCCAGTCCCGCTGCCTCGACCTCGACCCCGGTCCGCAGTTCCATCACGTGAACGATCTCGCCCAGCGATCCCATCGTCTCGGGATCGATACGGAACGGCCGCTGCAGCACGTCGGGGGCGACGAAGGCACCGACCCCCTGACGCGTCAACACCAGCCCCTCGGCGCGCAGCGCCGCGACCGCCTCGCGGATCACGGTGCGGCTGACGCCCATGGCGGCCATCATCGCCTGCTCGGTCGGCAGTCGGGAACCGGGCTTCAGGTTGCCGCCGGTGATTTCCGCCTGGAGGCGGTCCACCACTTCGCGCGTCAGGTTGCGGGGTGGTGTAACGGGGCGCAATGCGTCGAGGGTCACAAGGGGGCTTGACTCGCGTTCGTCCATTGGATGTATGCTCATCGTACAACATGACAAGTAGCACCAGGGCTGAAAGCCGGTCAATGCAGGATCGGTGCCGCCCTGTCGAGGTTAAGGGAAAAAGCCCGTTCAGGGACGAGGGAGAACGCAGGAATGATCAGGCGACAGGTGATCCGCGCCGGCATGGCGGTGGCGGTGATGGCGGCGGCGGGGCTCTGCTTCGGCGGGCCGGCGGCGGCACAGCAGAAAATGGTGCTGAAGGCGACGGACGTTCATCCGCTCGGCTATCCGACGGTCGAAGCCGTGGTCCAGCTCGGCAAGAAGCTGGAAGCGGCGACAGGCGGCCGGCTCAGCGTCCAGATGTTCCCGTCGATGCAGCTCGGCGGCGAGAAGGAGATGATCGAGCAGGCGCAGGTCGGCGCCTTGCAGTTCGCCCGGGTCAGCGTGGGTCCGATGGGCACCATCGTCGACGATCTCAACGTCTTCAACATGCCCTTCGTGTTCCGCGACATCGCGCATATGAACAAGGTGATCGACGGCGAGATCGGTGCCGAACTCCTGGCCAAGCTCAGCAACAGTCCGCAGTCCAAGCTGATCGGCCTCTGCTGGATGGATGCGGGTGCCCGCTCGGTCTACAACAGCAAGAAGCCGATCAAGGGGATCGAGGACCTGAAGGGCCTGAAGATCCGCATGATGGGCAATCCCATCTTCGTCGACACGATGAATGCGCTGGGCGGCAATGGCATCGCCATGGGTTTCGACCAGCTCTACAGCGCGCTGCAGACCGGTGTCGTCGACGGGGCCGAGAACAATCCGCCGAGCTATGAATCCGGGAAGCATTTCCAGGTGGCGAAGTATTATTCGCTGACCGAGCATCTGATCATTCCGGAGATTCTCGTCTTCTCCAAGGCGACCTGGGAGAAGCTGTCCAAGGACGACCAGGCGCTGCTCCAGAAGCTGGCACGCGAAGCGCAGATGGACGAGCGCAAGCTGTGGAACGAGCGCGAGAAGAAGTCGATGGAACTGATCAAGCAGTCCGGCATCGAGGTGGTGACCTTCACCCCGGCGCAGAAGAAGCAGTTCCAGGACGCGGTGAAGCCCGTCTGGGACAAGTACGGTGCGAAATACGCGGATCTGGTGAAGCGTATCCAGGCCGTTCAGTAAGCGGCTGAACGCCTGGCGGCGCGGTCACCCGACCCGGCGCGGGGGCCGGGCGGGTTCGGGGGGATCGGGCCGGCCCCCGCCTCTTTCCTTGGAGCGAGCGTGGCATGAAGCGCGCGTATGTACGGGCGATGGATGCCCTCTACCTGCTTTGCATCGGGGTCTCCGGCATCGCCCTGGTCTTCATGACCATCGTGATCCCCTGGGGCGTCTGGCAGCGCTACGTGATGAACTCGGCATTGGCTTGGCCGGAACCCATGTCCGTCCTGCTGATGATCGTCTTCACCTTCTTTGCCGCGGCCGGCTGCTATCGCGCCGGCGTGCACATCAGCGTCGGCCTGGTGGTCGATACCCTGCCGGAAGGCCGCCAGCGGATCGTACGCTTCATCTCCGAGCTGTTCATGATCCTGCTGGCCGTCTTTACCGTCATCTGGGGAAGCGGGCTGGTTCAGGCGACCTGGCATCAGGTGATCGCCGAGTTCCCCTTCCTGTCGGTCGGACTGACCTACATGCCGATTCCGATCGGCGGTGCGCTCACCATCCTCTTCATCGTCGAGCGCCTTTGGATCGGCCGGCCGCCGCCCACGTCGTTCATCTTCCGCGAACCCGCGTCCATCGACTGAGGTGGAGTCATGGACGCCCTGATCCTGCTCGGTACCTTCTTCGTCTTCATCGCGATCGGTGTGCCGGTCGCCTATGCCATGGGAATCGCCGCCCTGGCCGGCGCCATGTGGATCGACATCCCGCTGGAAGCGGTGATGCTGAAGATCTCCGACGGCATCTCGAAGTTCTCGCTGCTGGCCATTCCTTTTTTCGTGCTGGCCGGAGCCATCATGGCCGAGGGCGGGATGGCGCGGCGGCTGGTTGCCTTCGCCAATGTGCTGGTGGGCTTCATCCGCGGCGGCCTGTCGCTGGTGAACATCCTGGCCTCCAGCATGTTCGGCTGCATCTCGGGTTCCTCGGTCGCCGATACGTCGTCGATCGGCACCGTGATGATCCCGCAGATGGAGAAGGCGGGCTATCCGCGAATCTTCGCCGTCAATGTCACGATCACCGGGTCGGTGCAGGCGATCCTCATTCCGCCCAGCCACAACGCGGTGATCTATTCGCTGGCGGCGGGCGGAACGATCTCGATCGGGGCGCTGTTCGTGGCGGGCATCCTGCCGGGGCTGCTGCTGGCCGCGTCCCTCATCGCGCTCTGCCTCTTCATCTCGCACCGGAACCAGTACCCGAAGGGCGAAGCGATCCCGCTGCGCTTGGCCCTGAAGATGGCCGGCGAGGCGCTGTGGGGTCTCGGCACCATGGTGATCATCCTGGGCGGCATCCTCTCGGGGATATTCACGGCGACGGAATCGGCTGCCGTCGCCTGCGTCTGGGCCTTCTTCGTCACCATGTTCATCTATCGCGACTACAAGTGGGGCGACCTGCATCACCTGGTGCACCGCACGGTGAAGACCGTGGCCATGGTGATGATCCTGATCGCCTTCGCCTCCGGCTTCGGCTACGTAATGGCGCTGATGCGGCTGCCGGCGCAGGTGACGGAATTCTTCCTCACCATTTCCGACAACAAGTACGTCATCCTGCTCCTGATCAACGTGATGCTGCTGGTCCTCGGCTGCCTGATGGACATGGCGCCGCTCATTCTGATCTGCACGCCGATCCTTCTGCCGGTGGTGGTGAAGTTCGGTGTCGATCCGGTCCATTTCGGCATGATCATGCTGATCAACCTGGGCATCGGTCTGGTCACCCCTCCGGTTGGCGCCACGCTTTTCGTCGGCTGCGCCGTCGGCAAGGTGACGATGGAGCAGGTGGCCCGCACGATTTGGCCATTCTACCTGGCGATGATCGTCGTGCTGGGCTTGGTGACCTACGTTCCCGGCGTGTCGCTGTGGATCCCGACGTTCTTCGGCATGTAAACGACGCGTTCCGGTTCATCGGATATTTACCAACACTCGTCATAATGGCAGACCGGATTCAGCGAAAACGGCGGCGGTGGTGCCGTCCTCTGGTCGGAGACTGCCAAAAATGGGCCACGCGTCCGATTTCATTGCCGAAGTAGCAGCCGATACGGGCCGGCTCGGCATCGAGATCGCGGATATTTCCGGCGAGGTCGAGGCGCTGGCCGCACGCGTGCAGGCCCAGGCCGGCCTCGCCGCGAACCTGAAGAGCACCGCGGATGCGCTGGCGGCGAGCAATGCGGAGATCGCCGAGGCCGCGGCCGCGACCGGGCGGTATGTGACCGGTTCCAGCAGCGAGATGTCGACCTCCCGCGAACAGGTTGCGGGCTCCATCGGCGAGATCCGGGCCCTCGCCCGGGATGCGGCGACGATCGAGCGCGAACTCGGTGGCTTGAAATCCGCCTTCGCCAATGTCCACAAGGTGGCGGGCGCCATCGAGCAGATCGCCCGGCAGACCAACATGCTGGCCCTCAACGCCACGATCGAGGCGGCGCGGGCCGGCGAAGCGGGGCGCGGATTCGCCGTGGTCGCCAATGAAGTGAAGACGCTGGCCAAGCAGACTTCCGACGCGACGGCGGAAGTGGGCCGGACGCTGCAGGCACTCGAGCAATCGACCAGCCGCCTGATGGGAATGAGTGCCGAGGCGACACGGCGCGCCAGCGTCGTGGAATCCGGCACCACGGCCATCGGTACGCTGCTGGACGGCATGGACCAGGCCATGGGTGAAATCGCGACCCAGGTGGAACGCATCGCCGGATCGACCAGGAGCAGCGACGGCCGATTCTCGGCCGTACGCGACACCGTGGGCGAGATGGCCGAGGGGGTCGCCGAATCAGGACGCAATCTGGACACCGCCAAGGCGCGCATCGGCAATCTCGTCACCTTGAGCGAATCGCTGATCGGCAAGGTGGTCGATTCCGGCGTGGATACGGTCGACACGCCTTTCGTTCGGGAAGTGCAGCAACGCGCGGCGGCGGCCGGCGCCGCCTTCGAGGCCGCGGTCGCGGATGGCCGGATTGCGCTCGATGACCTGTTCGACGAGACCTACGAGGGCATCCCGGGCAGCGATCCGCCGCAGGTCCTGACCTGCTTCACCGCACTCACCGATCGCCTGCTGCCGGCGATCCAGGAGCCGGTGCTCGGTATCGACCCCCGCGTCGTGTTCTGCGCCGCCGTCGATCGCAACGGCTATCTGCCGACCCACAATGCGATGTTCTCGGCCCCCCAGCGGCCGGGCGAAGCGGTCTGGAACGCCGCCAACTGCCGCAACCGGCGGATGTTCAACGATCGCGTCGGCCTCGCCGCCGGCCGCAACACGCTTCCCTTCCTGGTCCAGACCTACCGCCGCGACATGGGTGGCGGCCAGTTCGCGCTGATGAAGGACGCATCGGCGCCGATCTTCGTCGCCGGGCGGCACTGGGGTGGGCTGCGGCTGGCCTACAAGGCCTGATCATAGAGTAGTTACAAGAAACTAGGCCGCATCGTGGAAGATGATGCCGAGGGTGCTGCGGCGGCCCGAGCGGATCGGCGAGACGCCGTGGCGGAGACTGACCCGATAGGGCCCGCGCTGGCCCTGCACCGGCCGGCCGGAAACGGCGAAAACGACGCCTTCTCCGGCACTTAGCGGCACAACCTCGGCGCGGGACTGCATCCGCGGCCGGTTCTCGACCAGCACGAACTCGCCGCCCTCGAAGCCATCCTCCAGCAGCACCACTACCTGTAGCGGGAAGACGACGCCGCCATACAGGTCCTGGTGCAGGCAGTTGTAGTCGCCGGGTCCGTAGCGCAGCAGGAGCGGCGTCGGCCGGCTCTGTCCGGCGGCCCGGCAGAGCTCCCTGAACTCCGCATGGCTGGGGGGAAAAGCCGGCTCCCGGTCCAGCGCTCCACCGAGCGCCGACCATGCATTCGCCGTGACCACGAGGCGAGGGTAGAGGTTTTCGCGTAGCTCGGCGACGAGCGGCGGGAGGGGATCGGCGAAGTAGCGGTATTCGCCCTGTCCGAAGCCGTGCCGGGCCATCACCACCTTCGAGCGGAACGCCGCCTCGCGGTCCCAGAGCGCCAGCAGGTCTTGGCACTGGGAGGGCGTGAGGAGGGGACCGAGCGAGGTCCAGCCATGGCGGGTGAGGTGTTCGCTGTTCATGCGCCGGAGGATGGCCGCGGAGGCGCGGCGCCACCACCCGCTTCTTGCGCTCTCATTCGCGGGCTTCGGAGACTATTCGATCAGTTCGTCGGCGCGGTTGACGAGGGCCGGGGGCACGGTGACACCGATCGCCTTCGCGGCTTGCAGATTGATCACCAGTTCCACCTTCGCCGGCAGTTCGACCGGCAGGTCGGCGGGCTTCGCCCCTTTCAGGATGCGGTCGACGAAGGCGGCGAGCCGGCGGCTGGCATCGCGCAGGTTCGGACCATAGGACATGAAGTTGCCGCCCTCGGCGAACTGGGCCCAGCCCGACATCGCCGGGATGCGATGCTCGATCGACCAGTCGGCGATCAGCCTGCGGGCAATGATGATGCTCTGCACCGGGAACATCATGACCGCGTCGACGCGGGATTGTGCGATTGCCGACAGCGCAGCGGTGAGATCGGCCCGGTTGCGCTGTTCGTAGAAGTCCAACGTCAGGCCGAGCGCCTTGCCGGCGGCTTCCGAGGCGCGCCGTTCGGACGGATCGCCCGGATGCAGCGGGCTGGTGACGATCGCGATCCGCCTCGCGTCGGGCAGTACTTCCTTCAGGAGTTCGAGGCGCTTTCCCACCAGCTCGAGCGTCATGTAGGAAATGCCGGTCATGTTGCCGCCCGGGCGCGGCAGGCTCTGGACCAGCCCGGCCTCGATCGGGTCGCCGCTATAGCCGAAGACGACGGGTATGCCGGTGGCGGCGCGCCGCATGGCCACCGCCGCCGCGCCCTGGGTGACGATGACCCTGGGGTTCGAGCGGATGATGGAGGGGACCAGCGCCGCGGTCGTCTCGGCCGATTCCTCACCCCAGTGCGGCTCGATCAGGAGATTGCGCGGCTCGACATGGCCGAGGTCGCGCAGGCCGGCGCGCAGCTCGTCCAGGAAGACGGAGCCGTCGGCCGCCTTGGTGGGCGAAAGCCAGGCGATACGATGCGGCGACGGTTGGGCCAGTGACGGCAGCGGCACGAGGGCACCGGCCGCCCCCGCGATGAAGGTGCGTCGACGCATCATTCGACCCTCCTGCCTGCCCGGGCCGATCGGGACGCTCCTGTGTTCCATGCGCCTTGTTTCCCATCGTTGCGGCCGCGAGACCGTCCGCGTCCGAATGCGCGGGACAGGATCGGCCCGCTTCGCCCGCCTGTCTGTGAATGGGTTCACAGACCGATCGGCGGCTTGCCCGCCGTTTCCGCGGCCGTCAGCCCCCGGCGGCCAGCGCGTCGATCGCCTTGCGATCCAGAAGGTCGACCCGGCCACGCCCCAGGGCAACGAAACCGGCATCGCGCCAGAGCGACAGCTGGCGGCTCACGATCTCGCGCGAGACACCGAGGGTCTGCGCCAGTTCCGCCTGGGAGATGGCGATCCTCCCGGTCGAACCCGCCAGGGCGAGGGTCTGCCGGGCAAGCCGGGCGGACACGTCGAGGAAGATCGAATCCTCCATCTGCTGCGTCGTCCGCCGCAGGCGCTCGCAGAGGAGCGCGATCATGCGGGCGGCAACCTTCGGCCGCGATTCCAGAAAGGGGAGGAATGCCGTGCGGCCGATGAAGAGCAATGCGGCTTCCTCGCGCACGCTGGCGCTCGCCGTCCGGCCGCCGCCGTCCAGCAAGGCGATTTCGCCGAAGAAGGCGCCGGGGCCGAACATGTTGAGGATCAGCTCCTTGCCTTCCTCCGATTCGACGCTGACGGTGACACGGCCCTGCAGCACGCCATAAAGCCCGTCACCCGCGTCGCCGCGCCGGAACACCGAGGCACCGGCAGGCAGCCGGCGCAGCCGGGCATGGGCAAGGAGTGCTTCCCGATCGGCGTCGTCGAGCGTGCCGAGCAGGTGATGCTGGGCCAGCAACGCTTCCGGCGTCATCGTTCCCCCGTCTGTGCAGCGGTTCACAGACCGCCCCGGCCAAGCCTGTCAGGCTTTACTGAAGACGACCAGGGTGCACAAATGCGACCAGCCATTGCCGGCTCGAGGGCGGGGAGCGGTAGCGGAAATGCTGCGGGGGCAGGGTCCAAACCAGGCTGTGACGGCTCTCGCCGTCGCGCCTGCGCGCGACCGGGTCCGGCTGCCGGCGGCCATGACCGGGCGGGCGGGCAAGGGTGCCGAATGAGACGGCGCATCATGCTCGCCCTCTCCGCGCTGGCCGTTCTCGCTGCCTGTCCGGCAGCGGCGCAGCGGAGCGCCGGGCCGCCGGTCGTGGGGGTCCTGCTCTGGCCGGAGGATTCGGCCGATGTCCGCGAGCGCATCGTCACGCAGCTCGTTCGCGGCCTGGGGCAGGCCGGATATGTCGACGGCCGCGACGTCCGCCTGGTCTACCGGTTCGCGGGTCGTGACGGCCAACGCGCCGTTGCGCAGGTGCGCGAGCTCGACCAGCTCGGCGCGGCGGTGATCGTAGCGGTCTCGACGCCGGCGGTGGTCGCCGCGGCGAAAGCAAAGCCGGCCGCACCGATCGTGATGGCGAGCGCGGCGGATCCGGTGGGCACCGGCCTGGCCGCGAGCCTGGCCCAGCCTGGCGGCAATATCACCGGCATGTCGTTCAGCGGGCCGGAACTGGCGGGCAAGCGCGTGGAACTGCTGCGGGAGCTGATTCCGGGCCTCGCTCGGATCGGCATGCTGCTGTTCTCGAAGGACCCCGCGGCGCGGTTGTTCGAGAGCGAAACGCGAAACGCCGCCCAGCGCGCCGGACTGGATCTGCGAACGACCTATGTGGCCGAGGGCGGCGAGTTCCGTGCCGCCTTCGAGGGCTTTCGCGACCAGGGCGTCGCGGCCCTGATCGTGCAGCCGATCTTCGTCGCCCAGCGTGCGGAGATCGCGGCGCTCGCCCGCGACTTCCGCCTGCCCTGGATTTCCGACTTCCGCGAATTCGCGGCCGCCGGCGCGCCGATCTCCTACGGCGCCGACCTGAACGATATCCTGCGCCGGGCCGCGTCCTTCTATGTCGACCGTATCCTGAGGGGGGCGAGGCCGGCGGAGATGCCGATCCAGCAGCCGACGGTGTTCCAGTTCGTAATCAATCAGCGTGCCGCGCGCGATTTCGGCCTAGTCGTCTCGCCGGAGATGCTCGCGCGTGCCGACGAGGTGATCGAATGAGCGCCCTCACTCGCCGCATGCTGCTGGTGCTGGCCGGCGCGGCGGCGAGCCCCGGCTTCGCCCAGACCCCGCAGCGCCGCGCTCGGATCGGCTATCTCACCGGCGGCGACCCGGCGAGCCGGACCGCACTGTTGGCGGAGCTGCGGCGCGGCATGCGCGAACTGGGGTATCAGGAGGGTGAAACCTTCGACCTGGAAATCGTCGGTGCCAAGGGCCGGTTCGAGGATCTCCCGGCCCTGGCGCGCAGGCTGGCCGACAGCCGGCCCGATGTCATCCTGGCCTCGACCACGCCCGGCGCGCTGGCGGCGAAGGCCGCGACCCCGACGATCCCCATCGTCTTCGTCGCCGTCGGCGATCCGGTCGGCGTCGGGCTGGTCGGCAACCTCGCCCGTCCCGAGGCCAACGTCACCGGCCTATCGAACGCCACGGTCGAACTGCCGGCCAAGCGGCTCCAGTTCCTGAAGGACCTGCTGCCGTCGCTGAGGCGCGCGGCAATCCTCGTCAATCCGAACGACGAGAATGCCGAGCTGCAGATCGCCCGGACGCGGGAGGGCGCAGGCCAGCTGGGAATCGAAATCGACCCGGTGGCGGCCATTCGCGGCGAGGCCGACCTGGAACCGGCGTTCAGGCGCGCCGTCGATGCCGGCGCGCAGGCGGCCGTGCGGCTGATCGATCCACTGTCGACCGTTCTGCGGGCGGAGACGACCCGGCTCGCCGCGCATCACCGGCTACCCGTCATCTACGGCTTCAGGGAGGATGTGCTGGCGGGGGGGCTGATCGCCTATGGACCGAACCAGGGCGCCCTCTATCACCGGGCCGCCTATTTCATCGCCCGCATCCTGCAGGGCGCGCGGCCGGGCGAACTGGCGGCCGAGCGGCCCAGCCGATTCGATCTCGTCATCAACCTGGCGACCGCCAGGGCCCTCGGGGTCGCTGTTCCGGAGAGCATCCTCGCCCTTGCCGACGAGGTGGTCGAGTGAGTGCGGCGGCACCGCAGCCGGCGGCGCGGCGCGGCCGGCTTCTGCGTAAATACCTCTTCACCTTCGTCGCCCTGGTCGGCAGCGCGCTCCTGACCAGCGGCGGGCTGGAGATGTGGTTCTCCTATCACGAGAGCAAGGAGGCGCTGGCGCAGATCCAGACCGAGAAGGCGCTGGGCGCCGCCGGCAGGATCGACGGCTTCGTGGACGAGGTCACCCGCCAGATCGGCTGGACCACCCGGTCGCAGTGGAGCACCGCCCTCCTGGACCAGCGGCGGCTCGACTATCTGCAGCTGCTGCGGCAGGCGCCGGCCATCACCGAGATCGCGCATGTCGATGCCGGCGGGCGCGAACAGCTTAGGGTATCGCGCCTGGCCATGGACCAGCTCAATTCCGGCGCCGATCTCTCAGCCGATCCCAACTTCCTCGCGGCGAAGGCCCACAAACTGGCATTCAGCCCGGTCTATTTCCGGAAGGAATCCGAACCCTACATGACGGTCGCGGTCGCCGGTTCGGGCCGTGACAGCGGCGTCACCCTGGCCGAGGTGAACCTGAAGTTCATCTGGGACGTCGTCACCCGCATCAAGATCGGCAAGGAGGGCTATGCCTATGTGGTGGACGGACGCGGCCTGCTGATCGCCCATCCGGACATCGGCCTGGTGCTGCGCAAGACCGACCTCGCCGCGCTGCCGCAGGTACGCGCCGCGCTCGATCCTTCGGCCCGACAGGACGAAGTGCTGGGCAGCGGCGTCAGCGGCGCCCGCGTGCTGACGGCGCATGCCCCGATCGCGCCGGTCGGCTGGACCGTCTTCGTCGACCTGCCGCTGGAGGAAGCCTTCGAGCCGATCTTCGCCTCGCTCCGACGGACGGCCACGCTGATGCTGCTGGGCCTGGTCCTGGCCGCCGCCGCCGGCATCCTCGTCGCGCGCCGCATCGTGCTGCCGATCCGCGCGCTGCAGGCCGGCGCCGAACGCATCGGCGCCGGGGACCTGCAGCATCGAATCGCGGTGTCCACGGGCGACGAGTTGCAGGAGTTGAGCGAGCGATTCAACGACATGGCCGAACGTCTCGCCGCCTCGCATGCCGGCCTGGAGGAGACGGTGCGCGAGCGCACCCGGACACTGGCCCAGACGGTGCGCGAGCTGAACGGCCTGCGGGAAGTCGGCGGGGCGGTCGCCGCCAGCCTCGACCTCGGCGTGGTACTGGAGACGGTGGTCGATCGCGCCGTCGACCTCGCCGGCGCGGACGGTGGCGCCGTCTTCCGTCTTCGCCGGGAAGAAAGCGCCTTCCGCCTGTGGCGCGCCGCCCGGCTCGATAAGCCGGTCGCGGAGGTGCTGAAGCAGACGCCCATTCCGCTCGAAGGCAGCGTCATGGCGACGGCCGTGCGCGGCGGGGTCCCGCTGCCCGTCGACGACCTCGCTGTCCTGCCCACGGCCGGGGCCCGGCACCTCGCCGCGGCGGGCTACCGCTCGGCCCTGCTGGTGCCGCTGTCGCGGGCCGACCGGCCCTTCGGCGTGCTCGCCATCTTCAGGCGTGACGGCGCG
>JALHMN010000049.1 GCA_022844005.1 bacterium | reverse complement strand
ACAGCCTGCGCCAGCCGCTGGAGACGGGGAAGGTGGTGGTGGCCCGCGCCAATGCCCATGTCACCTATCCGGCCCGGGTGCAGCTCATCGCCGCCATGAACCCCTGCCGCTGCGGCCATCTGGCGGACGCCGCCCAGGCCTGCGGCAAGGCGCCGAAATGCGCCGCCGACTACCAGTCGCGCATCTCCGGCCCCCTCTACGACCGCATCGACCTGCAGGTGGACGTGCCCGCCGTTTCCGCCGCCGACCTCACGCTGCCGCCGCCGGCGGAAGGCTCGGGCGAGGTGGCGGCCCGGGTGGCCAAGGCCCGCGAGCGCCAGACCGCGCGCTACGGTGACAGCGGCATCCGCACCAATGCCGAAGCCGACGGCGAACTCCTGGAACGCATCGCCGCCCCGGAAGACGCGGGCCGCAAGCTCCTCGCCGACGCGGCGGGCACGCTCAAGCTCTCCGCGCGGGGCTACCACCGCGTGCTCCGCGTCGCCCGCACCATCGCCGACCTCGAAGGCCAGGAGACGGTACGCCGGACGCATATCGCCGAGGCGCTGAGCTATCGGCGGGTGGGGTTGGTGCGGTGATGGTCGTGCTTGTCAACGATCGAAACGGTGAGGTGAGCAGGATTGCCTGGCTGCGTTTGGCGCTTGGGTTTGGGCTGGCACCCCTCGCCCCAGCGCTGCTGTTCGTTGTTCCCGCCGGGTTCGATCCGGGGGATTTGGGGGAGAACGTCAAAAGATCTGTCTGGATTTTTGAATTGACCGCTGTATACGCTTATCCAGTTGTAGTCTTTCTAGGGATACCGATTTATATTTTGCTTCAATATATCAAGAGGAGCAGCTTCGTTGTTTATTTTTTGTTTGGATTTCTTTTGGGAAATGCCGCTCTGATATTTCACCTGTTTTTATTCAGGGAGCTAAGCGTTTTTTCGTATCTAAATCCGTTCGTGTCTGCACTCTTTGGATGCATGGGCATCTTGGCCACGACTGTGTTCTGGCTCATTTGCCGTCCGGGAAAGTACAATCTCGCCTTTCAAGGGCGAGCCGCTTGAGTGATTCGTGGGTAATACGGGGACATCATACAACTCGCTTGTCGCCTTCATCACGACGAAAGCCACCATTGATGTCGACGCCGCCACGCAGCAAGCCGCCGCCCGAACCTCCTGGCTCCAGGGAATACGACAGGTGGTTCCGCACCAAGGTGCAGGAGGCGCTGGACGACCCGAGGCCAGACATTCCTCATGAAGAGGTAGAGGCTCATTTTGCCCGAAAGCGTGCCCTGGCGCTTCTGCTGACCGGCCGCAGTGATGCGTAGGGCGCTCGCGCGCACCGCCCTCTTCACGCTCCTGTCAGCCGCAGCCGGCGCGATTGCGGGAGAGCTTCGGTCGTCGAGTGCCGAGGTCCGGGCCATCCTGGTCGCGCAGGGGTTCAGCGGTTCGCTGGAACTTGCCGGGCCGACGATCGAGAGCGATACGCGGCTGGGCTGGATCGGCATCGGAATGCGGTGACAGTGCACTTTATTTCTATTCGATGATCTCTTGTCCCCCAATCAGCAGAGGGAAAGGGGTCAGGGCGAGGTTCCACTCACCGCGCGATCAAGAGCACGGCTCAAGCCGCCTCCGGCGGGACGTAGCGCGCCACCGCGATCTCCCCCTCGCGTTCGCGGGCCTGGGCGATGTCGTAGCTTCCCTGCATCCGCATCAGCGTCTCCATGTCGGCGCCGAACGCCTTTTCGATCCGGATCGCCATCTCGGGAGAAAGCGCGGCCCGGCCGTTGAGGAAAGCCGAAAGCGCGGGCCGCGTCACGCCGAGCGCGCGGGCGGCATCGGTCACCGAAAGGCCGAGCGGGTCGAGCACCATCAGGCGCACGAAGGCGCCGGGATGGCTCGGCCGCTTCATCCTGAAACCCGCCTTGTTCGCCATCTTCATCGCTCCCTAGTGATAGTCCTCGAAATCGAGGTCGACGATCGTGCCCTCATCGTCGATCCTGAAGGTGATCCGCCAATTCCGCGTCACCGTCAGGCTCCATGTGCCGCGCCGGTCACCGGTCAGGAGATGCGCGCGCCAAGCAGGAACCGACGCCAGCACGTCGACGCCCGTCGCGTCCTGCAGGAAGGACAGGATGGCGGCGATCTTCGGCACGGCCGCCGCCGGCAGTCCGGAACGAACATCATCCTCCACCAACCGGCGCAATGCCTTGTGGCGGATGCTCCTGATCTCCATCCCCCAGCATCCCGGCGGGCGAGTTATATGTCAAGTGTAGCGTGACACACGACATTTGCCGTGAATACAGTGACAGTGCACTTTATTGCTTCCGGTTGGCCCGGCGGGCAAGATATGCGTTGTGCGTCGTCGTGGTCCGCGATCGCTGCTGCTATCTCGGCTCCGACCGCGTTCCGGTCGGCCCCCCGATCGTCACCGGCAATCGCATCGAATTCGCCTTCGAGATCGAAGCGGGCGCTCTCTCGATAGGGCCGATCGCCGTCGCCGGCTTTGCCCGGCGCTCGCCTCTGTCATGCAATCGCATTACAATTGGGTCGTGATCGTGGAGGGCAAACCATGGCGGCGAATGCGCTGGTGCAGACGCGGATCGATGCCGATGTGAAGGAACGGGCGACAGCGGTGCTCGAAGCCATGGGGCTGACGGTCTCCGATGCCGTCCGCATCCTGCTGACTCGCACGGCGAATGAAGGCGCCCCCCCCTTCGAACTGGTCGCCGACACGGCCGACCACGACGCGTGGTTCCGGGCCAAGGTGCGCGAGGCGTTGGACGATCCGCGCCCGGGCATCCCGCGTGAGGAGGTCGAGGCTCATTTCGCCCGCCGACGCGCTGCGGCTGCGCGCAAGGCGGGTGCGGGTGAGGCGTGACGCTCACGTGGTCGGCGCTCGCACTCGCCGACCGTGACGATATTTTCGACCACATCGAAGCAGACAATCCACGGGCGGCGATAGCCGTCGACCAGCGCATCGCCACCCGGGTCGAAGGCCTCGCGGCCTTCCCATCGAGCGGCCGTCCCGGCCGTGTCGAAGGAACGCGCGAACTGGTGATCGCCGGAACGCCCTATATCGCCATCTACCGGGTGGACGGGGGTGTCACCCACGTTCTTCGCATCCTGCACGGCGCCAGGCTCTGGCCCGCCCGGTGAGATCGGGGAGAGAGCCGGAAGTTGCGGAGAAATCACAGCTAAGCAGGGCTCTTCTCCCTAAGCTCATGTGCTGTCCCCGGGATTGCTCCGGCACCTCAGGAGAATGAGCGGTCGGCGGGGACGTTTTGCTTGCGAGCCCCAATCGGCAAAGGACAGGGCATGCCCAAGAACACCATCTGCCTCTGGTACGACAAGGATGCCGAAGCGGCCGCCCGCTTCTACGCCGGGGTTTTCCCCGACAGCGCGGTATCGGCCGTCCACCGAGCGCCCGGCGACTACCCCTCCGGCAAGGAAGGCGACGTGCTGACGGTCGACTTCACCGTCGCCGGCATTCCCTGCCTCGGCCTCAACGGCGGCCCCACCTTCAAGCACAACGAGGCCTTCTCCTTCCAGATCGCCACCGAGGATCAGGCGGAGACCGATCGCTACTGGAACGCCATCGTCGGCAATGGCGGCACGGAAAGCGCCTGCGGCTGGTGCAAGGACAAATGGGGCATCTCCTGGCAGATCACGCCCCGCGTGCTGACCGAGGCGCTGGCGGCGGGCGGCGCCGAGGCCAAGCGTGCCTTCGCGGCGATGATGGAGATGGGGAAGATCGATGTCGCCGCCATCGAGGCCGCGCGGCGCGGCAGACCGGCGGCGGGTGCATGATTGCGTCTTTAGGGGGAATTTCTGTTGAGTTTGCGCCAATATTCCCTTATAATGCACTGTTCGCTTCTGCTCGAGGGGCGAACGGCGCTTGTCCATCGTGAATCATGCACCTCGACGTCACCTGTCTCCCGGTGACGAAGGCATTGCCGTGCTCGGCCGTGACGTCCCCGGAGCGGCTGGCCGGAACAGGCGAAAACCGGCGCCGAACCGGCCGAAGAGGGTAGGGAGCCGGCCAAAACTGGCTCGAATTGGCTTGAATTGGCTCGAATTGGCAGGGGCCCCACGGACCTCCGAACCGGAAGTCTATTGTGAATCAATGAGTTGATGGGCCATGGCATGGCCGCGCGGTCTCGCCATGCAAATCCGCATCGCGGCCATCGGGTGGATGCCCCCTCGGGTCTGTGAACGGCGGCCAGATTTGGCCGCGTGGGCGAAGCGGACAAATTTGTCCGCCACGCGCGTTGCGGCCGGCGCGGCGCCATCCGCGCTCCGGCTCCTCCCCCATCCGACGGCGGGAGAGGGGACGGAAGGCCGGCGGACAAAAATGACCGCTGGACAAATGTTCCGATCGGCCGGCGCCGGCCGCGGATTTCCGCGACTCTCCCGCCCGGCCCTGCGGTGGCGGCGGGGCGGCGGACAGATTTGTCCGCGCGCCCGCCCCGTCTGATCCTCAGGCCGCGCGCACCCGGGCGATGAAGCGGTCCACCTCGGCCGCCAGCACGCTCGACTGCTGCGACAGTTCGGCCGCGGCGCCCTGCATCTGCTCGGCGGCCGAGCCGGTCTCGTTCGCCGCCTCGGTGACGCCGCCGATGTTCTTGCTGACCTCGCGGGTGCCGCTGGCGGCTTCCTGCACGTTGCGGCTGATCTCGCCGGTGGCCGAGGTCTGCTCCTCCACGGCGCCGGCGATGCTGGTCGCCACCTGGCTGATCTCGGCGATGGTCTGGCTGATGCCGCGTATGGCATCGACCGAATCGCGCGTCGCGCTCTGCACCGACTGGATCTGCCGGGCGATCTCCTCGGTCGCCTTGGCGGTCTGGTTGGCCAGCATCTTCACTTCCGAGGCGACGACGGCAAAGCCCTTGCCCGCCTCGCCGGCCCGCGCCGCCTCGATGGTGGCGTTCAGCGCCAGAAGGTTGGTCTGGCTGGCGATGCCGTTGATCAGCGCCACCACGTCGCCGATCTTCTGCGCCGCCTGGGCGAGGCCGTCCACCGTCGCGCCCGTCGCCTGGGCCCGGCCGGTCGCCTCTTCGGCCATGCGGGCCGATTCGGAAGCCTGGCGGGCGATCTCCTGGATCGAGGCGGTCAGTTCCTCGGTCGCGGTCGCCACCGTCATCACGTTGGTATTGGCCCGTTCCGAGGCGGTGGCCGCCGCGGCGGCCTGCTGGGCGGTCTGCTCGGCGGTGCCGGCCATGGTGCCAGAGGACGAGCGCATCTCGGTCGCCGCCCCGTTCACCGCGGTCACCACCTGCTTCACCGAGGCCTCGAAGGCATCGGCTAGGTCCCGCAGCTCGCGCTTCCTCTGCGCCTCGGCGTCCGCCTTCAGCCGCTCGGCCTCGGCGCGGCGTTCCTCCTCGGCCCGCTGCACCGCTTCCGCCTGCTCGCGCTTCTGCGTCTCGGCCTCGCGCTGGCGGCGCTCCTCGGCGGCCTTAGCCTCCTCGGACAGGCGGCGCTTCTCCTCCTCCTGCTGCTGCTGGGTGAGGCGCGCCGCCTCGGCCTCGCGCTGCAGCGCCTCGTTCGCCATGCCGCTCTGCTTGAACACTTCCACCGCGCGGGCCATGCCGCCGATCTCGTCGCCACGGTCCAGCGACGGCACCACCGTCGTCCAGTCCTTGTCGGCGAGGCGTCCCATCGCCGCCCGCACCCCGTCCAGCGGACGGGTGACGCCGCGCGAGACGACCCAGCCGATGCCGGTGGCCAGCGCCAGCACCACGGCGCCGATGCCGATCAAGAGCCGGTTCGCCTGCCGCTGCAGCGCCACCATCGAAGTCATGTCCTTGGCGATCTCCAGCACCGCGACCGGCTTGCCGGAGAAGTCGGGCAGCATGGCGACATAGACGCCGTAATGCTTGTCGCCCTGCTCGACCAGGCGCAGCGCCGGGGTGCCGGCATAGGCCGCCTTCTTGTCGGCGAGGCCCGAAAGGGTCTTGTCGGCCAGCGTGCTGCCGAGCGACTCGTATTCCTCGCCCTTGGGGCGATGGATGGAGATGTCCCAGCCGGTGCGCTTCTTCAGGCCCTCGACGAACTTCTGGTTCAGCCTGACGCCCGCGTCCAGCACGCCCAGCACCTTGCCGTCCTTCACCATCGGAATGACGGCGAACATGGAAAGCTCGGCGACGCCGGGCTCGATGCCGACCTGGGCTTTGTTCTCGCTCGCGGCGATCACCACGCTCTTGCGCCGGGGCGAGATGTCGTCGCCCGCCTGCTCGGGCTTCCAGACGCGCAGGAAGGCCACCGCCGGCGGGGTGTGGAAGTTGATGGCGAGGTTGCCGAAGCGGGCATCCATCGCCTTCTGCGCTTCCTGGGTCAGCTTCAGCAGCGCGTCCTTGTCGCGGGCGGCGAAGGCCTCGATCACCGGCGGCATCACGGCGATGGCGCGGCCCAGCGCCTCGACCGGCACCCGCTCCTGGTCGATCAGGTCGACCGTGGTGGAATAGGCGGAGGCGATCTCGCGGTTGAGGCTCTCCTCGGAGGCGCGGTTCGACTGCCACAGGAACAATCCGGAAAGGACCACGACGGTCCCGGTCGCCACCGCCGCGGTACAGGCGATCAGGCGGTGTGTCAGGCTGTTCAGCATCGGGCAGGCTCCGGCAGACGGGGGGCGCGCGGCTCGCGCGGCCGCTCTACGGGTGCATCTGTGCCAGTTCCGATTTAACAACAGGTGTAGGTGGCCCTGTGGACCTGCCGCCCGGCAGACGGCTGCTCAATGCCGGGCGGCACGTGGCTCCCCCCCGACGATCACTTCTCCGCCTGCCGCCTCAGGTCCATGCCGCCCCCGCGCAGCCAGCCGCCGTCGCGCTTCATCACGATGTTGTCGCGCGGCGTGCGGATGACCACCCGGTCGCCGTCGACCTCGTAGCTGCCCTCGGTGGTCATGTCGCGCGCCACCGTGAGATAGACCTTGGTGCGCGAGCGGAACTCGAGCTTCGCGCCCCCGTCGGGATCGGCGAAGACGGCGCCGGAGAGCGGCAGTTTCGCCAGCCGCGCATCCTCCTTCGCCACCGCGGCGACGATCTCTCCCCGCCGCTTCGCCGCGGTGTCGAGGTATTTCGAGCGGACCGCGGCGTCGAGCGTGCCGACCGGTCCGCGAATCTCCGCCACCGCCGCGTCGAACGCCTTCAGGCCTTCCTCGGTCGCCGGCATATCGGCGATGGCCTTCCTGAAGGCGGGGAAGGATTCCTCGCCGATCTTCGTCGCCCTCTTTGTCGCCGCCTCCCGGAACTTCTGCGCCGGGCCGGCCCCGGCCAGCTGCTCGATGCCCCGGCCGGTGGTGACGCGGAAGGCGTCGATCTCGCCGAGCCCCGCCAGCGTCGCCGGGAACCGGTCGAGCTCCTTGATCTGTTCGTCGGCCACCGCGTTGCCGACCGCTTCGCGCTTCGCCGCGATCCTGGCGTCGATCGCCGCCACCCGCGGCGCCGACAGCGCCGCCTTCACCTGGCTCTGCTGGGCCGCCCGCAGCATCTGGAGGCCCTGGGGCGTGGCGGGCAAGGCATCGATCTGCGCGATCTCGTTCGCCGACAGCGCCTCTTCGATGCCGTCGCGCCGGGCCGCGGCCACCTTGTCGAGGCCGCCGAGTTCGGCCGCGCCGAGGCCGCCGGTCAGCTCGAGCTTGATCCGGGCGAGATCCTGGGGAAGCTTCCGCAGGCCGGCGATCGATTCCGGCGTGGCGTTCAGCGCCGTGGCCGCGTCCTCGATCGCCCAGGGCCGCAGCTCCGCGAGGCGCTTTTCGATCAGCGGGAAGATAGGCGCCCAGGACGCCGACTGCGCGTCGCGGAGCGTGGTGACGAAGTTCAGCCCCGCGGTCTGCACCGGGTGCCAGCCGTTGACCCTGTTCGCATGCTCTTTCAGGCTCCTGTCCACCGCCTGCAGCGCGGCGGCGGTGCCTTCCCGGGCCGTCAGCAGCGTGGTGAAGACCACCAGCGACGGGCGCACGGGCTGCGCCTCCAGCAGGCTCTTCAGCTGCTGGGCCAGCTTCTGGTCGGTCGCGGCAACGGCGCCGAGGCTGGAGCGCAGGCCACCCATGCCCTGCCACAGTACCGCCAGCGCCTGGGTTTCCGGGACCTTCTTCGCCTTCTTCGCCTCGTTGCTGCAGTCGCCGGTGTTCTTCACCGCGGCGGCCATGTCTTCCTGCGTCCAGGAAAGCGCCGGCTTGCCGAAGACCTGTTCCATGCGGGGCCCGGCGAAGAGCGTGGCCAGCGCGATGCGCGTGCCGGCCGCGTTCACCGGCGTGGTCTGCTTGGGATCCAGTTCCTGGCCCAGTTTCACCAGTTCGGCGCAGCTCGCGGTCTTGAGGGCGGCGGCGCCCGCCGCCGGCCACAGGGCTCCCGCGCAGAAGGCGAGCGCGACCCCGCGCGCGACGATCGAACCCTTGTCCATGTTCCCTCCGGCCCTGCTGAAGCAGGGCTCGGGTCAGCAAGGCACATGCCAGCGAGGCAATGCCTGACTTTGTAACGCGCCGCCGGCAGGGTCCGTCAATCCGGGTGACACCTGGCAAATGCTAGTGAGGGGGGCGTTGCTGCGGCAGAGGGGCCCCTCTTCGCCCCGGACCGTGTAAAGAATGCCGACAGGCGCGCTTCGCGGCCCGGGCCGCGCTACATTGAAGCCAGATCCATCAACGAAGACCGGGCACCGCACTTGTCCCACGCCGATCCGACCGCCGCGCTCGACCGTCCCGCCGCCGGATTCGCCCCCGGCTGGCGCATCGATGCCAGCTATCGGAAGCTGCCGGGCGATTTCTACACCCTGATGCCGGCGGAGAAGGTGGGGCCCGGCCCCGTCCTGGTACATGCGAATGCCGAGGCCGCGGCGCTGCTCGACCTCGACCCCGCGGTCTTCGGCGATCCGGACTTCGTGGCCGCCGTCACCGGCCATCTGCCGATCGCGGGCTTCCAGCCGCTCGCCATGGTCTATTCCGGGCATCAGTTCGGCAACTGGGCCGGCCAGCTCGGCGACGGCCGGGCCCTCCTGGTCGCCCAGGTGCGGAACGCCCGGCGCGAGCTCTGGGACGTGCAGCTGAAGGGCGCCGGCATGACGCCCTATTCGCGCATGGGCGACGGCCGCGCCGTGCTGCGCTCCTGCATCCGCGAATACCTCTGCAGCGAGGCGATGGCGGGCCTCGGCATCCCCACCACCCGCGCGCTGGCGCTGACCGCCACCCGGGAAGGGGTCCGCCGCGAACAGGTCGAGCCCGGCGCGGTGCTGACCCGGCTGTCGCCATCCCACATCCGCTTCGGGCATTTCGAGCATTTCCACCACAACGGCCGGCCCGAGATGGTGGCGCTGCTCGCCGATCACGTGATCACCGAGCATTTCCCGGATCTCCTGGGCCGCGAGGGTCGCCACGAAGCCTGGTTCCGTGCCGTGGTGGACCGCACCGCCGACCTGATCGCCGGCTGGCAGGCGGTGGGCTTCGCGCATGGGGTGATGAACACCGACAACATGTCGATCCTGGGCCTCACCATGGACTACGGCCCCTTCGGCTTCCTCGATGCCTTCGATCCCGGTTTCATCTGCAACCACTCCGACCATGGCGGCCGCTATGCCTTCGACCGTCAGCCCGCGGTCGCCCATTGGAACCTGCATGCGCTCGCCGTCGCGCTCTCCTCGCTGATCCCCGTTCCGGTGCTGAAGGAAGTGCTCGGCGGCTACGAGGCCCGCTTCGCCGAGAGCTTTGCCATGCGGATGCGCGGCAAGCTCGGCCTGGGCGCACCGGTCGAAGGCGATGGGGCGCTCGCCGCCGACCTCCTGGCGGTGATGGCCCGGGGCGGCGGCGCCGACTACACCCTCGCCTTCCGCGACCTCGCGACCGTGGAAGAGGCGGGCGGGGCCGAGCGCTGGCTGGCCCACTTCGCCGAGGCGGAGGCGGCCCGCTGGCTCGGGCGCTACCGGGCGCGGCTGGCGGTCGAACCCGATCCGGGCCGCGCGGCGGCGATGAACCGCGTGAACCCGAAATACGTGCTGCGCAACTGGGTGGCGGAATCCGCCATCCGCGCGGTCCAGCAGGAGGGCGACTTCGCCATGCTCGACCGCATCCTGGTGCTGCTGCAGGCCCCCTTCGACGAGCATCCGGGCTTCGAGGACTATGCCGCGCCGCCGCCGGCCGGCATGCAGGATCTCAGCGTCTCCTGTTCGTCCTGAGGAAGCGCGCCTCGGCTCAGCCCTCGTGGCCGTAGCCGCTCCGCAGCCATTCCAGGACGCGCCACCCGCTGCCCGTCTGTGTGCCGGGCCCCGTGCGGCGTGGCCAGGACTCGCGCACGAAAATGGCACCGTCGCTGGCCCGTTCCAGGGTCAGCTTGCGCCGATGGAAGGCTTCCAGGCCAGGGTGATGGCCGATGGTGAGCACCGTCGCTTGCGGGAACTCCTCGTCCAGCAGGCGCATCATCACCGCCTCGTCGGCGGGATCGAGGATCGAGGTCGCCTCCTGCAGGAATATCCAGGTGGGACGGCAGAGCAGGAGGCGAGCGAAGCCGAGGCGTTGCTGCTCGGCCCCGCTCAGGGTCTGGTCCCAACGGGCGACCTCGGCGAGCCGTGGCACCAGGGCGTCCAGTCCCACCCGCCGCAGGGCATCGGCCATGGCGACATCGTTTTCGCCAGCGGCCGGTTCCGGATAGGCGAGCACGGCACGAAGCGCGAGCGTCGGCAGGTAGGGCTGCTCGGGCATCAGCAGGATCGCCGCATCGTCGGGCAGTTCCACCGTGCCATGCCCCCAGGGCCAGACCCGTGCGACCACCTTGAACAGGGCTTCCGCCGCCTTCGGATCGCCGCCGATCAGTACCCGGTCGCCCGGCATGATCTCGACATCGATCCCGGTGAACAGCGCGCGGCCATCGGGCATCGCGATGTCGAGCCGGCGGAAGGTCAGTGCCGGTCCGTTGACGCGCTCGACCTTGATGGTGTGGGCGGCGCTGTGAGTGATGTCGTCGCGCACATCCTCGGTCGCGTCGTGCAGTGCCAATACGCGTTCGACCGAGGCCCGCCACTCGGCCACCTTGGCAAAATTGTCGACCGGCCAGGAGAGTGCCGCGGTCACCTGCTGGAACGCCTGGGCCGTCTGCATCAGTCCGCCGAGGGTGATGCTTCCTGCCAGGTAGCGCGGCGTCGATACCAGGATCGGCAGCATCGTCCACACCATGTTGAAGGTGGAGGAGAAGGCCATCAGGCGCCACAGGCTTGCGGTCTGGCGGTCCCAGATGTCTCGGATGGCGTCGAAGAGCACGGCCAGCCGGCGGCGTTCCTCGGGCTCGCCATCCAGCAGCGCGATCGCCTCGGCATGCTCGCGCCCCTGCGCCAGCGTAAAGCGAAAATCCGCCTCCACCGTCTGGCGCATGTCGGTCGACCGGACCAGCGGACGGCCGAGGATGAAGGCGAGCGTGCCGCCGAGAAGCGAATAGAGGAAGGCGAGCCAGACCATGTGGCCGGGCAGGTCGAAACCGATGCCGTCGATCGGGATCACGATCACGCCCGAGAGCGTCCACAGAATCCCGATGAAGCTGAGCAGCAGCAGCAAGCTGTAAAGCATGGAATGGGCAAGCTCGATCGCCGTCTCGGTGGCGATGCGGATATCCTCGGCGATGCGCCCGTCGGGGTTGCCGTGATCGCCTGGCATCAGGCCGATCTGGTACTGCCGCGCCTGATCCATCCATTCGCCGATCAGGTGCCGGGTCAGCCAACGCCGCCAATCGACCTGGATGCGCCGCTTCAGCGCGAGATGCAATGTTACGGTCGCGGTGTTGGCGAACACCAGCAGCACGAAGACGCCCACCTCCAGCAGGAAGCGATCCATCGACTTCGTTTCCAGGGCATTGAAGAGGTCGGCGCTCCACAGGTTCAGGCGAATGGCGAGGGCCACCATCACGGCGGTGAGGAGCGCCAGCGACAGGGTCGACCAGCCCACCCGCCAGCGATCCGTCCCTCGCCAGTAGGGTGCCGACAGCCGGATGAATCGGCGGAAGAAGCCGGCCGCGGCGGTACTCGCGGCGTCGGCGCCAGCTACTGGCGGCGGATGAGATCGGCGTACCATTGAAACGACGCCTTTGGTATCCGCTGCTGGGATGGATAGTCGACGTAGACTAGGCCGAAACGATCGGCATAGCCCGAGCCCCACTCGAAGTTGTCGAGCAGCGACCAGACGAAATAGCCGCGCACATCCGCGCCGCGCTGGATCGCGTCCCGCATCGCACCGATATACGTGGCGAGATAGTCGATGCGTCGCTGATCGTTGATGGCGCCGCTCTCGTCCGGCCGGTCCGGCGCTCCATAGCCGTTCTCCAGCACGTGGATGGGCAGGTGGTAGCGCTCATGCACCGTGAGCAGCGACTGCGTGAAAGCCTCGGGTTCGATCTGCCAGCCGATCTCGGAGTGCGCGGCGCCATTCGGCGCCGAGGTCCAGGCGAAGCCTAGGGCCTTGTCGGGATCGGCCTTGGTGTAGATCGGGCCGTAGTGGTTGAGGCCGAACCAGTCGATCGGCCGGCGGATGATGTCGAGGTCGCCGGCCTGCTGATAGGGTTCCATGAGGCCCGCCAGGGCGGGCGGATAGCGGCCCAGGATCTGCGGATCGGGGAATGCGTCGTTCCAATAGGCATCCAGCAGTCTGGCTGCCGCCTCGTCGGCGATCGACGGGCTTCCCGGCCGGCAGGGCTGGCGATTGTGGATGGCGCCGATCGACGCATCCGGCACGGCCGACCGCAGTGCGTCGACGCCACGGCCATGGGCGAGGTTGACATGATGGGTGGTTCGCAGCAGCGCCTCGCGGTCGGAAAGGCCCGGCGCATTCCAGCCGAAGCCGTAGCCGAACAGCGTCGACACCGCCGGTTCGTTGAAGGTGGCGAAGCGCTTCACCCGACCGCCGAAGCGGCGGCCGATCAGCGAGGCATAGTCGGCGAACCAGGTGGCGCAGGCACGGTTTCCCCAACCGCCCAGATCCTCCAGCGCCTGCGGCAGGTCCCAGTGATAGAGGCAGAGCCAGGGTTCGATCCCGGCGGTGAGCAGTGCATCGATCAGCCGGTCATAGAAGGCGAGCCCCGCCTCGTTCGGCTGGCCGCGACCCAGCGGCAGCACGCGCGGCCAGGCGACCGAGAAGCGATAGGCGCCGACGCCGAGTTCTCGCATCAGGCCCACGTCTTCGGCGAAGCGGTGATAGTGATCGCAGGCGACGTCGCCGGTCTCGCCGCGGGCCACGCGCCCGGGACGCCGGCAATGGATGTCCCAGATGCTGGGGCCACGCCCGTCCTCCTGTGTGGCGCCCTCGATCTGGTAGCTCGATGTCGACACGCCCCAGGTGAACCCGCGGGGCTGCCGGACGGTCGTCGGGTCTAGGGGGATGCTCTTCATCTTGCCCTTGAGCCTATAGATGCTGCGGGCGAGGGTGTTGACCAGGATCAAGGCCGCGGAACCTCCCGGCGCCTCACATCGTCGGGATCGCCTGCGATCCTGCCGCGAGGGAGACGCGAATGTCCGACATGGATGTGCCGGTCGGAGTCGAACTGCTGGCGGCAGCGCCGCTCACCCTGCACGGACCCGGGCTCGAGCGGGTAGATTCGAATTCTCCGGTATTGCCGGGTGGCGCCGGCCTGCTCGCCTTCGTGTCCGACCATCATCCGATTGGCCATACCTATCGGCGGACGGGCCCGGCCGGTCTCGCCTCCCTCGGCCCGCGCCAGCCGGTGCGGATCCTTGACGATCCGGATCCCTCCGTCGGTAAATGGATCGAATCAGTCTGGCGCCACGCTTCGGGCCGCCTGTATGGCTGGTACCACGCCGAAGAAGTGGCACCCTGTCCCCGGCGCCTGTTCATGCCGCATGTCGGGGCGCTCGCCTCCGACGATGATGGATTGTCCTGGCGGCATCTGGGCGTCCTGCTGCGGCCGGGCGAAGCCGAAATGGACTGCAGCTACGACAACGGCTTCATGGCCGGCGGCTGCGGGGATTTCAGTGTCGTCCCCGATCGCGCCGGAAATTGGTTCCATATCCATTACTCCAGCTATGTCGCCGAGGAGACGCGCCAGGGAGTTGTCGTCGCCCGCTATCAGATAGCCGATCGCGACCGCCCGCCCGGCCGGCTGCAGGTCTGGCGGGAGGGCAGTTGGAGGGCGATGGAGGGCGCGGCCAGGCCGACCCCGCTCTGGCCGATGCGGCGCGGCTGGCGGCATCCCGACCCTGACGGATTCTGGGGACCGGCGGTCCACTACAATCGCGATCTCGGTCTCTACGTGATGCTGCTCAACCACACCCGCGATGCACAGCGCGATCAGCGTTCGGCTGGCATCCATGTCAGTTTCAATCGATGTCCCGCAGATCCGTCCGGATGGAGCACTCCCACCTGCATTGTTCGGGGCGGGGCCTGGTACCCGCAGGTGGTCGGCCTCGGGGCGGGGGACGGCGACACACTGGCCGGCGCCGAGGCGCGCTTCTTCCTCGCGGGCTTCTCGGCCTGGACGCTTCGATTCTCAGCCGCCGCCGTCCTGGCAGCGCCGCCGCTCATCACCAAGGCATCGATCGATGCGCTGTTTGTGCCGGCCGAGGGCACCGACCAGCGCCAGCGGTGACTCACGCTGCCTTCGCGGATCACAGCCGCCGCACTTCCTCGCGCAGTCCCTCCAGTCGGTCGCGGAAGCCTTCGGCGTCGCCATAGGGTAAAAAGCGGTCGTAACGGCCATGCGCCCCCTTCGCGCTGCGGGCGTGTCGGATCGGGCACCAGTATTGCTCGGTCCGCCCTGCTACCTCGCGGGCCAGCGCCAGCAGCCCGTTGGCATAGCCGCAATAGACGCAGTTCAGCTTCTGGATGCCGTTCAGATAGGCGAGGCGATGCCGGTCGATCACCACGTAGTCGGACCGGCGAACCCGCCCGATGCCCCAGACCGGAAAGCAGATGCGCTGATAGCCGATCAGAGCGAGATCGAGGAGGGCGAGCGGGATGACGAGGCCGTAGATCACCGGCGCGATGACGATGCTGAGGAGGGGGGACTGCCGCAGGAAACGGAGCAGGCCTATCTTGAGTTGTCGGTGCCGGTCGATGATCTCCTGCTCGAAGACGGCCTTGTTGCTCTCGATCCGGTAGAGCAGTTCGGCGTTATGGGCATCGAATTTATTCTCGATCTCCGCCTCGATCTCACGCAGTTTCCCGCGCAGCCGTTCGAGTTCCTTGTCCATCGCTGATCCGGCCTTCTCTTCCCTGTGCCGGCGGCGAAGGACGGCAGGGTCGGGATCATCGCACGGATCGGCGGCAGTCCAGCGAAGAGATCGGCAGGGATGACGCGGCGACAGGCGGCGCCGCCGATGGGCGGGTTCGGTGTTTCGAGCGCCCTCAGTCCAGCCGGTCGTCGAGCCAGTAGAAGACCGTGCAGCCGAGGATGATGTCGACGCTCGCCCCATCGCCGGCGAGCGGCATCAGGATGCGCTCCAGCCGGCTGACGAAGCGATCATGGTCGAGCGCCGGTGGCCCGCGCCGCCAGTCGATCACCCGCTGCTCGCTGATGCGGTCCAGGATCGCCAGCAGGCCGGGCAGGTCTTCGGAGCGGACCGTCTCGTCGAAATAATCGCCGCGCTTGACGCCGAGGCCGGCATCGACCATGGCGCCACCGACCAGGCGATAGCGGTAGCGCTTGGGTTCGCGCTCCACGTCCAGCAGCCAGAGGTGCGGCAGCAGATCCGGAACGGCGATGGGATCGAGGTCGCGGCGCGCCGGCAAACCGCCGCCGAAAGGGCGGATGGCCTGCCAGTAGTCGAGGCAGCGGCGGATCTTCGGATGCGCGGTGCTCAACGCCTCGGGCACCGCCCCGTCAGGCGGGAACCAGCACCATTCGATCTCCATGCGGGTCCCGAGTCTGGGTGGCCGTGGTCCGGCCTCGCGCCGGAACGGACGAATGAAGCCCAGCCGGGGCGGCCTGTCAAAGCGCCGCGCTCAGCCCCCGGCCGCCGGCCGGCCAGGCCTCGGCGATCAACTCGGTCGTGGTGGCGATGTGGCGGTCGAGCAGGCGGGTTGCCCGATCGGCGTCGCCGGCCAGCGCCGCCTCGGCGATCTCCTCGTGATCGCCGCCGGTGCCGGCCATCAGCGACTTGGTGGCGACGGAAAGGCGGCGGTAGCGGTCGTAGCGGTCGTGCAACTGCATGCAGAAGCCCAGCAGCGCGGGCGAGCCGCAGGCGGAGATCAAGGCGAAGTGATAGGCCCGGTGCCCGGCTTCCCAGGCCTCGTCGATGGGCGCGTTCTCGCCGACCCGCGGCGCCACCGGGGCGAAGCGGCGATGTGCGCCCTCGATCCGTCGCCGCCAGCCGTCGTCGCCCTGCGCGATGGCGAGGGCAAGGCACATCGGCTCGAGGCGGCGACGGCAGGCGGCGATATCGGCGAAATCCTCGGCCGAGACCGGTGCCACGGTGAAGCCCCGCTGACTCTCCTGAAGGACGAGGCCGGCCCCGCAGAGGAGCGCCAGCGCTTCCCGCAGGGGGGTCAGCCCCACGTCGTAGTCATGCGCGAGAACCTTGAGCGGCAGCTTCGCGCCGGGATTGAAGCGCACCGAGAGGATGTCGCGGCGCAGCTGACCCAGCACCCTGGCGGCAAGCGAAGCCGGCCCGCGGTCGGCATCGGGGGCCCAGTCGGGCACCCCGTCCATCGTATCGTCGGTGGGTGACGCGCCGGGCGGCCAGCCACTCTGGAGCGCCACCGAGCTCGACCCGCGATATCGTTCGATCATGCCGGCCTCGCCCGCTGCGATGAGCAACGCGATGTCGCGATGCAAGAAGCGGGCAAGGCCGGATCCAGCAACTCATCGGCATGCCGCCGATAGTTCCACCGGGGCGCGTTGGGCAGGATATGGGCAGTCGCCCAATTGTAGGGCGGCGGCCGATATCAGCGCGCTGGCCTCGGCTGCCGGGCCCGATCTAGCCTTCGTCGCGGCGAATACCGCGCAAGCCTGCCGCGCATGAGGAGGGTCGATGCTGCACAACCCGAAGTCCCTGAGGCCACAACGCGATCCGGTGGTTGATCGGCTGCTGGCCGAGATCCGCGGCCTCGACGAGGCGAGCGTGCAGCGGTCCATGCTGCCGGCCGGCTGCTACACCGAACCGGCCTTCTTCGAGTTCGAGCAGAAGGAAGTCTTCGCCCGCACCTGGATCTGTGTCGGCCGGGTCGAGGAACTGCCGGAGCCCGGTGACGTCATGCCGGCGGAGGTGGCGGGGGAGCCGATGATCATCGCCCGGGCCGATGACGGGCAGATCCGGGCCTTGAGCGCGGTCTGCCAGCATCGCGGTCAGATCATCCCCTGCGAAAAGGCCAAAGGCCGGCGCAACTTCCGCTGCCCGCTGCACTTCTGGACCTACGACCTGCAGGGCCGGCTGGTGGGCGCGCCGCGCATGGGCGACGCGGCGGCGATGCGAAGCCTGCGCGAGGCGGTGGCGCTACCGCAGGCGCGGGTGGAGATCTGGCACGGCTTCATCTTCGTCAACCTCGATCCCGAGGCGCCGCCGGTGGCGGAGGGCTTCGCCAAGCTGGAACCGTTCTGGGACGGCTATCGCGATGCCGGGCTGGTGCCGGTGCCGCCGTCCATGGGCAGCACGCCCCTGCCCTGGAACTGGAAGACCCATGTGGAGAATTTCACCGACGCCTATCACCCCGAATACGTCCATCGCGGCACCCACGACTTCGCCCCCAGCACTCATCCTGACGGCGACGTGGTCTTCACCCCGATGCGGCAGGGCGACAACGCGATCGTCCGCTCGGTGCCGATGATCCGCCCGGATGGCGGCATGATGCTCGACGGCTGGGGTGAGCCGGCGATGTTCCCGGCGATCGAGACCCTGGCGCCCGAGCAGCGAAAGCGCCTCACCTTCGCCTTGATGCCTCCCAGCATGACCCTGGTCTTCGCTCCCGGCGCCGTCGCCTACACCCTGATCCGTCCCGTGGCGGCGCTCGGGACCCTCGCCGCCAACGACCGGGTGACCGGCGGCGGCTGGCTCCTGCCGCAGAGCACCCTCGACCTGCCCGATTTCGCCGAGCGGGCCGCCACCGTGCTCAAGGGGGCCTCGAAGATCTGGGCCCAGGACCTGCCGGTCAACCTCAGCATGCAGGCGGGCAAGAACTCGCGCTTCCTGCCCGACGGCATCTACGGCCCGCTGGAAGTGACGCTGCAACAGTTCAATTTCTGGCTGTTCCGCGCCTATACCCGCGCGGGGTAGCATGGCGGCCTTGCCATCCGACAGGGTCTCCGATGAAAGTCGTTTATACCGATCGCCATGCCGCGCACGATCCGCAGACCTTCCTGGTGCGCGGGAAGATTCTCCGCAGCGCCGAGCAGCCCGAACGCGCCGACCGCCTGCTCGACGGCATCCGGCGGGGAGGGCACCAACTGCTCGAGCCGTCGGATTGCGGCCCCGGTCCGCGCGCGGCGGTGCATACGCCGGAATACCTGGAATTCCTGTCGACGGCCTGGGAACAGTGGCGCGCCTTGCCTGATGCTTCCGAGGAGGTGTTGGCCAATGTGCGCCCGATGACGGCCTATGCCGGCTATCCGGCCGGAATCGTCGGGCGCGCCGGCTTCCACCTCGCCGATGGGGCCTGTCCGATCGGCAAGGGCACCTGGGACGCCGCGGTCTGGGCGGCGCATTCGGCCGTACAGGCGGCCAGCCTCGTGGCCGGGGGCGAGAGGTCAGCCTATGCGCTCTGCCGCCCGCCCGGGCATCACGCCTATGCCGACAAGGCCGGCGGCTTCTGCTTCCTGAACAATACCGCCATCGCCGCGCAATGGCTGCGCGGGACCCATGCCCGCGTCGCCATCCTCGATGTCGACGTCCACCACGGCAACGGTACCCAGGACATTTTCTGGCGCCGTTCCGACGTGCTGCATGTCTCGCTGCATGCCGATCCGCAGCACTATTACCCCTACTTTGTCGGCTATGCGGCCGAGCGCGGCGAGGGGGACGGCGAGGGCTATACGCTCAACCTGCCGCTGCCGCTCGGTACCGGTGACAATGCCTATATCGACACGCTCGGCATGGCGCTGAAGCGCATCACCGCCTTCGCCCCGGAGGTGCTGGTCGTCGCCCTCGGTCTCGATGCCTTTGAGGGCGATCCCTTGAAGGGCCTCGCCATCACCACGCCGGGCTTCGCGCGTATCGGCGCGGCCATCGCCGGGCTGAAGCTGCCGACGGTCCTCGTGCAGGAGGGGGGCTATCTGGCGCCGGAACTGGGCGACAACCTGGCGAGCTTCCTTTCCGGCTTCGAAGGCCGATGAGCGGTCAGTTGCCGCCGTCCAGCACCTCGCGCAACCGGCGGGCCAGTTCGGCCTGACGATAGGGCTTGTTGAGGAGCGCGATCCCCTCTGCGGCGCGGCCGCGCGAAACCAGCGTCTCGACCGCATAACCGGAGGTGAACAGGATCCTGAGGCCGGGGCGCATCGCCTTCGCGCGGGTGGCGAGGTCCCAGCCGTTCACCCCGCCCGGCATCACGATATCGGTGAAGAGTAGGTCCACCTGCGTGCCCTTGCCCAATTCCTCCAGCGCCGCGTGCCCATTCGCCGCCGCGATGGCGCGGTAGCCGAGGCCGGTGAGGCAGGCGATGGCATAGCTGCGCACGAAGGGATCGTCTTCCGCGACCAGCACGGTCTCGCGCCCGCCGACGCTGCGCGGTTCCACCGCCGCCGCCGGCTCGCCGGTCCGCTCGGCCCCGGGCGCGGCGGGAAGGTACAGGCGCACCGTCGTGCCCAGGCCGGGTTCGCTGTAGATGCTGACATGGCCGTTCGACTGCTTGACGAAGCCATAGACCATGCTGAGGCCGAGGCCGCTGCCCTTGCCCACGTCCTTGGTGGTGAAGAAGGGTTCGAAGACACGTTCCAGCACTTCCGGCGCCATGCCCTGTCCGTCGTCGGTCACGGCGATGACCACATACTGGCCTTCCGGAACCTCCGGATGATGCGCGCGGTATTCCGCATCCAGCGGCACGTTGGCGGTGTGGATGGTCAGCGTCCCGCCCTCGGGCATGGCATCCTGCGCGTTGAGGGCGAGGTTCAGCACCGCCGATTCCAGCTGTGCCGCATCGGCGAAGGCCGCTTCCAGCGCCGGGTCGAGCATGCTGCGGATCTCGATGTCCTCGCGCAGCGTCCGCCGCAGCAGCTTGTGCAGCACCTCGATCATGGCGTTGCAGTCGAGCATCGTCGGCTGCAGCGTCTGCCGCCGGCTGAAGGCGAGGAGGCGCTGGGTCAGTTCGGCGCCGCGTTCGCCCGCCAGGACGATGTGCTCGGCCATCTTCTTCAGGTCCGGCCGCGCCTTCAGCGTGCTGTTCAGGAACTCGGCGTTGCCGATGATGACGGTCAGAAGGTTGTTGAAGTCGTGCGCGATGCCGCCCGAAAGCTGGCCCACGGCCTCCATCTTCTGCGCCTGGACCAGCTGTTCCTCGGTGCGCTTGCGCTCGGTCAGGTCGTGGATGACACCGACGAACATCGAGCCGCCCTCCTGCCGCGCCTCGCCGACCGAGAGATCCATCGGGAAAGTCGTTCCGTCTTTCCGGAGGCCCAGAACCTCGCGCCCGATGCCGATGATCTTGCGTTCGCCCGTGCGATGGTAGTTGGCGAGATAGCCGTCGTGCTGCTCATGAAACGGGGTCGGCATCAGGATCTTGACGTTCTGGCCGACGACCTCGCCCGCCGCATAGCCGAACAGCTTCTCGCAGGCCGGATTGAACATCCGCACCGTGCCGTCGGCATCGATCAGGATGACGCCGTCGACGGCCGTGTTGACCACTGCCTCCAGGCGGGCCATCGCTTCGCGGATCGCTTGGTCGGCCGCCTTGCGCTCGCTCAGGTCGTGGATGATGCCGACATAGACTGGCCCGCCATCCTGCTTCGCCTCGCCGACCGACAGGTTGAGCGGAAAGGTGCTGCCGTCCTTCCGCCGGCCCAGCACTTCGCGCCCGATGCCGATGATCTTCTGCTCGCCCGTGCGCTGGTAATTGGCCAGATAGCCGTCGTGCTCGTCCCGGTAGGGCGGCGGCATCAGCATGCGCACGTTCTGGCTGAGCACCTCGTCGGCGCGATAGCCGAACAGCCGTTCGCAGGCCGGATTGAACATGAGCACCTTGCCGGCGGCATCGATCAGGATGACGCCGTCGACCGCCGTATCGACGACAGTTCGCAGTCGTGTCTCGTCCGATTTGCGGCGCTCGGATGTCCGGCGTTCCATTGTCAACTGCCCCCGGATCGAGCCACTCTCGATACACTCTATGCGTGCTTGTATTATTTTGTTTATTGACGGAAACCCTATTCGCGATACTCGGCGCCCGCAAGCGACTTGACCGGGCGCTTGGAACCGGGGAAGACCGCAGGCTTGTCTCCAAGCTTCCGTCCGGACCTCCATGACAACCCCCAAGATCGACCTGACCGACCCATCCGCCTACGGCCACTGGTGGACCGACCGCATCCGCTTCTGCGATACCGACCAATCTCGCCACGTGAACAACGTCGCCTTCGTCGCCTATGTGGAGACCGGCCGGGTCTATTTCTGCAACCTGGTGCTGGGTGAGGGGTTCCCCGAGAACGAACGCTTCATCGTCGGACGGATCTCCATCGACTACCTGAAGGAGATGTACTGGCCGGGCGAGGTGACGATCGGCGCCGCCATCCTGAAGATCGGAAACCGGTCGTTCACCGTGGCCAACGGCGTGTTCAAGGACGGCGTCTGCTGCGCGGTGGCCGAGAGCGTCATCGTCTTCCTGCGGGACGACAAGGCGGCCCCGGTAGAGGGCATACTGCGCGACCGTCTCCTGGCGGCGATGCCGGCCGCGCTCCGCCTCAGTGAATGAAGGTGAGCAGCGTGAAGCGCCTCCCGGTGCGCACCGGATAGACCTCGTGCAATAGCTTGCAGGAGAAAACCGCCGCCCCGCCCGCGGGCGGGCGATAGACCTGCCGGCCGTATTCCGGAAAGTTCAGCTCGCAGCCGGTGAAGTCGTCGTTCAGGTTGATGCTGACGGCGAACAGGCGGGGATCGCGCGGATCGCCCACCTCGTCGCGATGCGGCCCGAAGGCCCCGGCATTCGACGCCTCGTAGCAGCCGATCCTGAGCGTCTGATAGCTCCTGATCGGGCATTGGAAGGCCTTGTCCATCTCGGGCACGATCCGCTTCAGGAACAGGTCGCGGATCTCGAGGTTCAGCGGATCGGTCTCCTCGATCAGCACATCGGCGCGGCGCTTGATCCGCTCGCGCGCCGCGCTCTCGTAGGTCGCCTCGTTCAGGCCCTGCACGGCCACCTCGTTGATCCGCTTGCGCCCGCCGTCCCAGACCTCGATCAGGCGCCGGCACATCGCCGTGTCGAACACCTCCGGGATCAGCAGGATGGGTGCCTGCGCCTTGATCAGTTCGGGCCGGGTCGCCTCGTGCAGCTTCTTCGCCAGGCTCAACGCCTGCACGGCGGGCCGGCCGGACCCCGGCTTCAGGACGGCATGGAGCCGGCCGTTCGGTTCGATCACCGCGATGGCCCAGCTCTTCTCGTCGCGGGCGATGCCGAGCGCGTCGAGCAGTATGCCGGTAGGATCGGCCCACACCTCGAAGGGCAGCTTGCGGGCGGTGATCAGGGCGGCATTCTGCGCCGGCGCATCCTGGGTCAGCGCGATGACGATGCTGTCGGCCTCGGCGAACTTCGCCGCCAGTTCGCGCAGCTTGTCGAGCTCCTGCCCGATCGCCGAAAGGCCGGGACGGCGGAAGGCCATCAGCACGACGGGATGCCCCGCCACGCGCTGTTCGGACAGCATCCGCTCGGCCCCCGTCGGGCCGAGCAGGATGATCTGGGGAATGAAATCTCCGATCTTCATGGATGGAGAAATAGCAGAATTCCGGCCCGGCAATCTGCGGCGACTTGCCCGGGCGGCGGGCGGGCGTCATGGTCCGGCGGTTCGATTCCCCGGAGTAGCCGATGTCGTCGTCCGAACTGCCGCTTGCCGGCCTGAAGGTTCTCGAGTTCAGCCATGCGATCATGGGGCCGAGCGCCGGCCTGGTGCTGGCCGACCTCGGGGCCGATGTGATCAAGGTGGAGCCGGCCGAGGGTGATCACACCCGCCGCCTGCCGGGTTTCGCCGCCGGCTTCTACGGATTGTTCAACCGCAACAAGCGGGCCATCGCCGTCGACCTGAAGAGTGCCGCCGGCAAGGAGATCGTCTATCGGCTGGCGAAGACCACCGATGTCGTGCTGGAGAATTTCGGTCCCGGCACCATGGATCGCCTGGGCTGTGGCTATGCCGAGCTTTCGGCCAGGAACGACCGGTTGATCTTCTGCGCCTTGAAGGGCTTCCTCTCCGGCCCCTACGAGAATCGCACCGCGCTGGATGAGGTGGTGCAGTTCATGTCCGGCCTCGCTTATATGACCGGACCGCCCGGCAAGCCGCTCCGCGCCGGCACCTCGATCGTCGATATCCTGGGCGGCACCTTCGCCGTGGTGGCGGTGCTGGCCGCGCTCAGGGAACGCGACCGCACCGGCAAGGGCCAGCTGGTGAAGAGCGCGCTGTTCGAGGCGGCCGTCCTGCTGATGGGCCAGCACATGGCGGGCATGGCGGTCACCGGCGAACCCGGCCTGCCGATGCCGGCGCGGAAAGGTGCCTGGGGCGTCTACCACACCTTCCCGACCAGCGACGGCGAGCGCGTCTTCATCGGCATCACCTCGAACCAGCAGTGGGAGCGGTTCTGCGCCGCGGTGAAGCGGCCCGACCTCCTGGCCGATCCGAAGCTCGCCAGCAATGCCGACCGAGTCGCCGCCCAGGAATGGCTGCTGCCGAAGATCGAGGAGATTGCGGTCGTCTACACGCGGGCCGAGCTGCTCTCGCTCTGCGAAGGCATAGGCATTCCCTTCTCGCCGGTCGCGCGGCCGGAAGACCTGTTCGACGATCCGCAGCTGCAGGGCGCGCACGGCCTGCTCGACGTGACGCTGCCCGGCGGCATCCGCACCAAGCTGCCGCGCCTGCCGATCGAATTCGCCGGCCACGACCTCGGGCTGCGCCGCAACGCGCCCGAGATCGGCGCCGACGGCAATGCCGTGCTGGCGGAAGCGGGGTTCAGTCCGGCCGAGATCGCCGCGATGGAGAAGGACGGTGTGGTGGTGCTTCAGTCTTCCGTCCGCTGACGGTCGAGCCACCAGACCAACGCCGAAAGGATGGCGATCGGCACGCCGACGGCCGCCGTCAGGGTGAAGAAGGCCGGATAGCCGAAGGCTTCCACCATGCTGCCCGAGGTGCCGCCGATGAACTTGCCGGGCAGCGCGTAGAGCGAGCTCAGCAGCGCATACTGCGTCGCCGTCACGCTCTGCGCGGTCAGGCTGGACATATAGGCGATCAGCGCCGTGCCGGCGAAACCGCCCGAGAAATTGTCGATGCTGATCGCGAGAGTGAGCAGGTGCAGGTCGTGCCCGCTCACCGCCAGCCAGGCGAACATGAGGTTGGAGGCGGCGCCGACGATGCCGCCGAAGAGAACGCAGGGCATGAGCCCGAGGCGCATGACGGCGATGCCGCCCGCGAAAGCGCCGAGAATGCCGATCCAGACGCCATACAGCTTCGATACGCTGGCGATCTCGGAAAGCGAGAAGCCGAGATCGATGTAGAGCGGATTGGCCATCACGCCGGCGACGAAATCGGGAATTCGGTACATCACGATGAGGGCCAGGATCGGAATCACCAGCAGGTGCTTGCGCCGCCACAGGTCGAGGAAAGGTTCGATCACCGCGTCGACGATCGAGAACAGCTTTCCTTCTCTCCGCCGCGCGGCAGGCGCGTCCACGCGCGGGATCATGAATGTCGTCGCCATCCCCACCGCCATCAGCCCGGCCATGGCGAGGTAGGCCATGCGCCAGTCGATGAAGTCGGCGAGGTAGAGCGCGCCAGCGCCCGAGCAGATGAGCGCGAAGCGATAGCCCAGCTGATAGACCGCGACCATCGTGCCCTGGCGCGATGCCGGCGCGGCGTCGATCCGCCAGGCGTCGATCACCACGTCCTGGGTCGCCGACGAGAAGGCGACCAGAAGCGCGCCGGCCACCGTGGCGGCCAGGTGCACACCGGGATCCGCGAAGGCGATGCCGAGGAGGCCGAGGGCCACGCCCAGCTGGGCCGCCAGCATCCAGGCGCGCCGGCGGCCCAGCAGCCGGGCCAGGACCGGAAGGTCGACCCGGTCGATCATCGGCGACCAGACGAACTTGAAGGAATAGGCGAGGCCGACCCAGCTCAGCATGCCGATCTCGACCCGCGACACGCCGGCCTGCCGCAGCCATGCCGAAAGCGTGCCGAAGACCAGCAGGAAAGGCAGGCCGGCGCTGAAGCCGAGTGCCAGCATCAGCGCGTGCCGCGGGTCGGTCAGGAACGCCGCGATGCCGGCCTGGCTTCCGGCCTTCGGCGATGTGTCCGCGGTCAAATCGGCGGCTTCACGTCAGAGCCTGGGCAGCGTCACGCCGCGCTGGCCCATGTATTTGCCGGCGCGGTCGCGATAGGACACCTCGCAGGGCTCGTTGCCCTGCAGGAACAGGAACTGGCAGGCCCCTTCGTTGGCGTAGATCTTGGCCGGCAGCGGTGTCGTGTTGGAGAATTCCAGGGTGACGTGCCCCTCCCATTCCGGCTCCAGCGGCGTCACGTTGACGATGATGCCGCAGCGGGCATAGGTCGACTTCCCCAGGCAGATCACCAGCACGTCGCGCGGGATGCGGAAGTATTCCACCGTGCGGGCCAGCGCGAAGGAATTGGGCGGGATCACGCAGACATCGGCCTCGCGGTTGACGAAGCCTTCGTCGGAGAAGGATTTCGGATCGACCGTGATCGAATTGACGTTGGTGAAGATCTTGAATTCGGGTGCGACGCGGGCGTCGTAGCCGTAGGACGACAGGCCGTAGGAGATCATGCCGTCGCGCTTCTGGGCCTCGACGAAAGGCTCGATCATCCCGTGTTCGGTCGCCATGCGCCGGATCCAGCGGTCGGACAGGATGGCCATGCAATTTCTCCTCGACAGGTCTCGCTTCTCCGCGTCAGCGCATCCTTGCCTCGCGAAAAGCGACAGACCATACTCGTTTCATGCCACGTTCTCGACGGGCCTATGCTTGGGTTGGCGGGGCCGCGTCGAGCGATGAACCGACCCGTCGCTGCGACAGCCCCGGCTGCCCTGAAAGCGGAATTTTCCGCGCGCCGAAAGACCGTTCGGCGCGCGAATACTACTGGTTTTGCCTGGACCACGTGCGTGAGTACAACGCCAAGTGGGATTTCTTCTCCGGCATGAACATGGCCGAGATCGAGGCTTACCAGAAGGGCAACCCGACCTGGCACCGCCCGACCTGGCGCCTGGGCGAAAGCCCAGGTTCGCCGAAGACCGCGAGCGGCTTCGAATGGGTCGATCCGATGGACATCGTGGGGGCGGGGGATTTCTCCGCCCGCGCCAACCGGGAGGCGCGCCGGCCGCCCGAGAAGAAGATCGACCCCGAGAGCAAACTCGCCTTCGAGGAACTCGATATCGAGCCGCCGGCGACCTTGCAGGAGATCAAGACGCGCTATAAGCAACTGGTGAAACGCTTTCACCCTGATGCAAACGGCGGTGACAAGACCGCGGAGGAACATTTGAAGCGCATCAATCGCGCTTATTCCGTGCTCAAAGCGCGCGTAACTGCTTGAATGACATTCGCATGAACCCGAGTGTCCCCTGACCATTCACGTACGGAACAACGGAAACTGACGATGTCCACTGCGGCTGTCCCGAGTTCGACCAGCATGATGCCGAAGGGCCTTCCCGACATTAAGCTGTCGGTCCGCCAGACCTTCGGGATCGAGAGCGAGATGGTCGTGCCGGCCTTCTCCGAACGCACCGAATATGTGCCGGACATCGATCCGGCCTATCAGTTCGATCGCGAAACCACGCTCGCCATCCTGGCCGGCTTCGCCTTCAACCGTCGCGTGATGGTCCAGGGCTACCACGGCACGGGCAAATCCACCCATATCGAACAGGTGGCGGCGCGGCTCAATTGGCCTTGCATCCGGGTGAACCTGGACAGCCATATCAGCCGCATCGACCTGGTCGGACGCGACGCCATCGTACTCCGCGACGGCAAGCAGGTGACCGAATTCAAGGAAGGCATCCTTCCCTGGGCCCTGCAGACGCCGACCGCCATCGTCTTCGACGAATACGATGCCGGCCGCCCCGACGTGATGTTCGTGATCCAGCGCGTGCTGGAAGCCGACGGCAAGTTCACGCTGCTCGACCAGAACCGGGTGGTGCGGGCGCATCCCTGCTTCCGCATGTTCTCGACCACCAACACGGTCGGCCTCGGCGATACCACGGGCCTCTATCACGGCACCCAGCAGATCAACCAGGGCCAGATGGACCGCTGGTCGATCGTCACCACGCTGAACTACCTGCCGCATGGCGACGAGGTGAAGATCGTCCTGGCCAAGATGCCCTCCTTCGACGACGAGAAGGGCAGGAAGCTGATCGCCCAGATGGTCTCGGTCGCCGACCTCACCCGGGCCGGCTTCATGGCCGGCGACATCTCGACGGTGATGAGTCCGCGCACGGTGATCACCTGGGCGCAGAACATCGAGATCTTCGGCAATCCGGGCTTTGCCTTTCGGGTCACCTTCCTCAACAAGTGCGACGAGATCGAACGCGCGGTGATCGCGGAGTACTACCAGCGCTGCATGGGCGAGGAACTGCCGGAATCCTCCACCCATATGGACGTGACCTGACGGGGCGAGCATGACGGGCAAGCCGGAGGCGCCTTCCGAGATCTTCAAGCGATCGGTGGCGGCGACCATGCGCGCGGTCTCTCACGAGCGCGAGATGCAGGTCACATTCGGGCCGGAGACGCCCGGCCTGCGCGGCAACAAGGCGCGCCTGCCGGTTCCCGGCCGCGACCTGCCGATGGAGGAAGTGGCGCAGGTGCGCGGCATCGGCGATGCTTTCGCGCTCCGCCTGCGCCATCACGACGCCAAGATCCACAACCGGCTGCAGCCGGTCGGCGGCACCGCGCGCGCCGTGTTCGAGGCGACCGAACAGGCCCGCTGCGAGGCGGTCGGCTCCCAGCACATGCCGGGCGTGGCGCTGAACCTGCAGGCGGCCCTCGAGGAGCGCTGCAAGTCGCGCGGCTATGCCCGGGTGCGTGACCGCTCCGAGGCGCCGCTCGCCGATGTCGTCGGCCTGATGGTGCGCGAGAAGCTGACCGGGGCGCCGATCCCCGAATCGGCGCGGCGCATGGTCGATCTCTGGCGCTCCTGGATCGAGGAGAAGGGCGGTCCCGATCTCGCCAAGCTGAACGACGCCATGGGCGACCAGCGCGCCTTCGCCAAGGCGGCGCGCCGGCTGATCGTCGATCTCGAACTCGCCGACGAGGATGCGAGCGACCTCAGCGACGACGACGAGAGCGAGGGCGACGGCGAGAACAACCAGCCGCAGGACCAGGGCGGCGAGGGCCAGTCGGGCGACCAGTCCGATTCCGACCAGTCCGACGGCCAGTCCGGCTCGATGGAGCAGGACGGCGCCGCCGATGCCAGCGAATCCGAATCGAGCTCCGCCGAGGCGGCCGAGATGGCGGGCGCCGGCGAGGAGGCCGGCAAGGGCAAGCGGCCGAACTATCCGAACCTGCTGCCGGGCCTGCAGGACGAGAACAGCTACAAGCCCTTCACGGTGAAGTTCGACGAGGTGGTGGAGGCGACCGACCTCTGCGACCTCGACGAACTCGGCCGGCTCCGCGCCCATCTCGACCAGCAATTGCACCATCTGCAGTCGATGGTGGGCAGGCTCGCCAACCGCCTGCAGCGCCGCCTCTTGGCGAAGCAGACCCGCTCCTGGGAATTCGACCTGGAGGAGGGGATGCTCGACGCCGCGCGGCTCGCCCGCGTCGTCATCAACCCGGTGCTGCCGCTTTCCTACAAGCGCGAGCGCGAGACCGATTTCCGCGACACCGTGGTCAGCCTGCTGATCGACAATTCAGGCTCCATGCGCGGGCGTCCGATCACCGTGGCCGCCATGTGCGCCGACATCCTGGCCCGCACGCTGGAACGCTGCGCGGTCAAGGTCGAGATCCTGGGCTTCACCACCCGGGCCTGGAAGGGCGGACAGTCGCGCGAAGCCTGGCTCGCCGCGGGCA
>JALHMN010000048.1 GCA_022844005.1 bacterium | reverse complement strand
GCGGATGGCCCTTGATCTCGCATCTTCCCAGGCGGTCATCATGATGAACACCGAGGATCACAAGGAGGCGGTGCAAGCATTTCGGGAGAAGCGCAAAGGGAAGTATCAAGGCCGCTGAGTGAACCGCTCCGGGTTTGCCGGAGGCTTGTTATTTTGAGCCCGCTACCCAGCCGGTTTCTCCTCTCAAACCCAGACGGCCGCAGTTAGATCTCGGTGGGTTCGGGTCCTCGCCTTGCGCCTAACCTGACGCTGACAAAAATATTCAACCCGTTGCCTGCCTCCTCCTTTCCGGCTATCTTGCCGTTGACAGAAAATTCAGCCGGTTGCCTGTCCCCGCAACCACTTTTACCGAGCTCTTGAAATCACCCGAAACCTCGCCAGCCATCAGCGAGGCTATCTGCTTGCCTGCCTCCCCGCCGGCAGCGAGCTGTACCAGGCCGGCGATCTGGCCCTGCAGTTCCAGCACCGGCGGATCGCCCGGGCACACCTTCACCACATCGATCAGCTCGCGCAGGATGCCGATGGCCTCGGTCCGGAGTGACGGGTCGGACAGGCTCTCCTGCAGCCGGTCGACGCGCTCGCGATAGAGCACCGCGAGGTTCGGATGCAGCCGCACCGGTGACGGCGGCGGTGCCGCCAGCTCTGCCTGCAGCACGGCCTTCCGGGTCTCCAGCTCGTCCATCCTCGTCTGCAGGCCGGCCCCGCGGACGCCTTCGGAAATCGCGTCGATCAACTGGTCGAGCTTGCGGGTCATGGTCCTCCCGTTGATGCGCAGCCGCAGTGCCGGATTCGGGCCGCCCAGGTAGCGACGATGGAACACCATGGCGTATCTTGGGAAAAGACCGCCGTCTTATCGATGTACATCTATCGCGGCGTGGGGAGCTCGACAGTCTGGCCCGCAACATCGATCGCCACCTTCCCTCGAAGCCCACGGGAGCCTCCGCCTTCGAGCAGTTCATGCGCTTCGCCGACGCGAGCCAGAGGAAGCACTGCGCCGATCACCGGCTTGATCAGGCCGCGTTCGACAAGGTTTGTCAGCGCGTCGAGCTTGCCTCGGTTCTGGCGGGTGAACACGAAATGGTAGGCGGCGTTCTTTCCCCAAGCCTCGATCAGGTTCTGCGGCTGCGCGATGTCGACGATGCTGACCACCCGTCCAGCATCCGCGAGGGCGAGCGCACTTCTCGTCAGGGTGTCGCCGCCGATGGTGTCGAATACAACGTTCACCCCTTGCCCCTGCGTCAGGTCCGCCACGGCTGAGACGTAGTCATCAGAGGTGTGGTCGATCACCTCGTCCGCTCCGAGAGAACGCACAAACTCATGGTTGTTGCGGCGCGCCGTCGTGATGACACGCGCACCCATCGCCTTGGCAAGCTGGATCGCCACCGTACCCACACCGCCGGCACCACCGTGGATCAGAATGGTCTCGTGGACGGCAAGCTGGGCGCGGGCCACCAGAGCTTCCCAGACCGTCCCTCCAACTAGCGTCAGGCTGGCGGCCTCCAGATGATTGATGTTGCGCGGCTTGCGGGCGATCAGCTCGACATCGGCAATGTGCTGCTCGGCATATGAGCCGGGGCCGCCGAAGATCTTGGGGGTGTAGTAAACCTCGTCGCCCAGGTCGAACTCGGTCACGTTCGCCCCTTTCTCTTCCACGACACCGGAAATGTCGTGACCGATGATGGCGGGGAGCGGCACGTACTCGGCGTAGTCGCCGCAGCGGATCTGATAGTCCAGGGGATTGATGGCGGTGGCATGAACGCGCACTCGGACCTGCCGAGGTCCGACGACCGGTACGGCAACGTCGCGTAGTTCGAAAGCGTCGAAACCACCGAATTTGCCGAGGACAATCGCCTTCATGGTGTCGGTCATGTCCTTGTCCTTTCTCATATTTAAGTGATGATAAGGGTTGTGTGACGTGCGCACTTCATTGCGGTAATGCGCCCACAATTGTCGTTAGTGCACAGGAAGATGTGCGTCTTGGCGTAGAGTTTGAAGGACTCGGCCAGGAACTCTGGGAGAGCAGATGCGACGATTTCCTGTCGGACACGCGGCGGTCGCGGACATTGTTCATGGGGCATGTTCCTTTCATGGTCAGAACTTGAACTGCAATGTCAGCTCAATGAAATCGATGTCCTCGGACGGGCCGGTCGCGCGGATGAAATCCCCGGCGAAGAAGTGCGTATAGATCGCGGTGAAGGTCAGGCTTTCGGTGAGCGCGTATTCCGAGGTGAGGGAAAAGGCCGACCCAACGAAGCGCTTGTCGCTGCCTGATGGCCCGCGGATCAGCTGGCCCCCGGGCGCGTAGACGCCGTCCTTCGTGTCGAGGCGCCAGAAGAAATTCATGTCGGCGGTCAACGACCAGACCTCCGTAGGTCGGACGGTTACGAAGGGATGGAGGTTGAAGAAGTTGCGCGGACCGAGCACGGCGGCTTCAGAGAAGTAGTTGCCGCGCGGGAACGGCGCGCTGAAGGTGCCGAGATCGGCGTCGGCCGCATCGCTGTCGCCGCTCGCGACATTGGCGCTGAGCGCAATGCGTGGCCGCCACGGCCTGTTCTCGAAGGTGAAGCCGGTATCGCTGGCGATCGTCCAAGCCGAGATGCCGCCGTCGCCGAAGCTACCGAATTGGTAGATCGCCTCCCAGTTCCAGTCCCAGCCACGCCCTTCGCCGTGGAACCGCGCGCCGATCGAGTGACGACGCTCGCGCTCGGTGCCCTGTGCAAATGCGCCGTCGTCGTCCTCGAAACCGAGGTAGTAGAGATCGAGCGCGCCGAAGGGCAGCCAGTCTTCGCCGCCGACGGCGTAGACGCCCCAGAGCGCTTGGCCGTCGTTCGCCTCATCATCGAATACGCCCGGACGCGGCAGCCGCGGCCGTGCTGCGAGCACGTCGACGCGCCAGCCCGGTAGTTCGACAGTAGCCCGTGCGGCGTCGAAGGTGCGCCGTACGTTCGGGCCTTCACGCACGTCCACCAGCCGGCCCGAGCCGAACTGCAGCTCCTGCCTGCCGCCTCGCAGGGTAAGGTCCGCGTCAGGCCCAAGCGGGAGGTTCAAGTCGACGAAGGCGTTCTGCAGCGCGAGCGCGTTCTCGTCGACCGGGCTCGGCCCGCCCGCACGGCCTTTCTCCAGCGCGCTGGAGAACTGCGCGAAGACGCGAAGATGCGGCCCGAGATGCAGGTCGCCATGCAGCGTGTAGCGCTGAAGCCAGACGCCGGCATCGTCCTGGGGATCGGCGCCGAAGAGCGGGTCGTCCGTGTATTCGTAGCGCTGGCGGATCTCTCCGCCGAAACTGAGGAAAACCTGCTCATCCTGGCCAAGCGGAATGAACTTGATGCTTCCGGGAAAATCGTCCCGGCTCTCGGGATTGCGGAAGCAGCCGTAGTCGTCGTCGAAGCGCAGCTTGGCCGGTTCGAGCACGCATGCCTCCTCAGTTCGGGCGGCCGACATGGCGGCAAGGAGGACGACGAGGCAGCCGATGCAAGACGCTGCGCGCATCGGTCATTTGAGGTCGAAGAGCAGGATCTCGGCGCGATGATCCGTGTCGAGTTCGATCTCACGTTCGCCCTCGATCTTCGCACCGTCGCCCTCGCGCAATTCGTCCCCGCTCAGGCGTACAAGACCGCGCGCGACATGCAGCCAGCCGCGACGACCTTGAGCAAACGCGTAGCTGAACCGCTCGCCCTCGGACAGTTCGCCGGCATAGATGGCGACATCCTGGTGGACAGTGACTGCGCCATCGCTTCCCCAACGGTCGGCGATGAGCCGCAGGCGACCTTCCGTCTCCTCGCGAGGGAAGCGCTTCTGCTCGTATCCCGGGGCGATTCCCTGTGCTTCCGGGACGATCCAGATCTGCAGGAAGTGCACCGGCTCGGTCTTGGATGCGTTGAACTCACTGTGCGTGACGCCGGTCCCCGCTGACATGCGCTGCACATCGCCCGGCACGATGACCGACCCGTTGCCGAGACTGTCTTTATGCTCGAGCGCGCCTTCGAGGACGTAGGAGATGATCTCCATATCGGAGTGGCTATGCGCGCCGAAGCCCGCGCCCGGCACGACGCGATCGTCATTGATGACCCGCAGGGGCCCGAATCCCATATGCTCCGGATCGCGGTAATTGCCGAACGAGAAGGTGTGGCGGCTGTCGAGCCAGCCTATGTTGGTATGGCCGCGCGTATGGCGGTCGCGAACGATGATCATGACGAAGGCTCCCGAGGCTGGAGGCTGAATAGGCCGGGTCCGGCGGCGGCAATGGCGAGGAGGCCGCCGACGATGGCGAGATGCTCCAGCGCGATGGTAAGCTGGCGGTGCAAGTCGGCGCCGTCGAAGGCCCAGAAGGGATGGCCGACGAGCGTCGCCGCAACCGTGAACGCCGCCAGTGCCAGCGCCGCTGGACCACTGTGCCAGCCGATCGCCAGAGCCGTACCGGCGCCGAGCTGAAGGACGATCGTCGCGGCCAGAGCCAGCGCCGGCATAGGCAGGCCGAGCGCGGCGAACTCCTCGATCCCGCCCGACCAGAAGAGGAGCTTCGCCGCGCCGCTATAGAGGAAAATGGCCGCGAGAAAGAGGCGCGCTGCAAAGAACCAGGCGCCGGACGCGCCTCTCACCCGATCGTGGCTGGGGATCTGCATTATGCGTGTCATCCGCCGCTCTCCAACTGCGCCAGAACAGAATGGGATAGAGTTGCCTGTCCGGCTCTAAAGATGCTGACCCAGGAAACTGCGGATGAATTGAGCAATTTCACTTACATGTGTTTCCAGGGCGAAATGACCTGCATCAAGTAGATGAACCTGGGCATGGGGAAGGTGGCGCTTGTAAGCCTCCGCACCTGCGGGGATGAATGCCGGATCATGACGTCCCCAGACCGCGAGAAACGGTGGCTGATGATCACGGAAGTAAGCCTGGAACTCGGGATAGCGCTCCAGATTGCTACGGTAGTCCAGGATCAGGTCCAACTGGATTTCTTCTGCGCCGGGCCGAGACATCAGAGCAATGTCAAGTAAGTAACCATCAGGGGCAAGCCGGTCCGGATCCGTACCTGTGCGATACTGCCAGTTCTCGATCACCTCGGCTGAAAGCGATGCGCGGCAGGCCTCCCGGCTTTCGGGATTGGGGTCGCGCCAGTACGCTTGCCAAGGTCCCCACTCGTCACTGAACCCATCGAGGTAGGCGTTGCCATTCTGGCTGATCAGAGCTGTTACGCGCTCGGGATGCGCGGTCGCCAGCCGGAATCCGACCGGAGCTCCATAGTCGAAGACATAGAGGGCATAGCGATCGATGCGGAGAGCCTGCGTAAATCCATCGATGACCCTGGCGAGGTTGTCGAATGTGTACACGAACACGCCACGTTCCGGCGCCTCGGTTTGGCCGAAGCCCGGTAGATCCGGAGCAATCACGCGGTAACGATCGGCGAGCAGTGGAATAAGCTCGCGAAACATGTGGCTCGATGAGGGGAAGCCATGGAGCAGAAGGAGGACAGGAGCATTCTTTGCGCCGGCCTCTCTGTAGAAAATTTTCACAGCTCCAATTTGTTGAGTTCTATAGCTCACAGACATTTCAATCTCCTGAATGGATCCGGAGAACCGAGGGGCAGTCCGAATTCCCGGTGCTACTCGTCATCAGGCGCTGAGACTGGTGGGTGACGACCGGTTTCAGCCTGCGGCCACGCCCCCAACTGTCCGAACCCGCCGATCGGTCCGTTAGATCTTTCGTCCAGTACTGCATCGGCGCCAAAGAAGCCGAGCGTCATGAACACAACGAGCAGCGCACCAACGATCCGAGGCGGTGCGGGAAGCGGCAGGTCGAACCAGCGGCACCCGGCGCCGATCAGCAAACCGAGAAGGAGGCCGACGAGCGCGGCGATCACGACCGCATCGCCTTCGCCTCGCCCGACGGACCGCCGCACAGAGACTTCGACTTCGCCTCTCGGTGCGCAGCGAAGAGATCGGTGATGACGTAGCCGAGGGTCATCGCCAGCACGAGAAGTGCGCCGATGAGGGCTGGCGGCGCGGGCAGCGGGATGCTTGCAAGCCGGCAGGCGACGCCGATGGCGACGGCGAGCAACAGTCCGAGTGCGACCTTCATGCGGCACCTTCCTTCGTCGTCGATCCGATCTGCATTCCGTGGGGCGCCAGGAGGTGGCTGACCTCCGGCGGCTCGGCGCCGCGGTGGAATTCCCGAGCGCGGGCGTGGACGTCCTGATCGTGTTTCGTCGTCCGCTCGTGCTGCCTCAGATGCTCGGCCCAGCTTGGCAAGAAGAACCACTCGATCCAGGCGCTGGGGTGGGCCGCGTCCTGATAGACACCCCAGTCATGCGCGCCGTCGCGATAGCGTTCGTCGGACAGCTCATGCATGGCGGCAAGAAACGCAGGCGTATCCGCCTGGTCGATCCTGTAGCGGATCGTGACCATCACCGGGCCGCGGTCAGGGGCGGCATCGAGATCCTGGGCCACCACCGGTTCCGGCCAGCTCATCGCCGGGCTGAGGTCGATCGCCTCGCCCTGACCGAGCTTGGCCCCCCAGGTGAACGGGATCGCGAGGACCGCGCCCGCGGCGGCGATAAGGAGCGCTGTCGAGATCGATGTCGCCGTCGCCACCTGGCCCCAGGCGGCGGAGCCCGCCGACATGCACCCAAAGAACACCATCAAGGTGATGGCGAGGCCGCGGGCGCGAACCCAGTTGGGGAGCGCGGTCTGCGCCGAGACATTGAGGCTGGTGAGCACCGTGATCCAGCCCAGCCCGCCGAGCACGGCTGCGAGTAGCGCCATGGTGGCGCTGGTCGCGAGGCCAAGAAACGCCATCGCGGCGGCGGTAATCAGAGTGCCTGCGGCAACGAGGCGATTGGCATCGATCCGCTCGCGGATGGTAGGCAGTGCCAACGCGCCTGCCACCGCCCCGCCGCCGATCGCGGCGAGCAGCACGCCGTAGATTTCGGCCCCGCCGCCGTCGAGCCCGCGGGCGACGAGCGGCAGCAGCGCCCAATAGGCGCTGGCGAAGGTGAAGAAGCCGAACGAGCGGAGCAGCGTCGCCTTGAGCGCGCCGTTGCGGCTCACGTGCCGCAGCCCGGTCGCCATCGCGCCGAACAGCGGCTCGGGCGGCAGAGTCTTCGTCGGGCCGGCCTCCGGCTTCCACATCAACAGCGCCGCGATGATGACGAGATAGCTCGCGGCATTGACGACGAACGGAGCCGACAGCGCCACTGCCGAGATCAGGAGCCCGGCGAGCGCTGGGCCGATGGCGCGCGCTATGTTGATGCCCATCGAGTTTAGCGCGATCGCGGGTTGCAGGCTCTCGCGCGGCACGAGGCTCGGCACCACCGCTTGCCAGGCCGGAGCCATCAGCGCGGCCCCCGTGCCGATCGCGAAGGTGAAGGCGAGGAGCAGCGTCGGCGTCATCGCTCCGGCCGCAGTCAGCGCCGCCATTGCGCCGGTGATGCCGGCGAGAACGAGATTGACGAGGAGCAGGAACCGCCGCCGGTCGACCCGGTCGGCCAGCGCGCCAGCAAACAATGCGAAGAGGAAGATCGGCGCGGTCGTTGCCGCCTGCACCAGCACGACGATCGCCGGCGACGGGTTCAGCGTCGTCATCAGCCAGCCCGCGCCGACATCGTGCATCCAGGTGCCGATGTTGGAGATCAGCGTCGCCACCCACAGCAGCGCGAAGGCGCGGTGAGCGAATAGCGACCACGCGGACTCCATCCCGACGGCAGGCTTCTTGCTATTGCGCACAGTATCCATCACCCGCACCTCACGCGGCCACCGCGCGGCGACCGCGCCACCGGTCGAGCGAGAAACGGCCCGACAAGGACAAGGAAGCGGCCTGCGAGGCCGAGCGTCGCGGCCCGTGCCTGGAAGAGGGCGATGACACCAGCCGCGATCTCGATGTAGAGCGCAGCAAGCCGGAGCCGGCGGAGAAGGAGGGCGAAATACGGCATGCCTACACCGCAAAGCAGGAGCAGCCGAGCGCGCCCCAGAAGGAGTTGAGGTCGCGCACCGGAATCGGGTTGGTCCAGGCGATCCGGTGGTCGTGGCCGTGGATTCCGCAAGCGCTGGCGCACCCATCATGGCAGCTGCGTGCGTGCTGGGCCGACGGTTGCACGGACGCGGACCGCACGCCGGGGCTCGCGAACGCTCCGACCGGCGCCCATGACGGGCTCGCCGGCGGCAGCGGCGGTGCGAGATCGACGAAATCCTCCTCGCCATGGACTACCTTGCCACCGACCATGGTCATCACCGCGTTGATGCGCCGGATGTCTTCCGGGGGAACGGACATCAGGTCCGCCGAGAGGATCGCGAGATCTGCATACTGGCCGGGCGCCAGCGTGCCCTTGACGTCCCGTTCGCCCGAGAACCAAGCGGACCCTTGCGTCCAGAGCCTGAGCGCCGTCTCGCGGTCGAGGACATTCTCCTCGGCGTAGAGTGGCATGCCGCCTAGCGTCTTGCCGGTTGTCAGCCAATAGAGGCTGACCCACGGGTCATAGGATGCGACGCGCGTCGCATCGGTCCCGGCCCCGACGGGCACATCCATCTCCAGCATTTTCGCGATGGGCGGCGTAAGCCGTGCGGCTTCGGCACCGTAGCGGTCAACGAAGTATTCGCCCTGGAAAGCCATCCGGTGCTGGGTGGCGATGCCGCCGCCGAGCGCCTTCACCCGCTCGATATTGCGTTCCGAAATCGTCTCTGCATGGTCGATGATGAAGCGGGTCTTGAAGGGCTGCCTCTGATTGACCCGCTCGAAGACGGCAAGGAAGCGGTCGATCGACTCATTGTAGGTCGCATGGATACGAAAGGGCCATTCGTTGGTCGCGAGCAGCTCGACGATCTTCTCCAGGTCGCGTTCCATGGCCGGCGCGAGGTCGGGCCGCGGCTCGAGGAAGTTCTCGAAGTCTGCCGCCGACCAGGTGAGATTCTCGCCCGCGCCGTTCATCCGGAAGAAGGCAGAGCCCGCACCGGGCTCGGTCATCGCCACCCAGCGCTCATAGTCGGACATCTCCTCACCCGCCTTCTGCGCGAAGAGGTTGTAGGCAATCCGCACGGTGAGCTCGCCGGCGTCGTGCAGGCGCTGGATGACCTGATAGTCCTCCGGATAGTTCTGCCCGCCACCGCCCGCGTCGATCACGCTGGTGATGCCAAGGCGATTGAGCTCGCGCGTGAAGTGGCGCGTCGAGTTGATCTGATCCTCGAGCGGCAGCTTCGGGCCCTGCGCTAGCGTCGAGTAGAGGATCAACGCCGACGGCTTGGCGACTAGCATGCCGGTCGGGTTGCCACGCGCGTCCTTCTCGATCACGCCACCTGGCGGGTTGGGCGTGTCCCTGGTGATTCCGAGCACACTGAGCGCCGCACGATTGAGGAGCGCGCGGGCGTAGAGGTGCAGGATGAAGACTGGCGTGTCGGGCGCGGCAGTGTTGATCTCGTCGAGCGTCGGCATGCGCCGTTCGGCGAATTGGAACTCGGACCAGCCGCCGACCACGCGGACCCATTGCGGCGCCGGGGTGCGCTCTGCCTGGTTCCTCAGCATGCGGAGCGCATCGGCCAGCGAGGGCACGCCTTCCCACCTCAGCTCCATGTTGTAGTTGAGCCCGCCACGGATGAGGTGCGTGTGGCTGTCGTTAAGCCCCGGGATCACCCGCCGTCCGCCGGCGTCGATCACGCGGGTTCGTCGATTGGCGAGCCGCATGATCTCGTCGCGGAGTCCCACGGCCTGGATCAGACCATCTCTGACGGCGACCGCCTGGCCCCCGGGATTGGTGCGATCGAGCGTCGTCACCCGCGCATTGGTGATGATCGTTTCGGCCATGCCACTCTCCTCGGAGCTTCGGGGGGTTGAGCAAGCGGGGGCGATGAAGGCGAGAAGACCGAGCGCGCCGGCCGACTTCGTCACCTGCCGGCGGGTGACGCTCGCAGCGCCTGCCAAGGGATTCGATCGGTTCTCGCGCATGTCAGACGTCCTCGCTGTCTTCGTCCATCCGGTCGGAAAAAAAGGAGCGGGCCCACTGGGCGGCGCAGGCCCGCCAAATGCGCCGGGAGGGGGGTGAGACGGCCGCGGGGAGGATCGAGCCGTCAGATCCGGCGCGTTCGTAAGGCTACTGCGCAGCAGCGACAGCTGGTCCCGCCGCCACCGGCTCGAGCCGCGGACCGTGCTTCACCCGCTCCTGGGCTCCGTGGACCATGGTGTAGGCGTAGTCGACGCCCATGCCGTAGGCGCCGGAATGCTCGCGCACGATGGCCATCACCGCGTCATAGGTGTCGCGGCGGGCCCAGTCGCGCTGCCATTCGAGCAGGACCTGCTGCCAGGTGACCGGCACCACGCCCGCCTGAATCATGCGCTGCATGGAGTAGTCGTGCGCCTCCTTGGAAGTCCCGCCGGAAGCGTCGGCTACCATGTAGATCTCGTAGCCGCCCTCGCTCATCGCGGAAAAGGCGAAGGTGTTGTTGCAGACCTCGGTCCAGAGGCCGGAAACGATCACTTTCTTCTGTCCGTTCTTCTTGAGCGCGTCGCGGACTTTCTGGTCGTCCCACGAGTTCATCGAGGTGCGCTCGAGCAGCGGATGTTCGGGGAAGACGGCCAGGAGTTCCGGGTAGGTGTGGCCGGAGAAGCTCTTGGTCTCGACCGTCGTGATCGTGGCGGGGATGCCGAACACTTTCGCGGCCTTGGCGAGCGCTACGGTGTTGTTCTTCAGAACCTGGCGGTCGATCGACTGGACGCCGAACGCCATCTGCGGCTGGTGATCGATGAAAATGAGCTGGCAGTTGTTGTGGGTAAGCAATTCAGGCTTGTTCATGTCTTCTCTCCTCTACGTGCGGTGTGACCGGTCCATCTGGGTGGAGGTCCGCCGCCTCAGCTTGCGACGAACGCCAGAAGGTCGGCGTTCAACTCATCGGCGTTCACTGTCAGCATCCCGTGCGAGAAACCGGGATAGGTCTTCAGCGTGCCCTTCGGCAGCAGCTTGACCGCCTTCAAAGCCGAGGCGGCGATCGGAACGACCTGGTCGTCCTCGCCGTGCAGCACCAAAGTCGACACGGTGATTGCCTTGAGATCCTTGGTCTGGTCGGTTTCCGAGAAGGCTTTGATGCCGTCGTAGTGCGCCTTGGCGCTGCCCATCATTCCCTGCCGCCACCAGTTCTGGATCACACCTTCATGGACCGTCGCGCCCTTGCGGTTGAAGCCGTAGAACGGGCCCGATGGGACATCGCGGAAGAACTGCGCGCGATTGTTGGCCAGTGCCGTTCGAAAGCCGTCGAATACCTCCATCGGCGTGCCCTCCGGGTTGTCGTCGGTCTTCAGCATCAGGGGCGGAATGGCGGCGACGAGGACGGCCTTGGCCACCCGGCCCGCAGGTTCGCCATGTCGCGCCACATACCGCGCCACTTCGCCGCCGCCGGTGGAATGGCCAACGTGAACCGCGTTCCGCAGATCCAGGGCATTGGTGACGGCAAAAGCGTCGGCCGCGTAGTGGTCAATGTCGTGACCCTCGGCGACCTGCTCTGAGCGTCCGTGGCCGCGCCGGTCATGGGCGACGACGCGATAGCCCTTCGACAGGAAGAAAAGCATCTGCGCGTCCCAGTCGTCGGAGCTGAGCGGCCAACCATGGTGAAATACGATGGGCTGGGAGTCCTTTGGTCCCCAATCCTTGTAAAAGATCTCAACAGCGTCCTTGGTGGTGATTGTGCTCATCGATTGGGTACCTCGTATTTGGTCAGTGGCCATCGCACCCGTCGGAAGGTTTGCGGCGGCGACAAAGTCCGCGCCGCCGATCAACAAGTCACGCCGCGTGGCAACGGGGCTGGATGACGCATCAGCGACTCTCATGCCCGCGGCTTTGGGGTTTGCGGCGCCAATCGCGATCATTGGAACCCCTTGTTCCCATCGCCGATGGCGGAACGGATGCAAGCGAGGAGCTCGTCGGGATCGAGCGGCTTCGCGAGATAGCATCGAACCCCAGGCTTTAGCGCGCGCGCGTGAGCTGCCTCATCGGGATAGGCGGTGATGAGAACCGCCGGGATCGGGGTACCCGCCGCCGTCAGATAGTTGTGAAGCTCGGGCCCGGTCATCCCCGGCATCCGCACGTCTGCAATCAGGCATGCCGTTCGCGACAGGTGATCGGACTTCAGGAAGTCGGCCGCACTCTCGAACTCGGCAACAACGAATCCTAGCGACCTGACGAGGCCGGCGATCGCCTCCCGGGCGGATTCGTCATCGTCGACGATGGAAATCAGCGGTTGGTCAGACATCACCATTCTTCCCGGCGCCAGGCCGACGGTCTCAGCAGGGCCTGACGCTGTGTCACTCACGCAACGACTGCGTGCACGACGGGGAAGATGGAGAAATCAGGTGGGTAGGCGCTATTATACTGTGGTTTCGATCGTCTAACGCCTTGTGGTATCGGCAGCCAACCTGTCGGCGAAACGCACCAAATCCGGCAGCGATTTCGCCTGCATCTTGCGCATGACCTGGCTGCGATGAACCTTCACCGTGATCTCGCTGAGATCGATCTCTGCAGCAATTTGCTTGTTCAACTGCCCGGCAGCAACGAGCGCCATGACTTCGCGCTCGCGCGGTGTCAGCGAGTCGAAGCGTTGCCACAGTTCCCCAAGCATCACCGACTCTGCTCGGCGGCCACGGTCGATCTCGATGCCCCTATGAACAGCGTCGAGCAGATCCTGATCACGGAACGGCTTGGTGAGAAACTCAATGGCTCCCGCCTTCATCGCGGTCACGGACATCGCGACATCGCCATGGCCGGTGATGAAAACTATGGGAAGCCGGATGTCCGACTTGGCCAACTCTTGTTGGAACTCAAGCCCGCTCCGTCCCGGCAGTCTGACATCTAGAATCAGGCAGCCGGGCACATCGGGGCGCTCGCTGAGCAGAAACTCCTGGGTCGACCCAAACGCGTGCGCCAGTTGACCGACAGAGCGAAGTAAGCGCTCAAGAGATTCCCGCATGGAGGGGTCGTCATCGACAATGAATACGAGGGATTGGTCCGTGCTCATCGCACCGTCGCTCCAGCGGTGGAGGTAGGATCGTCGTCACTTGGCAGAGTGAAACGAAAGACCGCGCCATGCGGCTCATTGTCCGTCACCCACAGCCGACCGCCATGGGCCTCGATGACCGACTGGCAAAACATGAGGCCCATGCCCATTCCGTCGGATCTCGTCGTAAAGAACGGCTCGAAGATCCGTTCCTTGAGCTTGGGGTCCAGTCCGGTGCCTGAATCTTCCACCGAGACCAGAATACTACCCGACTCTTGAAGTGCGGACTTGACGCGCAGGACACGCTCCCGGTCGGTAACAGCTGTCATGGCATCGATGGCATTTGCGACGAGGTTCGAGATGACTTGCTGAAGCTGGACAGGGCTCCCCGTCACCAGCGGCAATTGCTCGTCCAACTCGGCCTGGATGTAAACGTGATCAACCTGCACCTCGCCCTGGCAACGCCGGAGGGCCTCGTCGATGAGGCGGTTCATGTTCACAGAAACCCGTTCCTGGGCACCTTTCTCGAACATCGTTCTGATGCCTTCGATCACCTTGCCGGCGCGATGGCCATCACCGACGATGCGGCTCAGTGCCGCCTGTGCCTCATTGAGGTTGGGGCTCTGCCTTCCGAGCCAACGCAATCCAGCATCGGCATTGGTCACCATGCTTGCCAATGGCTGGTTGACCTCATGAGCTATCGAGGCAGACAAGGCCTCCATGGACGTGAGCCGAGCCTCACGCGCGCGGCGCTCCGCCGAAACCGCCCTAGCGAGTCGAGCGTATAGGGTTGCCGTCTCCGAAAGCAGGACGAGTAGGACCACACTTGCGGAGGTGAAACCATAAAGTCGTCCTGCCCACCAGCCAACGCTGAGGCGAAGACCAGCGCTGAGATAAGAGAGGAGAATAATCTCAATGAGCAGCGTGCAAAGCACAACCATCAGCCAGAGATCGAGCACCGAGCGCTCACGGGTCCAGAGGACGACGAGTCCGGTCAGGTAGAGAAACACTGCCGTAGCAGGAACGTACCGCCATAGCTCGGAGACATTCCTCGCGTCGCTCATGAACCGCGGCAGCGCGTCGTCGCGCGTGACGATGAGCCAGGTCAAGCCGAATGCGATTGTGATGACCCCGGCAATACTCCCTAGAATTATACCCCGCACCGAACCGTGTGAATTTCGTATGGAAGGATCCGCATCTTTCAACAGCGCGTAGGCGAGCACGAAAAGCGGGAAGCCGAGGCGCCGGAGTGCGGCAATCGAAGCGGTGCTCTGTAGTCCCGCATCCGGGAGACCGAGCGACGCGAACACGCCAGGGAACGTGAGCGCCCATGGCACTACCATCAGCCCGGAGAAGAGGTAGCCGATCGAGAGGACCAGCACGGCTTGCGAACGCTGAACCGAATACAGAGCAAGCAGCAGGGCTGAAGTAATCACTTCGTTGACGAAGGCTGCGGCGGCGTAAGCCGGCAGCAGGACTTCGGTGTTCGTCAGCGGGACGCGCGCAAACGGTGCCGTGACCAACAGCGCGGAAACCAGCACCAGCAGCACGCAAACCGCCAGTCTCCCTTGGCTCCGGCTGGGCGGGGATGTCGAAAGCAAGAACGGAAGGTCGCTCTTCGCGTCGCTCATTGACTTCACATCGTTTTCTCCCGCGTCGCGATCGTTCCAGCCGAACTCCAGTTTGCTCGGCGAGGAAGTCAGTCCCACGCATGCGAAGGCAAAGCAATCCTTGCTCTCAAGGCGTGCCGTCGAGGCGGGATGTCTCAAGTGTCACTCGACGAACAACATAACATTTCTAAATGTCACTCATGGCGGTTTTCAAACTCCGGGGCGCGCCGCTTGCGCATCGCCCAAATCGAAGGGAAGATCCGAATATGTGCGGCATCCAACGCAAGCCGCGCGTGCTGAACTGGATCTGGGCCCAGGTGAACTACCTCAAGGACGAGAATTGCCCGATTGCGGTCTGAACCGCTCCGGGTGGCAGCAGCGTCGGGTCAGCACCAAGGAGGACAGTCTCGAGCGGGCCAAGGAGGTGGCGGCCACGCGCCGGCCTCAGGTCCCGCGCCGACCGATGATCGCAAAGCGCAGCCGCGTCGAGATGGCGTCGATCAACGCGACAGTCACCAGGATCATCACGATCAGAAACGACACGTTCTGCCACTCGTTCACCCGGATTGTGTCCGAAAGATGCAACCCGATGCCACCGGCGCCGACAATGCCGATGATGGTGGCTGAGCGGGTGTTCGATTCGATGTAGTACAGCACTTGGCTGATCATGATCGGCAGCACCTGGGGCAGGATGCCGAAGCGGATGCCATGCGGCGCCCCGCCACCGGCGGCCACGACACCCTCGATCGGCTTGCGGTCCGCAGCCTCGATAGCCTCGGAGAACAGCTTGGCGAAGCCGCCGATGTCGGACATGGCAATCGCCAGGATACCGGCGAAGGGCCCGAGCCCAACGACGTTGATCCAGATCAGCGCCCAGATCAGCACGTCGATGGCGCGGAAGAAGTCGAGCCCCCGGCGCCAGCCGAAGTGGAACAGCCGGTTGGGGACGATGTTCTTGGCCGCCAGCAACGCCAGCGGCACCGCGATCACCGCGCCCAACAGCGTGCCAAGCAGCGCAATGGCCACCGTCTCGCCCAGCGCGTCGAGATAGATCCAGAAGAACCTGCCGGCATCGGGCGGCAGCATGTGCACGACGATCGTCCCCAGCCGTCCGACCCCGTTCCAGATGCGCTCGAAGGTGAAGCCGAGCGCCACAAGGCTGTAAGCGAACAGTCCCATAAGCAGCGCCACAACCGCCGGGCCGAGCAGGCGGTCGGCCAGTTTCGGCCTGAACACCGCCGGGTGGCGGATAACCATGGCGGCGGCATCAGCCAGCGCGGCGTGGCGCAGGGCGGCTCCCGGATTGTCTGTCATGTCCGCGTATCCAGTCCGATGAGTGCATGGCGCAGCCGCTCGGTGGCAATGTCGATCACCGCCACCGTGACCACGATCATCAGCAGGATGGCGCTGACGTCGGGGAGGTAAAACTGGCGGATGGCGCTGAGCAGATCCTGCCCGATGCCGCCGGCGCCGACGAAGCCCAGCACGGCGGCACCGCGCACATTGATCTCGAAGCGCAACAGCGTATAGCTGACATAGTTGGACAGCACCTGCGGCACCACCGCGAAGCGCATCGCCTGGAACCAGGAGGCGCCGGAGGCATACATCCCGTCCACGGGCTTGAGGTCGATGTTCTCGTTCACCTCGGCGAACAGCTTGCCCAGCGCGCCGGTGGTGTGGATGGCGATCGCCAGCATGCCGGGGAAGGGCCCGAGGCCGAAGGCGACGACGAAAATCAGCGCGTAGACCAGTTCCGGCACGCTGCGCTGGATCTCCAGCAGCCGCCGCGCGCCGAGCACCAGCCAGCGCCGCGCGGTCAGGTTGGCGGACGCGGTAAAGCACAGCATCAGCCCGCCCACGAAGCCGAGCAACGTCCCGGCATAGGCGATCAGCACGGTATCGATCAGCAGCCGGCCCCAGCGCTTCCAGCCCCAGTACCACTCGGTGACATCCTCGCCCAGCGTCGCCCAGCGCAGCTGCGGGGTGATCGAGAGGATGTAGTTGGGGAATTTGTGGAAGTTCTCGGCGAACGTGCCGAGATCGACCTCGCCCATCCACGCGGCGAGCAGGCAGGCGGCCAGCGTGGCGGCCGCGAAGATCAGGGTGCGGATGCGCTTGGCGGCCTGTTCGGCGCGATAGGCATCGAGCAGGCGCCGCGTCGCGGGCGCGTCGGTCGGAAGGGGCAGTGTGGCCATCGGACGGGCGCCGGGCGCGGCCCCCTCCGGATCGGGAGGAGCCGCGCCCCGCTTCAGCCGGTCAGGAGGACTTGCGACGCAGCGCGTCGATGAACTTCAGCATCTTCTCGGTGTCCACGTAGTCCTGGTGGCTCACCTTCACCCAGGCCGAGGTCTGGCTGTTCTCCATCCGGTTGAGCATCTCCTGGTCGCGCAGGTGCATCTCGTAGAAGGCGCCCTCGATCTTGGTCTTCAGCTCGGCCGGCAGGCTGGCGAGATAGGCGATCGGCGAGCCAGCGAGCAGCTCCGACTTCCAGGCGATGCGCACGTCGGACTTCTTGACCATGCCCTTGGCGACCATGCGGTCGAAGTTGGAATCACCGTCGGCGTTCCACCAGTTCATCGCGATGTCGACGGTGCCGTTGATCACCGCGATCACCGCGTTCTCGTGGCTCCCGGTGAAGGCTACGTTGGAGAAGAAGGTTTCCGGGTTGATGCCGGCCTTGTCGAGGAAGTAGCGCGGCGCGAAATTGCCGGAGGTGGAGTTCGGGTCGACCAGGCCGAGCTTCTTGCCCTTCAGATCCTGGATGGTCTTGTACGGGCTGTCGGCCTTCACGTAGCCGACCGCATAGTAGCCGACTGCGCCCTCCTTGCTCTTGGTGGTGGTGAAGGCCTGGACGTTGCCGTTGGACTGCTGGTTGGCACGCACATAGGAACCGGGGCCGTAGTATCCGATATGGATGTTGCCGGCCTTCTGGCCCTCGATCACCGCGGCATAGTCGCTGGCGACGCGCAGGATGGTCTTCACCCCGGTCTGCCTGGTCAGGTAGTTGGCCAGCGGGGTGAAGCGGTCGACGGTGCCCGAGGCGTTCTCGGCGGGCACGACGGCGAAGACGAGTTCGCTCGGCATCGCCTGGGCGCGGGCGGCGAACGGCATCGCGGCGGTCAGGACTGCGCCGGCGGCGACCGTGAGAAGAGTGCGGCGGTTCATCACGTCAGGATTCTCCAGGACTGGGGGGACAAAGAGGGTTAGGCGGCCGCCGGCTGCAACGCTGCGGCCGTTCCACCGGCGCCGCGGGCGATGGAGGGTTGCGCCGGCGCGGCGTCCAGGTCGTAGAGCTGCTGCGATATCTCGGGGGTCAGCATCGCCGGGGAGCCGTCGAACACCACGCGCCCGGCCTTCATGCCGACCAGGCGGGAGCAGTACTCGGAGGCGATGTCCAGGTCGTGCAGATTGCACAGCACGGTGATCCCGTACTCCCGGTTGATGCGCGCCAACGCGTCCATAACGACCCCGGTGTTGCGCGGGTCCAGCGAGGCGATCGGCTCGTCGGCCAGGATGATCTCGGGCTCCTGCACCAGGGCGCGGCAGATCGCCACGCGCTGCTGCTGTCCGCCCGACAGCGTCTCGGCGCGCTGGGACAGGTAGTCGCCCATGTCGAGTTGCTCCAGTGCGGCGATCGCCATCATCCGGTCCTCGCGGCTGAACAGCTTCAGCAGCGTGGCCATCATGTTGCGCTGGTTCAGCCGGCCCATCAGCACGTTGGTCAGAACGTCCAGCCGGCCGACCAAGTTGAACTGTTGGAAGATCATCGCGCAGCGCTGGCGCCAGTCGCGCAGCGCCTGGCCGCGCAGCGCGGTGACATCGGTGCCGTCCGAGAGAATGCGGCCGGCGCTGGGGGTGTTCAGGCGGTTGATGGTCCGCAGCAGTGTGGACTTGCCGGCGCCGGACCGTCCGATGATGCCGACGAACTGCCCGCGCGGGAACTCCAGCGAAACTGCGTCCACGGCGCGCACCGCCCCGAACTGCTTCGTCACGCCTTCCAGCACCAGCATCGGCGGGTCCCTCGTTCATTCGACGAGGGCATTTGGCAAACGGTCGGCGTCAGATCGTTGAAGCTAGCATGACAAATTGATGACGGCGGAAGGGCAAACCTCAACGCCCCTGCACAAACACCGCGGCATGGTGGCGGCCGACGGTCGAGCCTTCCGAATCGACGGCAGCGTCGTTTCGGGCGTAGTATTCCCGGTGTCGGGAGGAAGCAACAATGACTCATGCCAGTGCAGCGCAGATTCGCGCCTCGCTCGACCATCCGGTCATCGACGGCGACGGCCATGTCATCGAATATCTGCCGCTCTTCGAGGACTATCTGGCCGAAGTGGCCGGCCGCGAACTGCGCGACCGCTGGCGCAGCCAGAACCTCGATGCCCGCGGCGGCTATACCCAGGGCTCGCGCACGGGCGGCTGGTATGCGCAGAGCGAAGAGGAAAGGCGCGACCGGCGCACGACCCGCCCGCCCTTCTGGGCGATGCCGACGCGCAATACGCGCGACCTCGCCACCGCGATGATGCCGAACCTCCTGGCGGAACGGATGGACGAGATCGGTATCGATTTCTCCATCGTCTATCCGACCTTCGGCCTGTTCATGCCGCGCGATCCGAATGCGGAGCTGCGCCAGGCGACCTGCCGGGCGCTCAATCGCATGCTGGCAGATCTGTTCGGCCCTCACCGCGCCCGCCTCACGCCGGCTGCGGCCATTCCGATGCACACTCCGCAGGAGGCGATCCAGGAACTCGATCATTGTGTGCAGGAGCTCGGTTACAAGGTCGCCATGATCGCGGGCCATGTGCGCCGCCCAATCCCGAAGGCCGCGCGCGAAGCGCCGGAACTGGCGGGGCTGGCACAATGGGTCGACAATCTGGCGCTGGACAGTGCCTACGACTACGACCCGTTCTGGAAACGCTGCGTCGAGCACAAGATCGCGCCCACGGTGCATACGGGCAGCATGGGCTGGGGAAGCCGCACCTCCATCAGCAACTACAACTTCAACCATATCGGCCATTTCGCCGCGGCGAACGAGACCTCGGCCAAAGCGCTGTTTTTCGGCGGCGTGACCCGGCGCTTCCCGGATCTGCGCTTCGGCTTCCTGGAGGGCGGCGTCGGCTGGGCGGCGAGCCTTTATGCCGATCTGGTCGGCCACTGGGAGAAACGGAGCCGCGATGCGCTCGCTCGGCTCGACCCCGCCAATCTCGACGGTCGGCTGTTTGCGGAACTGGCGGAGAAATACGGCAATGACCGCTTCCGCGCCAAGGCGCGCGCGAATGGCGACGACCGTGCCTGGATAGAGCGGTCGCTGGAAGACCGCGGCCGCATCGATGAATGGTCAGCCTGCGCGATCAGCAGCCGGGAGGACTTCAAGACGCTGTTCGCCGAACCCTTCTATTTCGGTTGCGAGGCCGACGACGCCACCGTGCCGAGCGCGTTCAACGACCGGCTCAATCCGATGGGCGTCAAGCTGAAGGCGATGTTCAGCTCCGATATCGGCCATTGGGACGTGCAGGATATCGGCGAGGTGCTGGAAGAGGCCCATGAGCTGGTCGCGCACGGTCATATAGACCAGGGCGATTTCCGGGCTTTCGCCTTCGGCAACATCGCCGAATTGCATGCCAGCCTGAACCGCGACTTCTTCAAGGGGACGGTCGTGGAGGAGGCGGTGGCCAAAATGCAGCGCACGGGATCGGCGGCCCTGCCGAACGCCGCGGAGTAGCGGCGCCTCCGCTCTCCGCCGCGGGGTGGGACGGAGAGCGGAGGCGCAAACTCGATCCGGGGGTCAGGCCCGATAGTAGGGCTTGTCGCCCCGGATGGTGACGCGATAGCCGTGCCGGCGGTGCGGATAGTAATCCCATAGCGCGTGGTGCTGGGCGCAGCGATTGTCCCAGAAGGCGATCGAGTTCGGCCGCCACTTGAACCGGCACTGGAATTCAGGCGTCTCGACATGGCGGTAGAGCATGTCGAGCACGGCGTCGCTCTCCGCCTTCTTCAACTGGGCGATGCGCGTCGTGAATCCGCGATTGACGAACAGCGCCTTGCGGCCGGTTACCGGGTGCGTGCGGACAACCGGATGCTCCGACCGGGGATAGTTCTTGCCGGTATCGTCATAGCCGTAGCGGCCGCGATAGACGTGCTCCCCGTCATGGAAGGCGGTCAGGCTCTCCAGGAAGCGCTGCATCGGCGCCGACAGCGCGTCGAAAGCGGCATAACCGCTCGCAAACAGCGTGTCGCCGCCGCCATCGGGGGGGATCTCCTTGAGATAGAGGATGCTGCCCATGGGCGGCTCGGCATCGCAGGAGACGTCGGAATGCCAATCCTCGCCGGCCACGCGCTTGGACTTCTCGTCGGCATGGATGACCAGGATCTCCGGGTGATCCGCAATCTGCGGCCGCACCGCCGGATGCCAGTGCAGCTCGCCGAACCTGCGTCCGAAATCCTTGTGCTGGTCGTGCGTGATCTCCTGGTCGCGGAAGAAGATCACCTGGTTTTCCATCCAGGCGTCATGGATTTCCTGGAAGGTCTGGTTGCCGAGCGGCTTCGACAGGTCGACCCCCAGGATCTCGGCCCCGATCACGGGCGTCACCTTGCGAACTTCGATGCTCTGGTACGTCATGGCCATTTCCTCCCTCGCCCTCATGCGTTTCCGGCGCGATAGAACGGCCGGTCGCCCGCGACGGTCACGCGATAGCCGTGCCGGGTGTTGGGGTAGTAGTCCCACACCGCCTTGTGCTGGGCGCAGCGATTGTCCCAGAACGCGATCGAATAGGGCTTCCAGGCAAAGCGGCACTGGAATTCCGGCGTCTCGACATGGCGGAACAGCATCTGCAGCACCGCATCGCTCTCCGGCCGCGAAAGCTGCACGATGCGGCGGGTGAAGCCGCGATTGACGAACAAAGCCTGCCGGCCGGTCACCGGGTGCGTGCGAACCACGGGGTGCTCCGATTCCGGGTACTTCTTGGCGCGGTCGTCATTGCCGTAGCGCCCGCGATAGACGTGCTCGCCCGAATGGATCGCCGTCATGCCGGACAGGAGAATTTTCAGCGGCTCCGACAGCGCCTCGTAGGCCGCATACATGCTGGCGAACATGGTGTCGCCGCCCCCATCCGGCGGCAGTTCGTGCATGTAGAGGATGCTGCCCATCGGCGGCTCGCCATCGCAGGAGACGTCGGAATGCCAGCCTTCGCCGTTCACGTAGGTCGATTTCTCGTCGGCGTGGATGACGAAGACCTCCGGATGCTCCTTGATCAGCTGCGGTGCCGCCGGATGCATGTGCAACGCGCCGAAGCGGCGCCCGAAGTCTTTGTGCTGGGCATGGTCGATATGCTGGTTGCGGAAGAAGATGACCTGATTCTCCATCAGGGCTTCGTGGATCTCCTGAAAGGTCTGGTTACCGAGCGGCCGGCCGAGATCCACTCCGTGGATCTCGGCGCCGATCGCGGGCGTCAACTTCTGGACGCTGATCGTCTCATAGGGCATCGCTTCGCTCCCTTCCTTCGCGGCCTCTGATGGGCCGCCTCATGCCGCATCCGCCCGGGCCTGGGCGGATGCCCTGATCTGGCGCAGCGCCTCGTCGCGGGAGGCCTGCACGCGCTGGACGGCAAGTTCGCCCGCCCGCTTGGCGTTGCCGGCGCGGATCGCGGCCAGCGCCTCGCGCCAGAGCGCGATCGACTGCCGGCGCCGCGCCGGTGCCGCGAGGCCAAGGCGCGTGTAGCGCAACGAGCGCAACGCCAGCGACGTCACGATATCCGTGAGTGTCCGGTTGCCGACCAGGCGCACCGCCGCAAGGCCCAGCCGGAAGGTCGTATCGGCATAGGCGCGCCCACCGGCGGGGTCGGCGGCTTGGCGTTCGAGGTCGTCAAGACCTTCCCCCAGAAGTTTCACGGCGGCGGTCGAACGTGTCTTGGCCAGCCGCTCGGAAACGATGCGCATCAGCGCCGAGCGCACCTCGAAGACCTCATGCACTTCCTCTTCGGTCAGCAGGGTCACCTGTGCGCCGCGGCGCGGGTGGATGCGCACCAGCCCTTCGTTCTCCAGGAGGCGTAGCGCCTCCCGGATGGGCCCGCGCGAGACCGCGAATTCCGCGGCTAGGTCCTGCTCGATGATGCGCATCCCCGGCGCATAGCCGTCGCTCAGGATGCGATCGCCGATGCGTGTGGCGATCTGCTCGGGCAGGGAGAGGGTCAACGGTTCCTGCGCGCCCAGCAGTCGATAGGCGACGAGGCTGCTCTGCCAGCTCCGCTGTTCGAAGGCTTGAACCAATCCCGCAGATCCTTGCGCAGGTCTGGCGCCGTCGAGGCCGGGCGCCGCACGCGCAGGGTATAGCCGGGCGCTGCGCAAGACAATAAGATTGTTGACAATGTAACGCCCGCTCGGATGATGAACGCCAAACTGGTACGGTGACAATCAAGATCAGGGAGGGAAACGCGATGCCAGATCGTCGCAGCGTGGGCCGTATGCTACCGGCCGCCATCGCCGCCGGGCTTTTGACCTTTGTGTCGCCGGCCCTGGAGGCGCAGACGCCCAAGCGCGGCGGAACGCTGACGCTGGCGCTCGAAGCCGACTTCCCGAGCCTCGACCCCTTGCGCGTCACCGCCCTGGTCGAGCGGCAGGTCGGCCTCGCCATCATCGATCCGCTGTTCGACATCGACGAGAAGGGCGAGGTCAGGCCGGTGCTGGCCGAGAGCTATGAGGCGCTGGACGGCGGCAAGACCTATCGGGTCAAGCTGCGCGAGGGGATCAAGTTTCACGACGGGACGCCGTTCGATGCCGATGCGGTGGTGTTCAACATCGACCGCGTGCGCGATCCCAAGAACGCCTGCCGTTGCCTGGCCAATATCGACAGCATCGCGGGCGTGAAGGCGCTCGATGTCCGCACGGTCGAATTCACGCTGAACCGCCCCGATGCGGTGCTGCCCGCGATCCTGTCCGATGCCCCGGGCCTGATCATCTCGCCCACCGCCGCCAAGGCCGACCCGAAGGCCGTGGCGCAGCGTCCGGTCGGCACCGGTCCCTTCATCCTCAAGGAATGGCAGCAGGGCCACAAGATCGTGGTCGAGCGCAACCCGGACTATTGGCGGAAGGATCTGCCCTATCTCGACCGGGTCGTCTTCCTGCCGCTCTCCAACGAGGAGAGCCGCCAATCCTCGCTCGTATCCGGCTCGGTCGACGCCATCCAGTCGCCAAGCCCCCGCTTCGTCGAGCAGGCTCGGAAGAACCCCAAGCTCAAGGTGCAGACCGGCGCCGGGCTCGGAACTGTGTTCCTCAAGATGAACACCCGCAACCCGCCCTTCGACGACGTGCGGGTTCGCCGTGCCGCCGCCTTCGCCGTCGACCGCAAGCTGTTCGTCAAGGCGATCTACCAGGACCAGTATCCGGTCGCCGACAGCCTGATCGGCCCCGGCATGTGGGCCCATGCGCCGGTCAAGAACTTTCCCGACTACGATCCGGCCAAGGCCAAGGCCCTGCTCAAGGAATATGGCAAGCCGGTCTCCTTCGCGATCGGCGTCTCTGCCTCGCCGCACAACACGCTGGCGGCGCAGGCGTTGCAGGAGATGTGGAAGGAGGTTGGCATCGAGGTCGAGATCAAGCAGATCGAGCAGGCCCGCTTCATCCGAGACGCCATCAACCACACGTTCCAGATGTCGTTGTTCCGCTGGGCCGGCCGCCCCGACCCGGACCTCAACCTCTATCGCGCCTTCCATTCCAAGTTCGCCGACCAGCCGTCCTCCAACTACACGCAGTTCGCCAATCCCAAGATGGACGACCTGCTGGAGCGCGGTCGCAGCACGCTGGCTCGGGCCGAGCGCCAGAAGATCTATGATCAGGCCTCGGCGATCCTGGCGGAGGAGGTTCCCTATCTCTTCCTGTTCTATGCCACTTTCCATACCGTTCTGGGATCGAAGGTGCATGCCGGCCCGAATATCGCGGACGGCGTTCTGCGCCTGCACACGGCCTGGGTCGAATAGGTGCTCCGCAAGGCGCTGCACCAGACCGGATCGCTCGCCGGAATCCTGCTCGCCGTCTCGCTCATCACCTTCCTGCTGATGAATCTGGCGCCGGGCGATCCCGCGCTGGCGATCCTGGGCGAGACGGCAACCGTAGAATCGATCGCGGCGTTGCGCGGACAACTCGGTCTCGACCTGCCGATGCTGCAGCGCTACCTGAATTGGCTCGGCGACGTGTTGACCGGAGATCTCGGCCAATCCTTCCGGGCGAACGAGCCGGTCCTGGGGGCGATCCTGGATCGCTTTCCGGTCACGCTCGAACTCCTGATCGGCGCCCAGGTGGTGGCCCTCGGCCTGGCGCTCCCGGTCGGGATCTACACGGCCTACCGCGCGCGGGGGCCGGCCGACCGCCTGTCGCTCTCCGTCGCGCTCGCGCTGATCTCGACGCCGCCGTTCCTGATCGGGATCGTGCTGATCTATTTCTTCGCGCTGAAGCTCGGCGTCCTCCCGGCAACCGGCTACGTCCCGCTGAGCGAGAGCCTCGCCGGCAATCTCCGCACCATGACGCTGCCGATCCTGACGCTCGGCCTGTTCGAGTTTCCGCTCTACATGCGCCTGTTGCGCAGCGACATGATCCAGACCCTGCAACAGAACTTCATCTCGCTCGCCCGCGCGATCGGGCTGCCGCCCTGGCGCATCCTGATCGGCCATGCGCTGCGGCCGTCCTCATTCAGCCTGATCACCGTGGTCGGGATCAACATGGGCCGGCTGATCGGCGGCGCCGTGATCGTGGAGGTGCTGTTCGGTCTGCCCGGCATCGGCCAGCTTCTGGTCGACGGCATCTACCAGCGGGAATATCTGGTGGTGCAGGGCGTGGTGCTGTTCGTCGGCGTATTCTTCGTGCTGATCAATTTCGTCGTGGACTTCCTCTACGGCGTGCTGGACCCGAGGGTTCGAGTTGACGCTGTCCGTCGCTGAGCGCGAGAGGATCAAGGTCGTTGGCCCGCGCCGGCGCTGGGGCGATCTTCTGGTCGCCCTGCCGGCGGCTTGGCTCGGGGTCGCCGTCCTGGCCGCGGTCTTCGCGCCGCTCCTGCCGATCCCCGATCCGTTCAGGCAGGCCCTGCTGCGGACCCTGCAACCGCCTTCGGCCGTGCATCTCCTCGGCACCGACGCGCTCGGCCGGGACGTGTTCGCCCGCTCGGTGCTGGGCCTGCGGGTCTCGCTCGTGGTGGGCATCGGCTCGGTGGTCTTCGGCCTCGGTATCGGCGGGACGCTCGGATTGGTCGCCGGCTATTTCCGGGGCCGGACGGATCTCTGGATCTCGGCCGTCATGACGGTGATCCTGTCCTTCCCGCCACTCGTTCTCGCCATCGCCATCATGTCCTATGCCGGGCCCTCTCTCGCATTGGTGATCGTGGCGCTCGGCATCCTGTTCGTGCCGGCCTTCGCGCGTATAGCCCGCGCCAATACGCTGAGCCTCGCCGAGCGCGAATTCGTACTCGCCGCACGCGCCATGGGCATGCGCGACCTCGGCATCCTGATGCAGGAAGTCCTGCCGAACCTGGTTGCCCCGCTGATCGCCTACAGCATGCTGATGGTGGCGGTCGCGATCATCGGCGAGGCGGCGCTGAGCTTCCTCGGCCTCAGCGTGCCTCCACCCCAGCCCACACTCGGCGGCATGATCGCGGCCGAGCGCGCCAACCTGCTTGAGGCACCCTGGGCGGTGTTCGGGCCGGCCCTCTTTCTGTTCCTGACCATCCTCTCGCTCAATGTCGCGGGCGACCAGGTGCAACGCAGGCTCGATCAGCGCGAGGCGGCGCTGTGAACATCGCCGATCCGTTGCTCTCGCTGCGCGATCTGAAGAGCTACCTGCGTACGCCGCGCGGTCTGGTCCGCGCAGTCGACGGTGTCACGCTCGATCTGGCCGCTGGCCGCACGCTCGGCCTCGTGGGCGAGTCCGGCTGCGGCAAGTCGGTTCTCGCGCGCTCCATCCTGGGTCTGCTGCCCGACGCCATCCTGCAGAAGGCCGGAGGCGAGATCCGGTTCGGCGGGCGCGACCTGCGGCGGTCGACCGAGGCGGAGTTGCGCAAGGTGCGCGGACGCGAGATCGCCATGATCTTCCAGGATCCGATGACATCGCTCAATCCCGTCCTGAAGGTGGGGCCGCAGATCGAACAGGCACTTCGGCTGCATCTGGGCCTGAGGAGGACAGAGGCGCGCGAGCGGGCGGTGGATCTGCTCGACCAGGTGGGCATCCCCGCTGCGCGCCAGCGGGCGGTGAGCTACCCGCACGAACTCTCCGGCGGCATGCGCCAGCGCGTCATGATCGCCATCGCGCTGGCCTGCGATCCGAAACTCCTGATCGCCGATGAACCGACCACCGCACTCGACGTCACGGTGCAGGCGCAGATCCTGGACCTGCTGCAGGAACAGCAGGCGCGGCGCGGCATGGCGCTTATCCTGATAACGCACAATCTGGGCGTCGTCGCCGGCATGGCCGATGAGGTGGCGGTCATGTATGCGGGTCGAATCGTGGAGCACGGGCCGACCGCGGCGTTGCTGGCCGATCCGCGCATGCCCTATACGGCGGCGCTGCTCCGGTCCGCCCCCCGCCTGTCCGATCCGCCGCATACCCGCCTCGAAGCGATCACCGGCCGACCTCCCGTCCTTGTCGATCCGCCGGCAGGCTGCCGGTTTGCGCCGCGCTGCGCGCGCAGCCGCGAAGATTGCCGGCGTGAGCCGCCGGAGATCGAGGAAGCGGGCACCGGCCGGCGGTTCGCCTGCTGGCATCCGCTCGAGCTTGCCCATGCGTGACGAGGTCCGGCCCGCGCATCTGCGCGGCGATCGCGCCGATATCGTGCTGTCGGTGCACAACCTGACCAAGACTTTCGGCACCCCGTCCGGCGCGCAGGTGCAAGCGGTAGCGGGCGTCAGCTTCGATATCGCCGCCGGCGAGACTTTGGGCTTGGTGGGCGAGTCGGGCTGCGGCAAGACCACGGTGGGACGGGCGCTCATCCACCTGCCGCCGCCGAGTTCGGGTGAGGTCGTCCTCGAAGGTCGCCCGATGTCGGGCTTGTCTGCGGCCGAGCTGCGCGCCTTGCGCCCGCGACTGCAGATGGTGTTCCAGGATCCGATTTCCTCGCTCAATCCCAAGCACAGCATTGCCGACATCGTCGAGGCGCCGCTCGTTGTCCTGGGGGGCATCGACCGGCGGAGGCGCCAGGAGCAGGTGCGCGAAATGCTGACGGCGGTGGGTCTCGATCCGGATATCGTCTGGAATCGCCGCCCGCACGAACTATCCGGTGGCCAGTGCCAGCGGGTCAGCATCGCCCGCGCCCTCATCCTCAGGCCACGGCTTCTGATCTGCGACGAGCCCGTCTCTTCGCTCGACGTTTCCGTACAGGCGCAAATCCTGAATCTCCTGGAAGACGCCAAGCAGCGCTTCGGTCTGACCATGCTGTTCGTCGCGCATGACCTCGCCGTGGTGAAGAACATCAGCGATCGGGTGGCGGTGATGTATCTCGGCCGGATCTGCGAGATCGCACCCTCCGCACAGCTGTACGGCCGTGCGGCCCATCCCTATACCGCGGCCTTGCTCGCGTCGGTGCCTGATCCCGCGCCCCAGGCCAAGCGCCGGATCGGGCGTGCTATCGAAGGCGAAATACCTTCGCCGCTCGATCCGCCCTCGGGCTGCCGGTTCCGCACCCGTTGCCCGAAGGCGGCGCCGGTTTGTGCCGCGGATGAGCCCGTGCTGCGGCCGATCGGCCCGGATCACTTCGTCGCCTGCCACTTCCCGAACCTCTGATTCGTCGCGTCGGCTCGGCGGTAGTGAAGGGGAATCGGCGCGCCGTGCCGTACACCCTCATAGAAGCGCCGGCCGATCAAGCCCGGGATCCGTGGATGCAGATGCGGCGTTCGCGGTGCCGTAGCCGCGCCGGTACCGCGAGCCGAATAGCAGCGTTCCGAAGAGGAGGAGGCCCGCCAGCATGGCCGGCCCGCTATACAGGCGGACTGCCGCCGCCTCGGCCAATCCGCCCAGCACGCGCATCAGCATCCCGGCCTGGAAGACGGCGAGCGGCAAGTACATCAAGGCCGTGTATCCCGTCGCTATGCCCGCAACCGCCGGCAGCACGACCAGCGCATGAGCGAAGATCATGCTGAAGACGAAGCCGCCGAGTACGGCGTGCAGCACCACGTCGTATCGAAAGGACATCTCCTCCGGTAATACCAGGAGGGCGATACCGGCGGCGCCGAGCCAGACATATCCGGCAATCAGGCTGATCGCGGTGAAGCGGCCCTCGCCGCCGCGACGCAGGTTCAGGCGGGCAACGTCGTTCTTCAGAAGCCAGCCGCAGAGCAGGCAGAGCGAGAAGCCATAGAGAATGCCGCCGTCCGGATCGGCGATGCCGTTCCGGCTGCCGGCGATGAGGAGAAAGGCCGCGGCCATGAGCATGACCTCGCGACGCCTGGTATCGAGCACGATGCGGCTCAGTTCCAGGCGTTCGCCCAGGATGGTGAGGACGAGGAAGGCGAGCCACCAGCCGGCCACCTCGGGGATGGCGGCACCGCCGAGCCAAAGGAGGTTGCCGGCGAGCCAGCTGAGCGCGCCGAGCGCCGGAAGCGCGTTGAAGAGCGCGGGCTGGCGGCGAAGGATGCCGATGGAAGCGGCGAAGAGCGAGAGCGCGGCGGCCGCCCAGGCGGCGGCGCCCGCTTCCTGCGGCAGGCCCGAGAGCAACAAGGCCGTGCCCGCGGCACAGAGCCCCGGCGCCGCATAGGCCCAGGGCCGATCCAGCGCCGCCGCCCGCTCGAGCGCGATCAGGAGGCCGAAGACGCCGCAGATCAGTAACGGCCCGTGCAGCAGTACGAGACGCGGAGAGGGCAGGTCGAAACCGAGCCGCGCGAGACCGCCGGTAAGGCCGAGGGCCAGCGTGGCGCCCGCCCCGGCCATCAGGAGCCGGCGCAGGCGCTGCTGAGGCACGGTCCCCGAGGGCGGCCGCGGCGTTGCCACC
>JALHMN010000047.1 GCA_022844005.1 bacterium | reverse complement strand
CGCGGCAGGCGCTGCTGGTGAAGGAGAAGGAGAATACCCGCGCCCGCGACGCGCTGGCGGCGGAACGGCGGCGGATGCCGTGGATGGCGGTCACCAAGACCTATGCCTTCGAGGGGCCGGCCGGCAGGGTGAGCCTCGCCGACATGTTCGAGGGCCGGCGGCAGTTGATCGTCTATCGCGCCTTCTATGAGCCCGGCGTGTTCGGCTGGCCCGACCAAGCCTGCCGGGGCTGTTCCATGGTGGCCGACCAGGTGGCGCATGTCGCGCATCTGAATGCCCGCGACACCACCTTGGTCTTCGTCTCACGCGCGCCGCAGGCGGATATCGCGCGGCTGAAGGCGCGGATGGGCTGGGGCCACATTCCCTGGTTCACCGTCACCGACGGTTTCGATGCCGATTTCGGCGTCGGCGAGTGGCACGGCACCAACGTGTTCTTCCAGGACGGCGGGCGCGTGTTCCGCACCTATTTCGTGAACAACCGCGGCGACGAGCAGATGGGGAGCACCTGGAACTACCTCGACATCACGCCGCTCGGCCGCCAGGAGGTCTGGGAGGATTCGCCCGAAGGCTATCCGCAGACGCCCACCTACAAGTGGTGGAACTGGCACGACAGCTATGAGGCGGGTGCCGCCCCCGACAAGCGGTGGGTGGAAATCTCGGATGCCGGCGAGAAGGCCTTTCGGGAGGAGTCGGCGAAGGCGAAGGGCTGAGCCGGCGAAGGGCTGAGCCGGGCGCGGCGGGACGTATCGCCCCTCCCGCCGCGCCGCTACAGTTGCCGAATCGCAAGCGCGGGGCGATCGTGGGGGCATCTGGTTCGATGGTGGGCGGTCGGGTGCTGGGCGGACGGCTCGTCATCGGCCTCGCCCAGGGCGTGGCGTTGTTCCTGCTGTTCAGGGCGGCGGATCTGAAGCTGTGGCCGGCGACGGACCCGCAGGTGCTGGCGCCCGTGGCGCTCGTCTGCCTGTTCGTGCCGCTGATCGCGCTGGCGGGCTGGCCGGGTCTGCGCTTGCGTACGCTTCTCTCCTGGGCGGCGGTCGCGGCGCTGATCCTGGCCGGCGTCGCGCTGCATGACGTGACCTGGCACGACGCCGCGGGCGAGGTGAGCTATCGCGCGCCCGCGCTGGTCTTCTTCTGTGCCGCCGGCCTGTTCATCGCCCAGGCGCTGATCGCGGCCGGAGACGCCGAGCGGCGCATCATCGCGCGCTATCCCGCCTGTTTCGACGCGGCCTGGAAACTCGGCGTGCAGGCGGTGCTGACGGTGGCCTTCACCGGTGCCTTCTGGCTCATCCTCTGGCTGGGCAGCGGGCTGTTCGACCTGATCGGCCTCGAGGCCTTCGGCGAGACGATCGGCGAGGCGTGGTTCTGGATTCCCGCGACCACGCTCGCCATCGCCGCGGCGCTGCATGTCACCGACGTGCAGCCCGCCATCGTGCGCGGCATCCGCACGCTGAAACTCACCTTGCTGTCCTGGCTGCTGCCGGTGCTGACCGGCATCGTGCTGGTCTTCCTGGCGAGCCTGCCCTTCACCGGGCTCGCACCGCTATGGGCGACCAAGGCGGCCACGCCGATCCTGCTCGCCGTCATGGGCGGGCTGGTGCTGCTGATCAACGCCGCCTACCAGGATGGCGGGGCCGAACAGCGCATGCCCCGGCTGATGCGCTTCGCCATGGCCGCCGCGGCGCTCGCGCTATTGCCGCTGGTGGCGATCGGCATCTACGGCCTCGGCTTGCGGGTCGGCCAGCACGGCTGGACCGCCGAGCGGATCTGGGCCGCGGCGGCGGTGGCACTCGCCGCCACCTATGCGGCGGGCTACGCCTGGGGCCTGGCGCGATCGGGCCTCCTGCTGCGGCAGCTGGAGACGACCAACCTCGCCGCCGCGCTCGGCACGCTCGCCATCCTGCTGGCGCTGTTCACGCCGATCGCCGATCCGGCGCGGCTGGCGGTGGCGAGCCAGATCGGGCGATTCACCTCCGGCGCCGTCGCCTGGGCGGATATCGACCTGCGCTATCTGCGCTTCGACGGCGGGCGCTATGGACAGGCGGCGCTGGAGCGGCTGATGGCGGAAGCGACGGACCCCGCCGTCCTGCGCGACATCGAAACGGCACTGGCGGCGAAGAGCCGCTACGACATTGCCGTGAAGGGAACGGCGAAGCCGGCGCCGCCGAGCGCGGAGGCATTGCGGGCGAACCTCACCCTGCATCCCCCCGGCGCGGAGATGCCGGCGGATTTTCCGCTGACCGGCTGGGGCGCCGAGATCGACCGCCTGGGCTGCTTGAGCAAGGTGCCGGCCGCTTGCGACGTCTTCCTGATGGACCTGAACGGCGACGGGGCGGCGGAGATCATCCTGGCCGACCGGGACAGCCTCGGGTCGGTCGTCTTCACCCGCCGCGACGGGCGCTGGCTGGTCGCGGGTTTCCTCGACGGGCTGGTCTCGTGCAAGCCGTCGATCGCGGCCATGAAGGAGGGAAAGGCCCGGGCGGCGCCCTCGCCCTGGTCCGAACTCAGTGCCGGCGGGCAGACCTTCGCCCTCACCGAACCCGGCCGGGCGAGCTGCTACTGAGCGGCGGGGGCGGGGCGCAACCGCCGCCTGCCCGCTCTGCTATGCTGCCGCCAGAGAGAGGAGGCGGCGCATGATGGCCGGTAAGGCGCATTACCTGCAGCTCGCGGCGTACAACCAATGGGCCAATGCGCGGCTCTACGCCGCCGCGGCGCGGCTGCACGAAGCCGACTACCTGAAGGCGCGGCCTTCCTTCTTCGGCAGCCTGCACGGCACGCTCAACCACATCCTGGTGGCCGACCGGCTGTGGCTCGCCCGCTTCGAGCGGCGGCCGGCGCCGGCGGCGAGCCTGAACCACATGCTCTATGCCGACCTGATCGGGCTGCGCGTCGCGCGGGAGGCGGAGGATGCGCATGTCATCCGCTTCTTCGAGGGGCTGGACGAGACGCGGCTGGCGGGCGACCTCACCTATGAGAGCGTGACCGAGAGGAAGACCCTCACACTGCCCTTCGGCCCGCTCTGCACGCATTTCTTCAACCACCAGACCCATCACCGCGGCCAGGCGCACGGCCTCCTCTCCCAGACGGAGGTGGCGCCGCCCGAACTCGACTTCGTCTATTTCCTGCTCGAGCGGCGCTGAGCTGCGGGCTTCAATCCATCTCGGCGGCGGCGACGGAATAGGAGAGCGTGTAGAGGCCGGCGACGACGCCCGCCGCGGCCCCCATGCCGGCGAGTGCGGTGGCCGAGAGATCGGCGCCGACCAGCGCCTCCACCACCCGCTCGTCATAGGCGCTGGCGACGAAGATCCAGTCCGCCGCCCGGTCGGCCCCGCGCAGCTTCTGCTCCGTCGTCACGGCGATGGGCGGCGCCTCGTGGCGGAGGAGATGCGCCCCGGCGAAGCCCGGGCGATCGACGAGGCCGGCGATGACCTTCTTCAGCGCGGCGCGCAAGGCCGGCCCCTTCCCCTCGGCCGGCGAGAGCCTGAGCGTGAGGATGCAGCGGGCGACATAGCCGCCGCCCGATTCCAGCACCCGGCACTGGCAGCGCACCATGTTGCGGTGATGCGGCATCATCTTGGACGACCAGGGGGTGGGCGCGTTCAGCCGGGCGAGATAGGGGCCCGAGGACAGCATGTCGTAGGTCTCGAGTTCGTAGAGCTGGAACATCGCCTCGCTGCCGGTGGCGCTCGACCAGCGCGTCGCGCGGCGGAAGCCCGGAATGGCGAGGCGTTCGCGGAAATGCTCGTGGCTGTGCCAGTCCTCGAACTCGGTGCGGATCTCGGGCGCGAGATCCCAGAACATCGCCAGTGCGCCCTTGCCGAGCAATGCCATGATTTCCCCGATTCCCCAGCCGGTGATCCGGCCAGCATAGCAAGTCAGAGCCTTTCGGCCGCGAAACCGAGGCCGAGCGGCAGCGCGGCCGCGAAGACCTGGCCGTGGCCGAGGCCGGGCAGGACCCGCATCGTCACTTCCACTGCCCCGGCGGTCCGGAGCCGTTCGCCGAGCGCCCGGAGCGCCGCCACCGCCGCCGCGGCGTCAGGCATCGCGCGGCCTGCGACGATGCGACGGTTCACCTCGGCATCGCCGATGACGAGAAGCACCTCGCGCGGGCCGGGCGCCTTCACCGGCGCGCCCGCGAAGGCGCGGCCTTCATACCACCAGAGCGAGGGACTGGCCGATACATGGAGGCGGAACAGGTCCGGATGCTTGAACAGCGTAGAGAGGACGAAGAGCCCGCCATAGGAATGCCCCCAGAGCCCGCGGCGGGCGGCGTCCAGCGCGATATCGGCGGCGAGGCGCGGCAGGACGACATCGCGGATCAGTGCCGCGAAAAGGTCCGAGCCCCCGGCGCGGATGGCCGGCGCGAATTCGTCCACCGTATCGGCGCCGTTCACCGGCGGCGTGTAGTCGTAGTTGCGCGCGACGAGGTCGTGGCGGACGGGCGCGTCGTAGCCGAGCGCGACCAGCGCGAGGCCGGGCACGGCTTCGAGATCGGCCGGCGAGGGCGCCATGAAGGCGGCATTGCCGTCGCAGAGCATGAGCGAGGAATAACCGCCCGCCGGGGGGGCCGCCTTCGGCACGGCGACTGCGACCCGGTAGCGGCGCAGCCCGTCGGCGGATGTGAAGAGAAAGGTGCGGAAGTCGTGGCTGCGGACGGGCCGGGCCGCGACCGAAGGCGTGAGCGCGGGCGCCGGCTGGCCCGATGCCGTCGGCGGAATCAGCGACGATCCCATGGCGGACAGGAGCGAGCGCCGGGTCAAGGTCATCATCGCGTCCGCCGATCTGCTCGGGCGGCCCTACACGTCGAGGTTGGTGACTTCCAGCGCGTTCGCCTGGATGAACTCGCGCCGCGGCTCCACCACGTCGCCCATCAGCGTGGCGAAGATGCTGTCGGCCTCGTCGGCCTCGCGCACGCGCACCTGCAGGAGCGAGCGGACTTCCGGATCGAGCGTGGTTTCCCACAGCTGGCCCGGATTCATCTCGCCCAGACCCTTGTAGCGCTGCAGGCTGATGCCCTTGCGCCCGAAGGCGAGGATCGCCTCCACCAAGTCGGTCGGCGAGACCACTTCGCTCTCGCTGTCCTTGCGCTTCAGCCTGGCAACCGCGCCGTAGACGGTGCGGAGATCGGCCGAGAGCCGGTCGAGCTTGCGCGCTTCGCCCGACCGATAGAGCGGTGCGTCGATCGCGTGCGTCTCCGCCACGCCGCGGAGCGTGCGCGAGAAATGCAGCCCACCGTCGGGAAGCGCGGACCCGGTCCAGCCCTTCTCGGTCTCGTCGGCGAGAAGGTCGAGCCGGCGGGCCACGTCCTGCGCGGCGGCGGCGGCCTTCTCGGGTTCGGAGAGCACGGCGAGGTCGAGAGCACCGGCGATGGCCGCCTGTTCGACGATGCGCCGGTCGTAGCGGCGACCGAGCGTCTGCACGAGGCCGCGCGCGATCCGCGCCTCGTCGATGAGCGCGCGGAGGTCGATGCCGGAGCGCTGCTCGCCGGTCGAGAGCTCGAGCACGGTACCCTCGATGCCGGTGTTGATCAGGTATTCCTCGAGCTCGCGCTCGTCCTTGCAGTAGGTCTCGGACTGGCCGCGCTTCACCTTGTAGAGCGGCGGCTGGGCGATATAGAGGTAGCCGGCATCGATCAGCGGCCGCATCTGCCGGTAGAAGAAGGTGAGGAGGAGCGTGCGGATATGGGCGCCGTCGACATCGGCGTCCGTCATGATGATGATCTTGTGATAGCGCGTCTTGGCGACGTCGAAATCCTCCGACCCGATGCCGGTGCCGAGCGCGGTGATCAGCGTGCCGATCTCGGCCGAGGACAGCATCTTGTCGAAGCGGGCGCGCTCGACGTTCAGGATCTTGCCGCGGAGCGGCAGCACCGCCTGGAAGACACGGTTGCGCGCCTGCTTGGCCGAACCGCCGGCCGAATCGCCCTCGACCAGGAAGAGTTCGGTCTTGGAAGCGTCGCGCTCCTGGCATTCGGCGAGCTTGCCGGGCAGGCCGGCGAGGTCGAAGGCGCCCTTGCGGCGCGTCATCTCGCGGGCTTTGCGGGCCGCCTCGCGCGCGGATGCGGCCTCCACCACCTTGCCGATCACCGCCTTGGCTTCGGCGGGATGTTCCTCGAACCAGGTGGCCAAGCCCTCGCCGAGGACGCTTTCGACGACGGGGCGCACTTCGGAGGAGACCAGCTTCTCCTTGGTCTGGGAGGAGAATTTCGGATCCGGCACCTTGACCGAAAGGACGCAGGAAAGCCCCTCTCGCGCGTCGTCGCCGGTGATCTGCACCTTCTCGCGCTTCGCCGTGCCGCTTTCCTGCGCGTAGGTGTTGATCTGCCGGGTGAGCGCCGCGCGGAAGCCGGCCAGATGCGTGCCGCCATCCTTCTGGGGGATGTTGTTGGTGAAGCACAGCATCGTCTCGTGGTAGCTGTCGTTCCACTGCAGCGCCACTTCGACGATGATTCCGTCGCGTTCGCCGCGCACGCAGATCGGCGGCTTGTGGATGGGCGCCTTGTTGCGGTCGAGGTAACTGACGAAAGCCTCGATGCCGCCTTCGTAATGCAGCTCCACCGCGACCGGATCGACGCCGCGGTTGTCGGCGATCCTGATGGTTACGCCTGAATTCAGGAAGGCGAGTTCACGCAGCCGGTGTTCCAGCGTCGCGTAGTCGAAATCGACCTGCTTGAAGGTCACCGGCGAGGGGGTGAAGGTGACTTCGGTACCGGTCTGCTCGGGACCGCATTCGCCGACGACGGCGATATCGGCTTCCGGCACACCGTCGCGGAAGCGCATGAAATACTCCTTGCCGCCGCGCCAGACACGCAGGTCGAGCACGCTGGAGAGCGCATTCACCACCGAAACGCCGACGCCGTGCAGGCCGCCGGAAATCTTGTAGCTGTTCTGGTTGAACTTACCGCCGGCATGCAGCTGGGTCATGATGACCTGGGCCGCCGAGACGCCTTCTTCCTCGTGCCGGTCGGTGGGGATGCCGCGGCCGTTGTCGCGGACGGTGACCGAGCCTTCCGCATTCAGGATCACGTCGACGGTATCGCAGTATCCCGCCAGCGCCTCGTCGATGGCGTTGTCCACCACCTCGTAGACCATGTGGTGCAGGCCCGAGCCGTCCTCGGTGTCGCCGATATACATCCCCGGACGCTTGCGGACGGCGTCCAGGCCCCGGAGCACGGTAATGGATTCGGCGCCATACTCTTCGGCGGCGTCGATGCGGCGGCGAACCGGATCACTCATACATTCTATCCTACCAGCCGACCGTCACGGACGGTCAGAAATCGTGCATGGCCACGCAGGGCCTCGAAAGACGCGGCATCGGTTCCGCTCATCCAGGCCTGCAGCCCGAGCGCGAGCACCGCCTGGGCCAGGGCGTCGCGGCGGACGCCGTCCAGATGCGCCGCCACCTCGTCCAGCAGCAGAATCGGCGGCACCCCGCGCCGCGCCGTCTGCAGCCGCGCATTGGCGAGGGAGACGGCGATCAGGATCGCCTTCTGCTCACCGGTGGAACACTGTGCCGCCGGCACCCCCTTGGCCGCGTGCCAGGCGGCGAAATCCGACCGATGGGGCCCCAGCGTGGTGATGCCCGCCTCGGCATCGCGCCCGCGCTGACCGGCCAGTTCGCGGCGATAGCGGTCCTCGACCTCGACCGCGGGCGCTTCGGCGAGGCCGTCTTCGAGGTGGCCCTGCACCGCGACACGCGCGCGGGGGAAGGGACCTTCCGCCGCCTCCAGCGCCGCGCCGAGCTGGGCCAGGGCGGAACGGCGGGCGGCCGCCATGGCGACGCCGGCTTCCGCCATCGCCGTCTCCAGCGCCGAGAGCCAGACCGGATCGGCATTGCCGGCACGCAGCAACTGCTGGCGTTCGCGCATCGCCCTTTCGAAGGCCGAGGCGCGGCGCGCATGCTCGGGTTCGAGCCCGTAGACCAGCCGGTCGAGGAAGCGCCGGCGCCCGCCGGGGCCTTCCAGGAACAGGCGGTCCATCTGCGGCGTCAGCCAGTCGACCGAAACGATCCCGGCGAGTGCCGCGCCGGCGCCCGCTTCCTCGCCGCCGATGCGGACCGTGCGCCGTTCGGCCGACCCTTCCTCCACGGCCTGCAGACCCGTACCGATTTCGACCGGGCCGTCCGGCGTGCCGAGCGCGGCATAGACCGACCACGACCGCGTTCCCGTCCGCGCCACCTCGGAGAGCTTCGAGCGGCGGAAGCCCCGGCCCGGGGCAAGGAAGGAGAGCGCCTCGAGCAGGTTGGTCTTGCCCGCCCCGTTCGGCCCGGTCAGCACCACCGGGGCCGCGTCCGTCTCCAGCGTCAGGCCGGCATAGCAGCGATAATCGGTCAGCATCAGGCGCGATACCCATTGCCGCACCGAAGGCGCGGGCACCGGTGTCGCGACCGCTGGGGAAAGCTGCAACATCGAGGGGGTCGCCCCGATCAGACCCGCATCGGCATGATGACGAACAGCGCGCCCTCGTCGCTCGCATCCCGCACGATCGTGGGGGAGCCGGAATCCTTGAAGGAGAAGCGGGCCTCGCCGCCCTTGTCCACCTGATCCATGATGTCGAGCAGGTAGCGGGAGTTGAAGCCGATCTCGAGGGCCCCGTCGCCGTAGGCGGCCGTCACTTCCTCGGTCGCGGTGCCGTTTTCCGGACTGGTGGCCGAGACGGTCATGCGGTTGGCGTCGAGGGCCATCTTCACGGCACGGCTGCGCTCGCTCGAGATGGTCGAGACGCGGTCGACCGCCTGGGCGAGGGCCGCCGCTTCGACCGACAGATGGCGGGTATTGTCGGCCGGAATCACCCGTTCGTAGTCGGGAAACTGGCCATCGATCAGTTTGGAGGTGAGCGACGCCCGGCCGACGGCGAAGCGGACCTTGGTGTCGGACAGCGAGACGTCGACATCGCCATCGAGGCTGTCGATCAGCTTGCGGAGCTCGGTCACGGTCTTGCGCGGCACGATGACGCCCGGCATGGCGGCCGCACCCTCGGGCAGCGGCGTCTCCACCCGTGCCAGACGGTGGCCGTCGGTGGCGACCGCCCGCAGCACCGCGACACCCGCCGACTGGGCGGCATGCAGGTAGATGCCGTTCAGGTAGTAGCGGGTCTCCTCGGTCGAGATGGCGAAGCGCGTCTTGTCGATCAGGCGGCGCATCTCGGCGGCGGCAACCTGGAAATGCGCCGGCAACTCGCCCGCCGCCATGACCGGGAAATCCTCCTTCGGCAGGCAGGCAAGCGTGAATTCCGACCGGCCGGCCCGCAGCTGCAGCCGCGGCTCGCCCGCCTTCTGCGTCAGTTCCACTTCCGCCCCGTCGGGCAGCTTGCGGACGATGTCATAGAAGGTATGGGCCGGAACCGTGGTCGCGCCAGGGCGGGAAACGGCGGCGGGCACGCCTTCGACGACCGCGATATCGAGGTCGGTCGCGGTCAGCGCCAGCGCGTCGTCCGCCGCCTCGAGATGGACGTTGGACAGGATCGGGATGGTGTTTCGACGCTCGACGACACTTTGCACATGGGCGAGTGCCGTCAGGAGGGCGGCCCGTTCGATGCTGAGCTTCATGGCCTCGATCGGTGTGGGAGGAGACGGGTTATTCCCGCCTCCGAACCGGGACTCGAAAGCCGATCCAAAGACGGTGGAAAACTATAGCAGAACGAATGGGAACAAACGCAAGAATCGCACGCTGGGTTCAGGATTCCAGCAGCCGGCGAAGCAGGTCGAGATCGTCGGCGAAGGCCGAATCCGTGGAGCGCAATTCCTCGACCTTTCGCACCGCATGCAGAACCGTCGTATGGTCGCGACCGCCGAACTTGCGCCCGATCTCGGGCAGGCTGCGCGAGGTGAGCTGCTTGGCCAGATACATGGCGATTTGCCGCGGCCGCGCCACTTCCCGCGCCCGGCGCTGGGAGGTCATCTCGTTCAGCTTTATGTTGAAATGGGCCGCCACCTTCTTCTGGATCTCCTCGATGGTGATGCGCCGGTCGTTGGCGCGCAGCAGGTCCTGCAGCACGTCCTGGGCGGTTTCGAGGGTGATCGGCCGGCCGACGAGGCTCTGATAGGCGAGCAGCCGGTTCAGCGCCCCTTCCAGCTCGCGAACGTTGGAGGTGATCCGATAGGCCAGGAACTCCAGCACCCGGGGCGGCATATTGGCGCCGGCGCGCTCGGCCTTCGCCTGCAGGATGCCGAGGCGGAGCTCGTAGTCGGTCGGGTGGATGTCGGCGACCAAGCCCCAGCCCAGCCGCGACTTCAGCCGGTCCTCGATACCCTCCAGGTCGGCCGGCGAACGATCTCCGGACAGCACGATCTGGCGGTTGTGGTCGATCAATGCGTTGAAGGTGTGGAAAAACTCCTCCTGGGTCGATTCCTTGCCGGCGATGAACTGCACGTCATCCACCATCAGCACGTCGACGGAGCGGAGCTGCTCCTTGAAGGACATGGTGTCCTTGAAACGGATGGCGCGCACGAATTCGTGCATGAAGCGCTCGGCCGACAGGTAGACCACCCGGCGCTGCGGGTCGAGCGAACGCACATGCAGGGCGATCGCGTGCAGCAGGTGGGTCTTGCCGAGGCCGACGCCGCCATAGAGGTAGAGCGGATTGAACTCGACCGTCTCGGCCTCGGCGATTTTGCGAGCCGCGGCATAGGCCAGTTCGTTGGTCTTGCCGACGATGAAATTCTCGAAGGTGAAGCGCGGGTCGAGCGGGGCGGAAAGCGCGCGTTCGATCTCCTCGCCGCCATCGCGCGAACGCCCGGGCACCGTCGGCGCCGGGCGGACGGGAGCGGCTACCGGCGCAGGCTGTGCCGCGCGTTCGGCGGCGCTGCGGACCACGATCCGTATCCCGCGCAGGCCCGCGCGCTCGATCCGCCAGATGTCGCGGATGCGATTGACGTAATTGTTGGTGACCCAGTCGCGCATGAAAGGCGTCGTGGTCGAGAGCACCACCGCGTCGGACACCACGTCCTCCGAGGCCAGAGCCAGCGGCCTCAGCCAGCTGTTGAAGGCCGCGTCACCGACTTCCGACCGCAACCGCGCGCGCACACGATCCCATTCGTCGCTGAGCGCCGGCGCCGACGGATAGGACATCTTGTCCGTCATCAATTCTGTCCCCCAGCCTCGAACGTCTTCAGCTTTGCCGCCAGGGCAACCCGGCGGATTTCCAACCATTCTTGCGGCCCCTGCGGCCGGTATCGTCCAGGTCGCCCTCGAATCCCCCGGCGATATTGAACGCCCGGGCGAAGCCCGCACCGGTTGCGGCAATCGCCGCCGCGCGCGAACGCGCGCCACTCCGGCACAGGAACAGGACCGTCGCCTCCTTGTCCGGCACCGCCACGGCCAGCTGGCCCAGGAAATCGGCATTCGGCGACATGCCCGGATAGACCTGCCATTCGATGCAGACGCTACGCTTGCCGCTGCCGGAGAGATCGGGAAGCCCGACAAAGGTCCATTCCGGCTGGGAGCGCACGTCGACCAGGACCGCGTCGGGCTGCTTCGAGACCATCTCGAAGGCCTGCTGCACCGTTACGTCGCCCGCATAGCCGGAAACGGAAGTCGTGCTCATCCCTTCAAACCTCCCTCGCGCGTGCCTTGTCCGTCGTCCTGGCATCCACTCCGCAACCCGTCTCCCCACAGGTCGTCGATGCCGCCGGCGGCACATGCGCAATCTTGTCGGACATCAATCACTCCGGACACAGAAAACCCTGCCGGCCACCCGCTCGGACGGCCGTTGAGGATGCTCAAAACGCTGACTGGATGTGGGAAAAGCCCCATCGACGATGTCGACGATCGGAGGGTAGCGAAGCACCCAAATCGCTGCAAGCGTCGCGACTCCAGGGATTCTGCGGGATTCTTTTCGAGGCTCCGATTCGTGTCGGAAACGACACAGATTCGACACAAAAAACAGGCGCGCAAAAACACGAAGGCCGCGCACTTGGCGCGGCCCGAATGTTCGTCCGGCGAATGAAAAGGACGACGGGTCAGCCCGCCGCGGGTGCCGCCCGCAGGGCGTTAACCTTCACTGCCATGCGCGACAGCTTCCGCGAAGCGGTGTTGCGATGCAGGACGCCCTTGGAGACGCTGCGGTCGAGCTCGGGCTGCGCCGCCTTCAGCGCCGCCTCGGCGGCGGTGGCGTCACCGCTCTCGATCGCCTGCTCCAGCCGCTTCACATAGGTGCGCATGCGCGAACGGCGGGCGCGGTTGCGCTCGGTGCGGGTAACGGTCTGGCGCGCGCGCTTTTCCGCAGACTTGTGGTTTGCCATGGCGAGATTTCTTCAAGGTCTTTCAGACAGGGGGGCGCTTATAGCGGCGAGCACCGCCATCGTCAATGACGGCGGCGGGCCGCCGATTACTTGTTCTTGAACTGGGGCTTACGCTTGTCGATGAAGGCCTGCATGCCTTCCTTCTGATCCGCCATCGAGAAGGTGGAATGGAAGATGCGCCGTTCGAAGCGCACGCCTTCCGCCAGCGTCGTCTCGTAGGCACGGTTGACGGATTCCTTCGCTATCATCACCGCGGGGGCGGAAAGCTCGGAAATCCGGGTGGCGACCTTGATCGCCTCGTCCAGGAGCTGGTCCTTCGGGACGATGCGGCTGACGAGGCCGGAACGCTCCGCCTCCTCGGCGTCCATCATGCGCGCGGTCAGGCACATCTCCATCGCCTTCGACTTGCCCACGAACCGGGTCAGGCGCTGGGTGCCGCCGGCCCCCGGAATGGTGCCGAGGTTGATTTCCGGCTGGCCGAACTTCGCGTTGTCGCCGGCCAGGATGAAATCGCACATCATGGCGAGTTCGCAGCCACCGCCCAGCGCATAGCCCGCCACCGCGGCGATCACCGGCTTCCGGCAGCGCGCCACGCGCTCCCAGTTCCGGGTGATGAAGTCTTCCTTGTAGACGTCCATGTAGGACTTCGACTGCATCTCCTTGATATCGGCGCCGGCGGCGAAGGCCTTCTCGCTGCCGGTGACGACGATGCAGCCGATGGCGTCCTCAGCCTCGAAAACGTCGATCGCCTTGGCCAGTTCGTCCATCAGCTGCGCATTCAGCGCGTTCAGCGCCTGTGGACGGTTCAGCCGTACCAGGCCGACCGGCCCGCGGGTCTCGACGATGATGCACTGATAGGCCATTGGAACCCCTCCAGCGCGGCGCGCGGCCGCATGAGCGCGGGCTTATAATCTCAGCGTGGGCGGATGTCGAAGCGTACGGAAAGCCCGCCGGCAGCCGGTCGTGTGACACTGATGAGCAGGCGTTCGCCCTCGCGTTCGAAGGTGCGGGCGTCAACCGCGCGCCATCCCAGGGCAGGCAGCGTCTCGCCGTAGAAACGGCGCACCTCGGCTTCCGTTCCGCCGGCGGCACGCGCCTCGGCCTGCACGATCCGTCCGGCCGGCGTGTCGAAGACCGTCGTCGCGTCCGGCGTGGCCGTGAGGCCCGGCATCAGCGGCATGTCCTCGACCCCGGGCAGGAACTCAGCCGCCGCCACGGCACCGCACAGGGCCAGGAGGACGGCGGTCAGGACGCCAAGGGATCGTCGTCGAAGGGCCATTTGGGGCGCTGCATTTTGGTATAGAGGAACTCCCGCGGATCGTTGCCGAGCGTGCCGGGGGCCGCGACGTAGAGGATCTCCTTCGCCAGCGGGGCGAAGCCGGCATGGAAGTGCTGGCTGGATTTCACCACCACCACCTTCTTGCCGGCAAGGGCGATGCCGAGATTCGTGAACAGGTCGGGACCGAAACCCTGCGTCCGCAGGGTATTCAACACGATGTCGACGCCGCCCACGCGGATCGCCGCGGCATCGCCGATTCCGACCGCATTTCCCGCGAAGGTCTGCTTCACGTCGCGCCCGAGGCCGATCACTTCGGCCTCGACATCGAGCGGATGGCCTGAGGTGGGGCCGATCTTGCCGCCGATGCGCAGTTTCAGCCGTGCCCCCTCCCCTGCCTCATGGCAGAAGGAGACGGCCACCGGGTCCCACAGGGGGCCGAGCGCCGCGGGCCCGATGCCACGCTCCAGCAGCGCGGCGAGGAGGAAGGTGGAATCGCTCGGCGCGCCGCCGCCGGCATTGTCGGCGCCGTCAGCCACGACCACGGGCCCGCCGTCGATGCCGAGTGCCCTGTCCAGCGCCTCGTCGATGCCGAGATAGGCCTCCGTTCCCTGGTCGCGGATGGCATAGAGTTCGCGTCCCAGGCGCTCGGCCATGATGGCAGCCCTGGCGTGGTCGCCATCGGCGACGACCAGCATTTTGGTGCCGACATCGGCCACGTCGGCCCATTGGAAGCCGTGCCCGGCGGAGACCGAAAGGATGCCGTCCTTGCCTTCGAGCGCCTTCATGCGATCGACGAATCCCCGCATCGGCTGACGCGAGGTGTGGAAGGTCGCCATCATGCGGCAGTCGAAGACGGCCATCACCGGCTTGGTCTTGCCGAGGGCCGCATCGGCGCAGAGGTCGAGCAGTTCGCGCGCGCGGTCGAGCGAATCCGTGTGCGGATATTCCTTGAAGCAGACGAGCGCGTCGGCATTCGACAGCATGCGGTCGGTGATGTGGCAATGCGGGTCGAGCTCGCCGCCGATCACCACGCCGGGGCCGACGATGGCACGCACCCGCTCCAGGAGGTCGCCCTCGCAGTCGTCGTAGCCGTCGGCGACCATGGCCCCATGCATGCCGAGCACGACCATGTCGACCGGCAGGGCGGCCCGAAGCTGGTCCAGGATCCTGTCACGAAGGCTCTCATAAACCTTGCGGACGGTGGGGCCGGCGGGCGTGGCGAAGGTGCACAGGCCCTCGATCACCGTCCAGTTGCGCTCGCGCGCCTTCTCCCGGGCAGCGATGAGCGGGCCGGTAAACAGCGTTGGGCGATCGGGATGCTCGCCCGCCTCGTACCACAGGGTGGACTTGAACAGGTCGAGGCCGGTCGGGATCGGAGAGAAGGTGTTGGTTTCCGTCCCGAGGGTGGCGGTGAAGATACGCATCGTGTTCCTCGTCACACAGATGCGGTCCAAGCTAGCAGATTTCTCGGATTTCACTTGAAGCGCGGCGCGGAAGCCTTACATACCCTCACCGACGCACAACGAACGTGCTGGTCGTCGAAACGATAATCGACGAAGCGGCGACGCCAAGCGTCCTTTTTGGGAGCCGGTCTCGTGGACCGGCAGCTGAAGGGGAAGCATGACGCCATGTCCGCGTATGCAACCATCCGAACCCGCTCCGCCGTTGCTCCGGTCCGACGCAGTTTCGAACCGGCGCTTGACCCGCGCGTCGACGCCATCGTCGCCGGCCTGAAGCCTGCCGAGCCCCTGCACTGCCTGCGTCCGCAGGTGGCGAAGGCGACGGCGCGGCATTTCGTCCGCGCCTTCCGGGGCGACGTCCTCTACGCCGTGAAGTGCAACCCGGAGCCGCGCATCCTGCGCGCGCTGTGGTCCGGCGGCGTGCGCGGCTTCGACGTCGCCTCGATCGGCGAGGTGCGCCTGGTGCGCCAGCTGTTCCCCACCGCGACCCTGCGCTTTATGCATCCGGTGAAGAGCCGCGAGGCAATCCGCGAGGCCTATTTCCAGCACGGCGTGCGCGCCTTCTCGCTCGACAGCCTGGACGAGCTGCGGAAGATCCGCCACGAGACGGACGGCGCGGGCGATCTCGCCCTGGTCGTCCGCCTGGCGCTGCCCAAGGGCGAAGCGGCCTATGACCTGTCGGGCAAGTTCGGCGCCAGCCTCGAGGAGGCGATCGCGCTCCTGCGCGCCATCCGTCAGACCGGCGCCCTGACCGGCATGGCCTTCCACGTCGGCTCGCAATGCCTGGCGCCTGCCGCCTATGCCCGCGCCATCGCCTATGCCGGCGCGATCGCCACCTCCGCCGGCGTCGGCCTCGACATCCTGGATGTCGGCGGCGGCTTCCCCGTCGCCTATCCGGGCAGCGAGCCCCCCCGGCTGCAGGCCTATTTCGACGCCATCGAGGCGGCGGTCGGCGCGCTGCCGCCGGAGCTCACGCCCGAGGTCTGGTGCGAGCCGGGCCGGGCGCTGGTCGCGGCTTCGACCTCGGTCGTGGTCCGGGTCGAACACCGCCGCGGCAACGAGTTGTTCATCAACGACGGCGTCTATGGCAGCCTGTCGGATGCCGGCGCGCCCGGTTTCCGCTTCCCGGTCCGGCTGATCCGCCCGAGCGGGGAGGTGTCGGGCGAGATGTCGGGTTTCGTCCTGTTCGGCCCGACCTGCGACAACGTCGACCGGATGGCCGGCCCCTGGCCGCTGCCGGCCGATGTGCGCGAAGGCGACTGGATCGAGGTCGGCCAGCTCGGTGCCTATGGCGCTTCCCTGCGCACCGCCTTCAACGGCTTCGACCGCGCGCACCTGGTGGAAGTCGAGGACGCGCCGCTGTTGCAGACGGCCGGACACCCCGTATTCGAGGCGCGGCGGTGAGCACCTACGCTCCCACCTTCGCCTCGCCGGCGGGCTTTCTCGGCCTCGGAAGGGAGCATCCGGACCCGGCCTATGTGGTGGCGGGCGCGCCGCTCGATCTCGGCACCACCAACCGGGCCGGGGCCCGCGACGGGCCGGCGGCGATCAGGCGTGCCAGCCGCATGCTGATCGACGGCGCGCATCCGGTGTTGAAGCGGGACCCGAAGACGCTGGGCATCGCCGATCTCGGCGACCTGCCCTTCCGGCTGGGCGATCTCGAAGGCAGCCTCGCGATGATCGAGGCGGCGGCGTCGAAGCTGCCCCATCTCGTGACCCTGGGCGGCGATCACGGCGTCACCCTGGCCCTGCTGCGTGCGCTCGCCAAGCGGACCGGTCCTCTCGGCCTGGTGCATTTCGACGCGCATTGCGACACCTGGCCGGACAGTTTCGGCTGCGTGCATGGCCATGGCTCGGTTTTCTACCATGCGATCGAGGAGGGTCTGGTCGATCCGAAGCGGATGATCCAGATCGGCATCCGGTCCGCCGTCGACCCCGCTATCATCGACTGGACGCTGGAGAAGGGTGTCAGCATCCTTTCCGCCGAGGACGTGCACCTGTCGACGCCGGCGGCGGTGGCGGATCGGATCAAGGCGGTTGTGGGCGATGCTCCCGCCTATCTCAGCTTCGATATCGATGCCCTCGATCCCGCGCACGCACCCGGCACCGGCACGCCGGAGACCGGCGGGCTGTTCGGCTGGCAAGCACTGGCCATCCTGAACCGCCTCGCCGGGATCGATTTCCGGGGGATGGACGTCGTCGAGGTGGCGCCAGCCTATGACGTGGCGGAGGTGACCGCGCTGGCCGCCGCCACGATCGCCTGGACCTACCTGGCGCTGGACCCGGCCCGAACCCAGGGCTGACCCCCTGGCGGTGGCGGCAGTTCGTGCTATAGGGCAGCCATGCTGCATATTACCGACATAACGCTCCGCATTGCGGGGCGCGCGCTGCTTCAGGGCGCCAGCGTCGACGTTCCAGCCGGCAAGCGGGCCGGGCTGATCGGCCGCAATGGCGCCGGCAAATCGACGCTTCTGAAGGCAATCCTGGGCGAGGTGGGCCTCGACGACGGCAGCATCACCATCAGGAACGGCGCCCGTGTGGGCACCGTGGCCCAGGAAGCCCCGGCGGGGCAGACGACTCCGCTGGAAGCGGTGCTGGCCGCCGACCTGGAACGCGCCGCCCTTATGCACGAGGCGGAGACGACCACCGATCCGAACCGGATCGGCGAGGCGCATGCGCGCCTGCTCGAGATCGACGCGCATTCGGCGCCCTCGCGCGCCGCCGCCATCCTGGACGGGCTCGGCTTCGATACCGAGGCGCAGGGCCGGCCGCTCTCCAGCTTCTCCGGCGGCTGGCGCATGCGCGTGGCGCTGGCCGCGGCGCTGTTCGCCGAGCCCGACCTCCTGCTGCTGGACGAGCCATCGAACCATCTCGACCTGGAAGCCGCACTCTGGCTGGAGAACTTCCTCACCACCTATCCGCGCACGCTGGTCATCGTCAGCCATGACCGCGACCTGTTGGACAGCGTGGTCGACATGACCATCCATTTCGACAACGCCAAGCTGGTCGCCTATCCCGGCGGCTATTCCCAGTTCGAGCGGATCAGGGCCGAACGGCTGGCGCATGACCGGGCGCATGCGGTGAAGCGCGAATCCGAGCGCGCCCGCCTGCAGGCCTTCGTCGACCGGTTCAAGGCCAAGGCCAGCAAGGCGACACAGGCGCAGAGCCGGATGAAACGCATCGCCAAGCTGGAACCGATGCCGACGGTGCTTGAGGAAGCATCGATCAACCTCGCCTTCCCGGAGCCAGAGGAACTGGCGCCACCGCTGATCACGCTGGACGGGGTGTCGGTGGGCTACGAAACCGGCAAGCCGATCCTGAAGCGCCTCGGGCTGCGCCTCGATCCCGACGACCGGGTGGCGCTGCTGGGCGCCAACGGCAACGGCAAGTCGACCTTCGCCAAGCTCCTGGCCGGCCGGCTGCAGACGATGACCGGCGAGATGCGCCGGTCGAACAAGCTGAATGTCGGCTATTTCGCCCAGCACCAGATCGAGGAGTTGACGCTGGGGCTGACGGCGCGCCAGCAGATGGCCTCCCTGATGCCGAAGGCGACCGATACCGAGGTGCGCTCGCGCCTGGGCCGCTTCGGCTTCAGCCAGCAGAAGGCCGACGTGCTGGTGGAGAAGCTGTCGGGCGGCGAGAAGGCGCGCCTCGTCTTCGCGCTGATCACCGTCGACAAGCCGCAGCTTCTGATCCTCGACGAGCCGACCAACCATCTCGATATCGACGCCCGCGAATCCCTGGTGCGCGCCATCGGCGACTTCCCCGGCGCCGTCATCCTCGTCAGCCACGACCGCCGCCTGGTCGACCTCGTCGCCGACCGGCTGTGGCTGGTGGAAGACGGCACGGTCGCCAATTTCGACGGCGACGTCGAGGCCTATACCAAGCGGGTGCTGGAGAAGCGGCGCCGGTCGGGCGCGGGCAAGAAGGCCGAAAGCGAAAAGCCGGCGAAGAAGAGCGGCGGCGGCGTGTCGCTCGGGCCGCTGAAGAAGAAGGCGAAGGCGGCCGAGGCATTGGTGGAAAAACTGTCGGCGGAGAAGGCGATCCTGGACGCCAAGCTCGCCGATTCGAAGACCTATGCGAAGGACCCCGCCTCGCTGATCTTCCTCACCCGCGACCACAAGTCGATCGGCGACAAGCTCGCCGCCGCCGAAGCCGAGTGGCTGGAGGTCGCCGAAGAACTCGAGCGGCTCAGCTGACCGCCGGCGGGGCGCTGCAGACGCCGGCCCGTTCCAGCACCCGCGCCACCCGCAGCGCCGCAGCCTCGTTCCAGGGCGCGGCGATGATCTGGACCGCGATCGGCAGGCCGGCGGCCGGCATGACCGGCGCGGCCGCCACCGGCAGGCCGATGAACGAGATCGGCTGGGTGAAGATGCCGAGGTTGGGCCGCACCAGCATCTCCTGGCCGGCGATCACCATCGTCGGATTGCCGATCGGCGGCGCGACGCAGGGCGTGGCCGGCGCGATCAGGATATCGACCTCGCGGAAAACCTTCGACACTTGGTCGCGGTACCAGCGGCGGAACTTCTGCGCCTGCACGTACCAAGGGCCAGGCACCAGGGCGCCGGCCAGGAAGCGGTCGCGCGTATCGGGGTCGTAATCGCCCTGGCGCTTCCGCAGGCGATCGAGATGGAGCGTGGCCCCCTCGACGCTGGAAATGACGAAGGCGGCGGCGCGGGCCCGGCCGGCCTCGGGCAGTTCCACTTTGCGGGAGATCTTCAGCGCCGCCGCGACGGCGGCGACCGCCGCATGGGCCTCGTCGGTGCCGCCCTGCTCAAAGTAGCCGCCGGCGATGGCGAGCCTGAGGTCGCCGATCCCGGCATCGACGTCCGGTGCCGCCGGCTCAACCGGCCGGGCCGCCTGGATCGGATCATGCGGGTCGGCACCCTGCATCACGTCATAGGAGAGGGCGAGGTCGGTGACGGAGCGCGCCAGCGGGCCGATATGGTCGAAACTGGAGACGAAGGGATAGGAGCCGGCGCGCGACAGGCGGCCGTAGGTCGGCTTCAAGCCGAAGGTGCCGCAAAGCGACGAGGGCACGCGAATGGACCCGTTGGTGTCGGTGCCCAGGGCGAAGGGTACCAGTCCCGCCGCAACCGCCGCTCCGGAGCCGCTGGAGGAACCGCCCGACATGCGGGCCGTGTCGCGCGGATTGCGGCAGTTGCCGTCATGGGCGTTCTCGCCGGTGAAGTCATAGGCGTATTCGCCCATGTTGAGGGCGCCGACCAGGACGGCACCGGCCGCCTCCAGCTTCGCCACCGCAGTGGCATCGGCCTTGGCCGGCGGATCGCCGCGCTTGATCTTCGAACCGGCGAGGGTGACCACGCCCTTCACGTCGAACAGGTTCTTCACCGCGAAGGGGACACCGGCGAGCGGGCCGAGCGGTTGCCCAGCCGCGCGGCGCTGGTCGATCGATCGCGCGCCAGCAAGCGCGCGGTCGCGGAAGACGGCGGTGAAGGCATTGACGCGCGGGTTGCCAGCCTCGATCCGCGCCAGCGCCGCTTCCGCCACCTCCAGGGCGCTCATCTTGCCGGCGGCGATCGCGGCGGCGATCTCCGCACCGCTCGGAACCCCGCTCATGGTTCGAACCTCGTTGCCGGATCGGTATCGTCCTCAAGCGGGAAGCTCAGGAAACCCTGTGCGATCTGGCCGATGCGGGTGAGGTTGTCGACAACCCCCTGGCGGAAGGCCGGATCGATCGGCAGGCCGATGCTGGCCGAGACGATCTCGACATGGGTGCCCCAATCGGGCTTCTGCTCGCTCGCCATGCGGTGGACTCTACCTCAGACCGGTGGATGGGGAATGGCACTCAGGAGTTCGCGAGTGTACTCGGCTTCGGGTGCCGCCAGCACGCGTTCCGTCGGCCCCTCCTCCACGATCCGGCCGCTCTTCATGACAATGACCCGGTCGCAGAGCATGCGGACGACATAGAGATCGTGGCTGACGAAGAGATAGCTCATGCCGAGCGACACCTTCAGATCCTGCAGCAGATTCAGCACGACGGCCTGCACCGAGACGTCGAGGGCCGCCGTCGGCTCGTCCAGGATCACCAGTTCCGGATCGAGGGCGATGGCCCGCGCGATACCCACGCGCGCCTTCTGTCCGCCGGAGAGTTGGTGCGGAAACCGGTCCAGGAGGTCGACCGGCAGGCCGACCCGGCGCGCCAGTTCCTCGCATCGGGCGCGGATCGCCGCCCCGCCTTTCAAGCCGCCCATGCGCAGAAGCGGATCGGCGATCGCGCGGACAGCGGTGAAACGCGGATTGAGGCTGTCGGTCGGATCCTGGAACACCATCTGGATGCGCCGGCGTTGCGGCAGGCCGGCGAAGTCCTTCGCCTTCGTTCCGCCGATATCCTCGCCGTTGAAGAGAATGCGGCCCGAGGTGGGATCGAGGAGCCGCATCACCATCATCGAGGTGGTGGACTTGCCGCAACCCGATTCACCGACCAGGCCGACGCTCTCCCCGCGCCGCACCTCGAAGCTGATGCCGTCGACGGCGCGGAACGTGGCGTCGGCCGCCGGCGCCTTCGGCTTGAACAGGGAGAAGACGGAAGTCGTCGCGCCTTGGCGGGGGTACTCTTTCACAAGGTTCTCGACCTTCAGCAACATCGCCGCGTCGTCGTTCGCGGGCGGTGCCGGGATCGGGTTCGGCAGCGCCTCCCCTTCCGGCAGCAGACCGCGGAGGGTCGCGTTGGGGCGCGGCGTCGCCCGCATCAGCTTCTGCGTATAGGGGTGCAGCGGCGACTTGAAGATGATGGCCGAGTCCGCCGTCTCCACCACCTTGCCCTTTTCCATCACCACCACGCGGTCGCAATAGGTGGCCGCAAGGCCGAGGTCGTGGGTGATCAGGATGGTGGACATGCCGCGTTCGCGGGTCAGTTCGACCACCAGATCCATCACCGCCTTCTGGGTGGTGACGTCGAGGCCCGTGGTCGGCTCGTCGGCGATCAGGAGTTGAGGCCGGCAGGCGAGCGCCAGCGCGATGACGATGCGCTGGCACATGCCGCCCGACAGTTCGAACGGATAGGCGTGATAACGTTCCTCGGGGCGGGCGATCCGCACCTGGCGCAGGATCTCGATCGCTTTTTCCCTGGCGTCAGAGGGGGCGGCCTGCACATGGCGGATCAGCACATCCTCGATCTGCTTGCCTACCTTGCGGATCGGGTTCAGCGCCGCGCGCGGATTCTGGAAGATCATCGACATCTCGCGCCCGCGCAGGTCGCGAACCTCGTCCTCCTTCATGCCGCGGATATCGATGCCGGAAAAGCTGACGGTGCCGTTGGCGATCTTTCCGGCGCGATCGAGGATGCGCATGACGGCGTAGGAAGTGACCGACTTGCCGGAGCCCGATTCGCCGACGATGCCGAGCGTCTCGCCCTTGGCAACGGCAATGCTGATCTGCTCCACCGCGGTGACGATGCCGCGGCGGGTGGCGAATTCGACCGTGAGGTTGCGGACGTCGAGAAGAGGGAGAGCGGCGGTCATGGGATCAGGTCCGCCGCTGCGGGTCGACGATATCGCGCAAACCGTCGCCCAGGAGGTTGAAGCAGAAGACGGCCAGCATCAGCGTGACGCCGGGAAAGAAGGCGATCCACCATTCCCCCGATACGATGAAGGCGGCCCCTTCCGCCACCATGATGCCCCATTCTGGGGTGGGGGGGCGGACACCCAGGCCGATGAAGGAGAGGCCGGCTGCATTCAGAATCGCATAGCCCATGGTCAGCGACATCTGCACCATCATGATCGGCATGATGTTGGGCAGGATGTGGCCGAGCAGGATGCGCATCTCGGAATTGCCGCAGAGCCTGGCCGCCTGCACGAAGCCGGCATCGCGCCGAATGTTCGCCTCGGCCCGGGCGACGCGGGCATAGAGCGGGAAGTTGATGATGGCGGTGGCGATGACGATGTTGGTCACCGTGTTGCCGAGTGCGGCGACGATGCCCATGGCCAGCACGAACAGCGGAAAGGCCATGATGGTATCGGCGAGGCGGCCCACCACGCGATCGGTCCATCCGCCGAAATAACCGGCCGCCACACCCGACAGCCCGCCCAGCGCGAAGACCAGCGCCACCGAGAAGATGGCGATGCCGAGGTCGAGCCGGGTTGCCACCACGACGCGGCTGAAGATGTCGCGGCCCAGCTGGTCGGTGCCGAACCAATGCTTCGCCGAAGGCGAGTTCAGCGCGGCGGCGGTGTCGCTGGCCAGCGGGTCAAAAGGGACGATGAAGGGACCGATGAGAGCGGCCAGCGCCAGCAGGACGAAGATGCCGAAGGCGACACCGGTGACCGGATTCTCGCCGATGATGTAGCGGGCATGCTTCAGTGTCGCGACGGCGGCCGACGCCTGTGCCGGGGCGGGGGTGGCGGCCACGCTCATCCTTCCATCCTCACGCGCGGGTCGATGACGCCGTAGAGCATGTCGATCAGCAGGTTCAGCGCCACGTACATGATCGCCATGGTGAGGACGAAGCCCTGCACTGGGGCGAAGTCGGAGGCGATCAGCGCCTCGATCGCGTAGGAACCGATGCCCGGCCAGGCGAAGACCTTCTCCACCAGCACATTGGCGCCGAGCAGGAAGGAGAAGACCATGCCGAGCGTGGTGACAACCGGCAGAAGTGCGTTGCGGAAGGCGTAGCGGATAATGACGGTGGTGGGCGTGAGCCCGCTCGCCTTCGCCGTGCGGACGAACTCGGAGGCGAGCGCCGCCAGCATCGAGGCCCGGGTCATGCGCGCGATCGGGGCGAGCGAGAACACCGCCATGGTAATGGCCGGCACGGCGAGCTGCGCGAGCGAGGCGCGGAAGGTCTCGAGGTCACGCGCCAGCAGCGAATCGATCAGGTAGAAGCCCGTCACCTCCGGCGGGGCGGAGGAGAAGGCATCGAGCCGGCCGAGCGGCGCCGGCGCCCAACCGAGCAGGAAATAGAAGACATAGACCAGGAGAAGCCCGGTGAAGAAGACCGGTAGCGATACGCCCGCCGTCGCCACCATCCGGCAGGCATGGTCGATGATCGATCCTTGCTTCACCGCCGCCAGGATGCCGAGCGGCACGGCGATGGCGATGGCAAGGAAGAGGCCGAGGAAGGTGAGTTCGGCCGAGGCCGGCAGGCGGGCCTTGATCTCGGTCACCACCGGCCGTCCGGTGGAAAGCGAGTTGCCGAGATTGCCGGTGGCGAGGTCCTTCACATACGAAACGAACTGTTCCGGCAGCGAGCGGTCGAGGCCGAGCTTGGCGCGGATTTCGGCGATGGCCTGCGGCGTCGCTGCCGGCCCGGCGAAATAGGCCGCCGTATCGCCCGGCAGCACCCGGGTCAGCAGGAAGGTCACCACCACCACCCCGATCAGGCTCGGGATGGCGGTGGCGAGGCGCTTTCCGATCTGCCGCAGCACGGATCAGGCCTTGGACAGCGTGCGGTAGTCGAGCTGACGATGGAACCAGTAGCGATAGCCGGAGACGTTCGGCTGCATGGCGACGCAGAGATAGGGCTGGAAGACCGGGATGCGCGGCACTTCCTCGAAGGCCTTGGTGACGAAGGCCTTCACATCCTTCTCGTAGGCGGCCTTGTTGCCCTCGGCCGCCGCGACGCGCGCCGCGTCGATCAGCGCGTCCATCTCCTTCGACTGATAGCTCATGGTGTTGAAGACGGCGTTCTGGCCGTGATAGCACCAGAAGAAGAAGTATTCCGGATAGTCGAGCCAACCGGAGAAGAAGTTGGAGATGAGCGGCATCTCCTTCTTCAGGAGTTCGGCCCGCCAGTTCGAACCCGGCACCTTGTTGATCGTCGTCCTGATGCCGATCTGGCCGAGCGATTCCTGCACCAGGATGCACATCGGCTCGTTCAGCACGGCGAAGCCGAGATCGAAGGAGAGCGTGGTCTCGAAGCCGTTCGGATAGCCCGCCTCGGTCAGGAGCTGCTTCGCCTTCACCAGGTCGGTGGTATAGCCGTGCTTCTGCGGCCAGGCGACCTCTGCGGCCATGTTCGAGGATCCGCCATGCAGCGGGTTGCCCATGCCGAACAGCACGGCATCCATGATCTTCTGATAGGGGATGGCATAGGCGACGGCCTGGCGCACCTTCACGTTGTCGAAGGGCGCCTTGTTCACGTTCATGCCGATATAGCCGATGCCGTTGCCGACCGGCGTGGCGGCGACCTTGACCTTGCCGGCCGCCCTCAGCTCGGCGAAATCCTTGTTCGGCAGGTCGAAGGAGATGTCGCAGTCGCCGCGTTCCAAGAGCGCCCGGCGGTTGCCGGCCGACGGCACCATGCGCCAGATCACCCGCTTCAGCTTCGGCACCGGGCCCGACTTCCAGTCCTCGTTGCGCTCGTAGACGACCTCGGTCCCCGGCGTCCACTTGGTCATCTTGAAGGCGCCGCCGCCGGCGGTGTTCTGCTTGGTGTATTCGAGACCCCAGGGGTCCTTCTCGGTCGCGTTCTTCTTCACCAGCCCGGAATTGAACACGCAGGGCACGATGACGCCGAGATCGGGGATGGTGAGCGCGTCCTTCCTGATGAAATCGACGCGGAAGGTGCTGTCGTCGACGGCGACGAACTGCTCGGGCTTTTCCAGGCTGCCCGCCTTCATCTGGAAGGTCGGAAAACCGCCGACCGACACGGCGCGGTCGAAGGACCACTTCACGTCCTTCGCCGTGATCGGCGTGCCGTCGTGGAATTTCGCGTTCTTCCGGAGCTTGAAGGTCGCCGAGTTGGGGCCGATGTCCCAGCTCTCCGCCAGCTCGGGCTCGTACTTGTCGCGGTCGTAGGAATCGGTACCGTCCGGCAATGTCTTCTTGCCATGGGTGAACAGGCGGTCGTAGCAGTTCCACGACACCTCGTAGCCCGGGCGGTTGGTACCGACGCCATGGATGTCGACGTTGTTGGGGCCGCTTTCGGTCACCACCAGAAGGGTCTCGGCGCGCGATTGCGCCTCGGCCGAACGGATGAACGGTGCGGCGACAGGCGCTGCCGCCCCCGCTGCGATCGCTGTCGTCTTGAGGAAGTCGCGCCGGTTCATGAAGTGCCCCCTTCTGTCTCGACCACCTCCTAGCAACCGGCATGCCAGCCACACCCAATCCCTCAGCGTGCTTCTAACGCACTGGAAACGCGTTGAAATCCTGCTACGCACTGAATTTGAGCGATCCCTCGGCTGGCGCTGGAATGACTATTTTGTGTGCATATGCCTCATGCAAACAACCGCGACCGACTCAGGAGATGAACTTTAATTCTATGATTCAATTGAATATTTTATATACGTGAGTTGGCAAAGCGATTGCATACAAATTGGCATACCATCTGCTCCATCGCCCAGGGAGACTTCCGTGACCGCCCTTCCGTCCCTCGATCTGATCCGCCTCGCCGCCGCCTATGCGGACCGGTCGCTCGATCCGCTGCAGGTGGTGGACGCCGTTCTGGCGGGGATCGCGGCGCGCGGCGACGACGGCGTCTGGATATCCCTGGTCCCGGCCGAGCGGCTGCGCGCGAGAGCCGCCGACCTGATCCGCCGCGGGCGCGGCGGCATGCCGCTCTGGGGCATTCCCTTCGCGGTGAAGGACAACATCGATCTGGCCGGCTCTCCCACCACGGCCGGCTGCCCGGCCTTCGCCTATACGCCACAGGTCTCCGCCGGGGCGGTGGCCCGGCTGGAAGCCGCCGGCGCCATCGCCATCGGCAAGACCAATCTCGACCAGTTCGCCACCGGCCTGGTCGGCGTGCGCACGCCCTATGGCACGGCCCGCAATCCCTTCGATCCGGCGCTGCTGCCGGGCGGCTCGTCCTCGGGGTCGGCTGTCGCGGTCTCCGCCGGACTGGTGAGTTTCGCGCTGGGCACCGATACCGCCGGATCGGGCCGGGTGCCGGCCGGCTTCAACAACATCGTGGGTCTCAAGCCGACCAAGGGGCTGATCGGCTGCAGTGGCGTGGTACCGGCCTGCCGGTCGCTCGACTGCATCTCGATCTTCGCGCTGACCGCGGGCGACGCCGCCTTCGTGCTGGCCCAGGCGGCGGGTCCCGATGCCGGCGATCCCTACAGCCGCCCGGGCCCGCCGCTCGGCCCGCCGGCGGCGGTGGGGAAGTTCCGCTTCGGCGTGCCAAGGCCCGTGCAACGGGAATTCTTCGGCGACTCAGCCTATGCCGCCGCCTTCGAACAATCGCTCGCCGACCTCGAGGCGATCGGCGGCACAGCGGTGCAGATTGATCTCGATCCCTTCCTGGAGACGGCGCGGCTGCTCTATGACGGCCCCTGGGTGGCCGAGCGCTGGGCCGCCGTCGGCGACTTCATCGCCGCGCACCCTTCGGACACGCATCCGATAACCCGGACGATCGTCGAGGGCGGCCGCGGGCGCAGCGCCCGCGAGGCTTTCGAGGGCCAGTATCGTCTGGAGGAACTGCGCCGGCAGACCGCGCCGGTCTGGCGCGAAATCGACATCATGGCGCTGCCGACGTCGGGGCGGCACTACGGTGTCGCCGAGGTGGAGGCGGATGCGGTCACGCTCAACAGCAATCTCGGCCGCTACACCAATTTCGTGAACCTGCTCGACCTCTGCGCGCTCGCCATGCCGGCGGCGATCGTGGATGGCGGCCGGCGGCCCTTCGGCATCACCTTCGTCGCGCCCGCCTTCCGCGACCACTATCTGGCGAGCCTGGGCAACGCCTGGCAGCGCGCCCGGGCGCTGCCGCTCGGCGCCACCGGCGCCGCCCTGCCGGAACACGCGCCTGCACCGGCAAAGGCGGAAGGCATCGAAATCGCCGTGGTCGGCGCGCATCTTTCGGGGGAGGCGCTGAACCATCAGCTGCTGGACCGGGGCGCGCGCCTGCTGCGCACTCTGACCACCACGGCGTCATACCGCCTCTACGCATTGCCCGGCGGCCCGCCGGAGCGGCCCGGCCTGACCCGGGTGAACGATCGCGGCGCCGCGATCGAGATCGAGGTCTGGGATGTCCCTGCGGCGCAACTGGGCGGCTTCATCGCCGGCATCCCGGCACCCTTGACCATCGGCCGCGTGCAACTCGCCGACGGCAGCAGCCCGCAGGGCTTCCTCTGCGAGAGCGCGGGCCTGGAGGACGCCCGCGACATCACCCATTTCGGCGGCTGGCGGTCCTATCGGCGCGGTTCGGCCGGCTGAATGTCGTTGCGGTTCATGGCGACGTAATCCGCCGACGCGTCGCCCACGATCGAGACGTGGCGGCGCATGAGCCGCGCCGCGCCGTCGCCGTCGCCGCGCAGGATCGCCTGCACCACCTCGTCATGCTCGGCCACCGACTTGGCGAGGCGCCCCATCAGGCGAAACTGGGCCCGGCGGAAGGGCGCCAGGCGCGAGCGCACGCCGAAAGCATTGTCGGCCAGAAATCCGTTGTGGCTGCCGACATAGATGGCGCCGTGGAAAGTCTCGTTGGCGACATGGTATTCCTCGGCCGCGCCGGCGCGCATGAAGCCGGCGCAGGCCTCGTGCTTGCCTTCCAGGTCGCGCCGCTCGGGCGCGGTCATGCGGATAGCGGCGAGGCGCGCGCAGACGCCTTCCAACTCGGCCATCACCTCGAACATGTCGTGCAGCCGCTTGTCCGTGACCGGCGCCACGACGACGCCTTTGTGGGGCCGCGTCTCTGCCAAGCCCGCCGCCGCCAGCTGGCGCAAGGCCTCGCGCACCGGCGTGCGCGAGACGCCGAACCGCTCCGCCAGTTCGCGCTCCTCCAGCTTGTAGCCGGGAACGAGGCGGCCGGAGACGATCTCATCGGCGAGAGCGGCGCGCAGTTCTTCGGCGCGCGTCGTGCGGGGAAGCTGGACATTCATGGCGCAGCGTTTCTAGCACAGTAGAAGATCGGCCGCCGTCATGGTCTTATCCGCGCCCCCGCGCAGCCGCCCTCCGGATGACCAGCCCCGCCCCTTCCACCGCCCCCCCCCGCGCGCCGCCCATTCCCCTTCTGGTGGGCATGGCCGCGGGCGTTTCGTTCTGCATGAACGCCTTTGTCCCCTCGATCCCGGGGCTGGTCAGCTATTTCGATACCACGGCCGCGATGGCACAGCTGGTGCTGACTCTCTTCCTGCTGGGCGTGGCGCTCGGGCAACCGGTGGTGGGGCCGCTGTCGGACCGGTACGGCCGCCGGCCGGTGCTGCTGGTCGGGCTCGCCGCGGGTGTGCTTTCCTCGATCGCCTGCCTGCTCGCGCCCAGCATCGAGATCCTGGTGGCGAGCCGGCTGGTGCAGGCGATCGGCGCCTGTGCCGGCGTGGTGATCGGCCGCGCCATGGTGAGCGACGTCTGGGGCCGCGAGCGCGGCGCCAGCGTGCTGGGCTACCTGACCGCCGGGCTGTCGGCGATGACGCTGTTCGCCCCGGTCCTCGGCGGGCTGCTCGACGCCCGCTTCGGCTGGCAGGCGGTCTTCCTCTTGATGCTCGGGCTGTTCGTTCTCCTGTTCGGCTGGTCGATCTTCGCGGTGACCGAGACCAATCGGCATCCCACCTCGTCGATCGCGCCGCTCACCATCCTGCGCAACTATCTCGACCTCTGCCGCAACCGCCGCTTCCTCGGCTACACCTTCATCGCCACCTTCACCTCGGGCGCCTTTTTCGCCTTCGTGGGCGGGGTGCCGCATCTGATGATCACGGTCCTGCAGCGTTCCCCGGCCGAATACGGCGCCTGGTTCGGCGGCATGACGATCGCCTTCCTGACCGGGACAC
>JALHMN010000046.1 GCA_022844005.1 bacterium | reverse complement strand
CGCCGACCCCGGCGAGCCAACAATTCGAAAAGCCGCCGGCAGCAGTGCCGGCGGCTTTTTTTGTGGTGATCCGCCCCGGAGCGCCTCCAGCATATCGACCTCCATCGCTGCCCTGCTCCGCATCGACCCGTTCGGCCGTGACCACGGCAGGCCCATACAAGCTCGATGCGCAGAACTTGCCGCATCCGAAAAGCCCCTCTAGATTGTCCTCAAGTCATCAGTACCGGTCTGTGCAGGGAGACATCACTGGCGCGCCCGAGTTTGGGGAGCGCTCGACTCTATCGAACAATCAAAGCCAGTGTTGCCGGCCTGCTTGCGCCGTTGCGATGTGTTGCCGCCGGCGAGCCGGAAGAATCAAGGGCGGTCTTGGGAGGTCCCGCGGCAGACGCGGGCTAGGGATAGGGAGGCACCTCGTTCGAATGGGGGACGATTACATCCTCGTGACGGAAGGACTGACGAAAGAGTTCCGCGGTTTCGTCGCGGTACGAGACGTCAACCTTCGCGTGAAACGTAACACGATTCACGCCTTGATTGGACCCAACGGGGCCGGCAAGACGACCTGTTTCAATCTCCTCACCAAGTTCCTGATCCCCACACAAGGCAGGATCACCTACAACGGTCAGGACATTACGCAGGAGGCGCCGGCATCGATCGCCCGCCGCGGATTGGCGCGATCCTTCCAGATTTCGGCCGTGTTTCCGCATCTGACCGTGCGCGAGAACATCCGCGTCGCGCTTCAGCGAAAGCTCGGCAACTCGTTCTTTTTCTGGCAATCCGACCGTTCGCTGGACCAGTTGAACGCGCGTGCCGATCAACTCGCGGCGGATGTCGGCCTCACCGAGTATCTGCTGATCGCGGCGGGCGAACTCGCCTACGGGCGCAAGCGGGCGCTGGAGATCGCGACGACGCTGGCGCTCGAGCCGGAAATGCTGCTGCTCGACGAGCCCATGGCGGGGCTCGCCCATGGCGACATCCCGCGCATTTCCGCCCTGATCAAGCAGGTGGCGAAGAACCGGACCGTCCTGATGGTCGAGCACAACATGAAGGTCGTGGCCGACATATCGGACACGATCACGGTCCTGCAACGCGGAGAGATCCTGACCGAAGGACCCTATGCCGCAGTGTCCGAGGATCCGCGCGTGAAGGAAGCCTACATGGGGACCGGACATGGCTGAGCCCCTGCTCAAGGTTGCCGGACTGCAGGCTTTCTATGGCGAGAGCCACATCTTGCACGGGGTCGATTTCGAGATCCGCGAGGGCGAGGTGGTCACGCTGCTCGGGCGCAACGGTGTCGGGAAGACGACGACCTTGAAATCCGTGATGGGCGTCGTCACCCAGCGCACCGGTTCGGTTCGGTTCGCCGGCGGCGAGACGATCGAATTGGCATCGAATCGGATCGCCCGCCTCGGCATTGCCTACTGTCCGGAGGAACGCGGCATCTTCTCGAGTCTGAATGTCGAGGAGAACCTGATGCTGCCGCCCGCGGTGAAGGCCGGGGGCATGACGGTCGAGGAAATCTACGGCCTGTTTCCCAATCTGCTGGAGCGGCGCCGGAGCCAAGGCACCAAGCTTTCCGGCGGTGAGCAGCAGATGTTGGCGATCGGACGAATCCTTCGCACCGGCGCCACCCTTCTCCTGCTCGACGAGCCGACGGAAGGGCTCGCGCCGGTGATCGTCCAGAAGATCGGCGAAGTGCTGCAGACGCTGAAGAGCCGCGGCTTCACCATCCTGCTGGTCGAACAGAATTTTCGATTCGCCGCCACCTTCGCCGATCGGCACTACGTGATGGAGGACGGCCGCGTCATCGATCACCTGACGGCTGGCGAGGTCGAGAAGAACATCGGCAAATTGAACGAGTACCTTGGCGTCTGAGCACTGCGACGGCGCCGCAACCAGGAGGAGAACCCGAATGAAGCAGACAATATCGATGCTGAGCACCGCCGCGGCATTTGTCTTTGCTACGGGCGCGGCGACAGCGCAGATCTCCGACGACACCGTGAAGATCGGTGTGATGAATGACCAGTCCGGTCTCTATGCCGATATCACGGGCCCCGGCAGCGTGCTTGCCGCGCGAATGGCCGTCGAGGATTTCGGCGGCAAGGTGGCGGGGAAATCGATCGAAGTCCTCTTCGCGGATCACCAGAACAAGCCCGATATCGGTGCCAATGTCGTCCGCCAGTGGATCGACACGCAACAAGTTGATGCCATCGCCGACGTGCCGACGTCGAGCGTGGCGCTCGCGGTGCAGGAAATTACGCGCGAGAAGAACCGCATGTTCCTGATGTCGGGGCCCGCATCCTCCGACCTCACCGGCAAGGCCTGCTCGGAAACCGGCATCCATTGGACCTACGACACCTACGCACTGGCCAACGGAACCGGCAAGGCGCTGGTGAAGCAGGGCGGTGACTCCTGGTTCTTCCTGACCGCGGACTATGCCTTCGGCCACGCTCTCGAGCGCGACACCTCGAAGTTCGTGCAGGAAGGCGGCGGCAAGGTTCTCGGCGTGGTCCGCCATCCGCTCTCGACGGCGGACTTCTCGTCCTTCCTGCTGCAGGCGCAGGCGTCCAAGGCCAAGATCATCGGCCTCGCCAATGCCGGCGGCGACACCATCAATTCGATCAAGCAGGCCTCCGAGTTCGGCATTGTCGCCGGCGGACAGCGGCTGGCCGGACTGCTGGTCTTCATCAACGACGTGCACGCCCTCGGGCTGAAGACCGCCCAGGGGCTGGTGATCAGCGAGAGCTTCTATTGGGATCTCAATGACGAAACCCGTGCCTTCTCCAAGCGCTTCGCCGAAAAGAACAAGGGGAACATGGTCCCGTCGATGATCCAGGCCGGGGTCTACGGCGCGGTATCGCATTATCTGAAGGCGGTCCAGGCGGCGGGCACCGACGAGGCGAAGGCGGTCGCCAAGAAGATGAAGGAACTGCCGATCAACGACTTCATGACCAAGAACGGCAGCATTCGCGAAGATGGCCGCGTCCTGCGCGACATGCACCTCCTGCAGGTGAAGAAGCCGGAAGAGAGCAAGTACAAGTACGATTACTACAAGGTTCTGACCACGGTGCCGGGCACCGAAGCCTTCCGCCCGTTGGCGCAAGGTGGCTGCCCGCTCGTCAAGTCGTGACGATAGAAGTCTAGGGGACGGAGGAGACCGCGAGCATGTTCGAGTTGTTGGGCATTCCGCCACAGGCCTTGTTCGGCCAGCTCTTGCTGGGGCTGATCAACGGGGCTTTCTACGCCATGCTCAGCCTCGGGCTCGCGGTCATCTTCGGCCTACTCAACGTCATCAACTTCACTCATGGCGCCCAGTACATGATGGGTGCCTTCGTCGCCTGGTTCGGCCTGCAGTTCCTGGGCATCAACTACTGGGTGGCGCTCATCGTTTCGCCGATCGTGGTCGCGATTTCGGGCGTCATCCTCGAGCAGCTCTTTCTGAAGCGGCTCTATCATCTCGACCATCTCTATGGCCTGCTCCTGACCTTCGGCTTCGTGCTGATATTCGAAGGCATGTTCCGGTACGGCTTCGGATCGTCGGGACAACCCTACGAGAACCCGCTTCCGGGCGGCGTCAATCTCGGCTTCATGTTCCTGCCCTGGTATCGCGGCTGGGTCGTGGTGGCTTCGCTGATCATCTGCCTCGCGACGTGGTTCATCATCGAAAAGACCAAGCTCGGCGCCTATCTGCGGGCGGGAACCGAGAATCCGACCCTCGTCCGTGCCTTCGGCATCAACGTCCCGCGCATGATCACACTGACCTATGCCTTCGGCGTGGGCCTCGCCGCCTTCGCGGGCGTAATGGCGGCACCGATCTACCAGGTCAACCCGACCATGGGTTCGAACCTGATCATCGTCGTTTTCGCGGTGGTGGTGATCGGCGGTATGGGCTCGATCATGGGGTCGATCGTCACCGGTTTCGGCCTCGGCGTCATCGAGGGTCTGACCAAGGTGTTCTATCCGCAAGCCTCCGCAACAGTTATTTTCGTCATCATGACCATCGTGCTGCTGGTCCGGCCCGCCGGCCTGTTCGGCACCCAGCGCTAGGAGGCCCGGCATGAACCGCTTCGTCGCTTTCGGGCTGCTCGCCCTCCTGCTGGTTGCCCCCTGGATCGGGGTCTATCCGGTGTTCATCATGAAGGCGCTCTGCTTCGGCATGTTCGCGATCGCCTTCAACCTCCTGATCGGCTACGTCGGCCTTCTCTCGTTCGGCCATGCGATGTTCTTCGGCAGCGCCTCCTACATCACCGGCCATATCCTGAAGGTCTGGGGCTGGAGCGCCGAACTCAGCATCATCGCCGGTGTCCTCGCCGCGACCATCCTGGGTGTGGCTGCCGGCTGGATCGCGATCCGCCGACAAGGCATCTATTTCGCCATGATCACGCTGGCACTGTCGCAGATGGTTTACTTCTTCTGCGTTCAGGCTCCCTTCACGGGCGGCGAGGACGGTATCCAGTCGATCCCGCGGCAGCCCCTGTTCGGTATCATCGATCTGAAGTCGGACATGACGCTCTACTACTTCGTGGTGGCGATCGCCGTCGGCGCCTTCCTGTTGGTCTACCGAATCATCCATTCCCCATTCGGCCAGGTGCTGAAGGCGATCCGTGAGAACGAGGCACGCGCCACCTCCCTCGGTTACAATGTCGATCGCTACAAGCTGCTCGCCTTCGTGCTTTCCGCGGCCCTCGCGGGCCTCGCTGGTTCGACCAAGGTGTTGGTGATGCAGCTGGCTTCGCTAACCGACGTGTTCTGGCCGATGTCGGGCGAGGTGATCCTCATGACCCTGGTGGGGGGTATTGGCACCATATTCGGGCCGGTACTCGGCGCCTTCATCGTGATCGCCATGCAGAACTACCTCGCCGGCATTGGCGAATGGGTTCTGGTGATCCAGGGCGTCGTCTTCGTCATCATCGTGCTGGCCTTCCGGCGTGGCATCGTCGGCGAATTGATGGCGCTGTGGGATCGGCGGAACAAGCCCGCCCCCACCGCCGTCCAGCCGGCGGAGTAGTCCCGGACGGCACGGGGTTTGCTAGAGGCGAAGTCCTTTCCATGTAAGGACTTCGCCTTTTTCCGATGCCGCGCCCTGCAAGCCTCGACTGCGTGCGCTGCGGCGCCCGCTACCCGATCGAGCATTTCGATCGCGACTGTCCCGCCTGCCGAAACGCGGGCACACCTGCGAACCTGACCGTCGGCTATGACGGCATCGTGGGTGCGGGCATTGACCGGGAGCATCTGCCCAGAAAACCGGCCGGATTGTGGCGCTGGGGCGACTTCCTGCCCGATCTGGAGCCGGTGACCCTGGGCGAGGGCGCCACGTCTCTCCTGCACACGCCGAAACTCGGTCTCGGTGAAGTCTGGGTCAAGGACGAGAGTCGCAATCCGACATGGTCGTTCAAGGATCGGCTCGCCACCGGGGCGATCTCCTGGGCCAGCCGGATCGGTGCCACGACCATCGCCTCCTCCTCCTCCGGCAATGCCGGTGCGGCGGCCGCGGCCTATGCGGCCAGCGCCGGCATCCCCTGCATCGTTTTCACCTTCCAGGGTGCCTCCGGGGTCATGGTGACCCAGATGCGGGCCTATGGCGCGATGTTGGTCGTGGTCGCCGAGAAATCGGATCGCTGGAAGCTGCAGACCGCGGGGGTGCGGGAACTGGGCTGGTATCCGACTTCACCCTTCTTCGGTCCGGTGGTCGGCTCGAACCCCTTCGGCATCGAGGGCTACAAGACCATCGCCTACGAGATCGCCGAGGACTTCGCCTGGGACGTGCCGGATTGGTGCGTCCTGCCCGTGTGTTACGGCGATGCCCTGTATGGGATGTGGAAGGGCTTCGAGGAACTGCGCCGACTGGGCTGGATCAAAAGGACGCCGCGCTTCGTCGCCGCGGAAGTGGCCGGATCGCTGGAAGCCGCGCTCTCCGCCGGCGCGGCCATGCCGGCCGATCAACCGCGCAATGAACCGACGCTCGCCACGTCCATCGGGGCGAGCCAGGGCACCGTTCAGTCGCTCGACGTATTGCGCCGCAGCAATGGCGCGGCGGTCGCCATCGGTAACGACGACCTCATACGCTGGGCCCACAAACTCGCCCGCGACGAAGGCATCTGGGGCGAACCTTCTTCCGTTGCCCCCTTTGCCGCTATCGAACGGCTGCGGGCGGCGGGCACCATCAAGGCGGGCGAGCGGGTGGTCGCCCTTCTCACCGCGAGCGGTCTGAAGGACGCCGGCCCGATCGAGGAAACCCTGCCGGCGCCGCCGCTGATCGAGCCGAATCTGCCCGCGCTGCTGAGATCTCTACACAACGTCTACGGGTACAAGCCATGACCGCATCCCTCGGCCTTTCCATGGACGGCCGCGTGCCGATGCCGGAACTGCCGGCGCAGGCGCGCGCCGCCGAAGCCGGCGGGGTAGAGACGGTGTGGATCGCCTGCCACCTTTTCCTGCGTGACCCGATCAGCATGGCCGCCGTGGTGCTGGGGGCGACGACCAGGCTGCGTGTCGCATTGATGGCGATGAGCCCCTATTCGGTACACCCCGTCTTCACTGCCATGGCGGCCGCGAGCCTGGATGAAATGTATCCGGGGCGGGTCATCCTATGCCTCGGCGTCGGCGCACCGGCGGACCTGAAGGCCGCCGGCATCGAGAGCCCCAGGCCGCTTACCACCCTTTCGGAAGCGATCCGCATTTCCCGTTCGCTTTTCGCGGGCGAGATGGTCCGCCATGACGGTCAGGCATTCAAGGTGAGCGGCCGGCGGCTGATCAATGGCGGCAACCCGATCCCGATCGTGCTCGCCGCCTCGCGGCCCAACATGCTGGAGCTGGCGGGGCGGGAAGCGGACGGCGTGCTGATCTCCGCCGCCACGTCACCGCCATTCGTCACCTCGTGCCTGGCGCATGCCGGCAAAGGCGCGGCGGGCAGACCGTTCAGAAAGCTCGGAATCGTCTACACCCGCCTCGGCGCGGACGAGCACACGGCGATGGAAGGCGTGCGCCGGCCGATCGGCTTCGTGCTGCGCGGCGCTCATCACGCCGAGAACATACGGCTGTCGGGCGCCCCGCTCGACCAGGCCGCGCTCGCGACCGCTTATGCGGCGGAAGACTGGGCGACCGTGGACCAGCTGGTCAGCGACGACGTTGTTCGCCGGCATGCCGCCTGTGGCACGCCTTCACAGGTGAAGCATGCCATTGACGGCTATCGCGCCGCCGGCCTCGACGAAGTGATCCTGGGCGGATTGGACGACACCGCCCTGATCCCCGACACCCTCGCCGCGGCCGTCAGGGGAGCAACTGCGTCATGAAGTTCAGCATCTGCCTGCCGACCGGCTTCGAAGGAGTGATGTATCCGATCCCCTTCGTCCAGCCGGACTGTTTCGTTCGTATCGCCAAGACCTGCGAGCGGCTCGGCTATCATTCGGTCTGGGGCAACGACCACATAACCACCCAGAAGTACGTTCACGATCTCTATCCCGGACAGGCACCCAATTTCTATGAGGTGATGACGGTTCTCTCCTTCTGCGCAGCCGCGACCACCACGCTCAAGGTAGGTACGGCGGTCGCCGTCTTGCCGATGCGAGACCCCTTCTGGCTGGCCAAGCAATGCGCCACGATCGACCAGATGTCGGATGGACGGCTCATTCTCGGACTGGGGATCGGCGCCTATCGCGAGGAGTTCGCCGCCTGGGCACCACGCGTGGCAAAGGAGGGCCAGCGCGGCGAGATGCTGGACGAGGGCCTCGCCGTCATCCGGCGCTTGTTCGCCGAACCTTCCGTCAGCCACGCGGGCAAGTACTACGCCTACGAGAATATCGAGATGTTCCCCAAGCCAAGGCAGGATCCGTTTCCGCTGTGGATCGGGGGGCACAACATGGCGGCTGTCGAACGCGCCGCCACCTTCGGTACCGGCTGGCTGCCGGGCTGGCGCCCCTGGCCCGAACTGGAAGAGCGAATCAAGTGTTTGAAGGAACGCGCCGCGGCCCTCGGCCGCGACCCTGCGGCGATCGAGATCGCCCCGCAATTCTCGCTCACCATTGCGAAGACGATGGAGGAGGCGGAGGCGCGCTACATGGCCTCCGGCCTCGTCGCCCACCGCGTATCGCTCAACTACACCGGCCGGGACCTTTCCAAGCAGGTGGTAGCGAACCTCGTCGGATCGCCCGACGTGATCCGCGAGAAGATCGCCGGCCTGCGGGCGATCGGTGTCGACCATGCCTGCGCCCTGATGATCCCGGCCGAATCGCTGAGCGAGTTCGAGGACCAGATGCAGTGGTTCGCCGAAACCGTCATTCCCGGCTCACCTCCATCGGGCGGGCGCGCACCACCGCCATCGCGATCGCAATGAAGCCTGCCAACTTGATCGTCGCCACGATCATGTGACCGACCTCCCAGCGGTTGCGGACGGCGGTGAAATCGGCCGCGATCGGCCCCGGCGTCCATCCGGCCAAGATCTCGTTCATCGGTGCCACCGCGCCGAACCAGACGGTCAAGGCCACGGCGAATGCGATCGTCGCTGCCAGCGCCCAACGGAAGGCGGGGCGCTCCGACCGGAGCACCAGAGCCAGCAGGGCGCTCGCTATGATCGCTCCGAGATCGAGCGGCGCCCCGAGAATGGCGAAGTAGCGGTACTGGCCGTTGAAGACTGTCGTCTCGCGCCAGAGTTCAGGCGACCAGTCCACAAGCCTCGGCGGCGCCTCCAGCACATGCGCGAAGGAGGGGCCCAGGCTGAGCGCGGCGACCACCAGCGCCGCAATCCGCCAGATCACGAGCCTCTGCTCCCTGTTGTCCCGGGGCCATCGAGTTCCTCGGGTTCCGGATCGTTGGCCGCGGCACAGCGATCGGGCTCGGCCCGCTCCTCCTCGGCAGCCTCGTCCAACTCCTCGCCGCCGAAATCGTCCTCGCCCAGAATGACGGCGGCTGCCTCGTTCCAGAAGTCTTCAAGCCGGCCCCTGCGGCCTGCCCGGATCCACAGCTGCCAGGCGCGATCGTGGATGCGATCTTCAATCTCGTACATCGCGACTTCCTCGTCTTGAATCCGACACCAGCGCATAGCCGGACAAGTGATTGGGTTCCCGCTTCGCACTGTGTGAAATCGGAGGGATTTTGGTGACCGCTTCCCGTCTCCCCTGGCACTATGCGCGAATGAAATCCGCGCGATCGACGCGGCCAATGGCTTCGGGGTGGAAATGACGATGACCGATGTCGGGCCGGTGCCCGCGAGTCAATTGCCGCCGGGCATCCGCTCTCGCTTTGTCGATAATGGCAACGGACTAAACGTCCACGTGCTGGAGGCGGGATTCGAGACCGCCGATCGCCCTTGCCTTCTATTGCTGCACGGCTTTCCGGAACTGGCCTACAGCTGGCGCAAAGTCATGGGCCCGCTGGCCGAGGCGGGCTACCACGTGATCGCGCCCGACCTGCGTGGCTATGGCCGCACCACCGGCTGGAGCGGCGACTACGACGCCGACCTCGCGCCCTTCCGTGCCACCAACCTGCTGCGCGACGTGCTGGGGCTCGTCTTCGCCTTCGGTTATCGCTCGGTCGCGGCGGTGGTCGGACACGACTTCGGCTCTCCGGTCGCGGCCTATTGCACGCTGGTCCGCCCGGATGTGTTCCGCGCCATGGTACTGATGAGCGCGCCCTTTGGCGGCCCTCCGGCGCTTCCCTTCGACACGGCGAACAAGCCGCCAGTACCGAGAGCAGCCGCTGCCGATGTTCATGCGGCGCTGGCCGCGCTGCCGCGGCCGCGCAAGCATTACCAGTGGTACTATTCCACCCGCCCCGCCAACGCCGACATGATGAACTGCCCGCAGGGCCTGCATGCCTTCCTGCGCGCCTACTACCACCACAAGAGCGCCGACTGGAAAGCCAACAAGCCTTACCCTCTCAAGGCCTGGACGGCGGAGGAGTTGGCGCAGCTCCCCACCTACTACGTCATGGACCTGAACGAGGACATGGCGCAGACGGTGGCGAAGGAAATGCCGGGACCAACTGAAATCGCCGCCAACCGCTGGCTGACCGAAGCTGAACTCTCCTTCTATGCCGGTGAATATGGCCGCACCGGTTTCCAGGGCGGTCTGCAATGGTATCGCGTCCGCACCACCGGCGCCTTCGATCTCGACTACGAGATCTTCTCGGGCCGAACCATCGATGTGCCCTCCGTCTTCATCGCAGGCGCGAGCGACTGGGGTATCCAGCAGACACCGGGTGCCCTCGAACGCATGCACAAGAGCGCCTGCACCCGGATGCAGGGTATGCATCTGATCGACGGTGCCGGGCATTGGGTGCAGCAGGAACAGCCGGCGGAGGTGAGCCGCCTGCTGCTGGAGTTCCTTCGGAAGATCTGAAGGCAGGGAGAGCAGGCGGACCGCCGGCCGTGGGAATGACCTTGAATCGGAAATGCCGCCGCCGCGAGGCAGGAATTCTTCCGGGCACCTGAGAAGGGGCCGGCATGGCCGGCCCCTCGCCCGTCTCAGGCTTGCGCAACGTGATCGAAGAAGCCGGTGATCGCCTTCAGGCGACCACCTGCCACGACACCGAAGTCGGTGCCCTTGACCAGCGGTGCAGTTCCTTCGGCGCCTAGTTCCCAGGTGAAGCGCAACCGGTCGTTATGCGCCTCCACGGCACTGGTGAGACGGAAGCGCAGGCCGGGATACTTTTCCTGCACGCCCGCCACCATGGCATCGATGCCGGCCGGTCCGTCGCCCTTCAGCATCGGGTCGGCATAGGCCGCGTCCTCGGTCCAGGTTCGCGCGATGAGGGCGCGGCGCGACGGCGCATTCGTCTCGTTCCACATCTCGATGTAGCGATTGACCAGGTCGGTGTTCACATCGGCTGTCATGTCGAAGTCTCCTCGTTCTGCAGGGTGAAGGGGTATCAGCCGCGGCCATGGCGGCTGAGCGGGTGCCAGAAGGGCTTGCTCAGTTCGAAGTCGGCGTGCGCGGGGACGATGCCGGCGTCGCGGAGCGTGCGGTCATCGACCCCGGCCAGCACGCGGCGCGCCTCGACGCGGGCACGCCATTGCCGCCACAGCGCGATCAGGCGCGCCGCTGCCGGCGGGATGGTTTCGATTTCGGATATGCGCGTCTGCGGGTCGGGCCGCAGATGCAGATCAAGACTGGACATGGGCTCTGCCCTCCTCTCGTCCTCATCCGCCGCACCGAGGCGATGCAGCGGATGATTGGAAGAGAGCCAGAGCCCGCCCGAACCGGCAATTACCTGTCAGTCAATGGCATGCGCCTTTTTTGATTGCGCTCACACGATCTTCGGCATCACGTCTTCAGCGAAGGCCTGCATCTGCTCGATCAACTCGTCGACGCTGTCCGCGGCGAAATACAAGCCGAGCAGGTGGGTGACACCGGCGGCCTTGAAGGCGAGCGCCTTCTCAATCACCTGTTCGGCGGTGCCGATCAGGTTGATGTCCTCGTGTGTATGCGCGCCCTGGTTCTTCAGCGTCGACTTCGAGAGCGAGATGAGGTGCTTGTTCATCTGGCTTCCTCGGAACCGCTCGATCGCCGCTTCCCTGGTCTTGCCGAGATGCACGATGAACTGCGGGCAGACCTCCAGGCTCTTCGGATCGCGGCCGGTCTTCTCGGCCATCTCGTGCATGCTCTTCACGCCCTTCGCCAGCGCGTCGACATGCATCCCGGCGGGCAGCCAGCCATCGGCACTCTCCACCGCGCGGCGGATGTTGTTGGGGTTGTTGCCGCCCACATAGACCGGGATCTTCTTCTGATAGCCCTTCGGCCACATCTCGACGTCGCGATATCGATAGAACTTGCCCTCGAAGCTGGACACCCGCTCGGAGAACAGCTTGTTGAGCGCCACCAGGCCCTCGTCGACGATGTCGCCGCGCTGCAGCGGGCTGTCGGGCTGCACGGCGTCGAACTCCTCGCGATAGGCACCGATACCGACGCCGATCTCCACCCGCCCCTTGCTGAAATGGTCGAGGGTGGCGATCTGCTTCGCCACCACCACGATGTCCCGGCGCATCGGCAGCACCAGGATGCCGGTACCCACTTTCAGTCTCGTCGTATTGGCCAGGACGAAGGCATAGGTCATGAGCGGTTCCCAGAACCGCGGCGGCACCGGGAACTCCTCGCGCACGTAGTGCTGCGTGGTCATGTGGTCGTTGCCCCAGACCCCGTCATAGCCGAAGGTTTCCGCGGCTTTGGCGATCCTCAACACCGCCTCGGGATCGGAAAAGGGAATCGGATAGGTGAGACCTTCCATCCCCGTGGGCAGGCCGGCACTTACGCGCATCGCGTGAACTCCTCCAGACTGGTTACTCGGCGGCGGCGGCACGCAGGGTCGCGGTCGCCTCGGTATCGATCACGCCTTCGGCGCTGACCACCACGCCATAGTCGCGCCGCGCGGCATCGGTCGAGACGAAGCCGAGTTTCACGTCGTTCGCCACCGCCTCGAGGGCGCGCGCGCGCGGATCGCCGAGGCCTCCGCCGCCCGGCATCTCGATCACGACGCGGTCACCCTTCGGCACCGTTTGCTGGCCCTTGCCGCGCAGCACCGCGCCGGAGCCGAGCGAAACCATTCCCGCCATCCCGTTCGCTCCGCCGTCGCGGCCGCGCGGCGGGAATTCGATCCGGTCGTAATAGGCGCTGATGGCGAAGGGCGCATCGTCGAGGCTGGCCACTTCCATGACCTGCCCGAGACCGCCGCGATGCGTGCCGGCACCGCCCGAATCCTGGCGGTACTCCTTCTTCCAGACGACGATGGGCGAGATCGCCTCATTCACCTCCACCGGCATGTTGCGCACGCCGGAGGGGAAGGCCGTGGCGGAAAGTCCGTCCTTCCCGGGCCTGGCACCGGTACCGCCGGAATGGAAGCTCATCACGTTGAAGGGGATGGCGTCCTTGGTCTCCTCCGCATCACCGTCGGTGCGCCCGGGACCGCCCAATGCCATCAGGTTCCAGAGGCAAGAGGTGCCCTCCGCCGGCACGCCGTTCCGCAGGGCCTGGTGCAGGCAGCCGAAGACGACGTCGGGCAGCATCTGACCCGTCACGTGCCGCGTTGCCACCGGTGCCGGTGGCTGCGCATTCAGGATGCAGCCCTCGGGCGCGGTGATCCGGATGACCGAGAGCGAGCCCTCGTTGTTCGGAATCTTGGGCGCGACGATGCACTTCACACCGAAGGAGGCATAGGCCTCGGTGTAGCAGATCGGCACGTTGATACCGTAGGAGGAAACCCCCGAGGTGCCGGCGAAATCGACATCGATCCCGGTCGGCCCGATCTTCATCGTCGCGACCAGGTCGAGCGGCTTCTCGTAGCCGTCGACGCGCATGCTGAAACTGTAGGTTCCGGGCGTGATTTTGCCGATCTCCTCGAGCGTCGCCGCCTTCGAACGATCCAGCACATGCCGGCCGAGACGGTCGAGGTCGTCGATGCCGAACTCGTCCATCATCTGTATCAGCCGCTTGGAGCCGATGTCGTTGCAGGTGGCGAGCGAGTAGAGGTCGCCCACGACCTGGACCGGTTCGCGCACATTGGCGCGCACGATGTCGATCAGCGTCTCGTCCACCTTTCCGGCATGGGCGAAGCGCATGATGGGGATGTAAAGCCCTTCCTCGTAGACCTGACGGGCATCCGCCGTCATGCCACGCCCGCCGATATCGACGACATGGCAGGTGGAAGCGAAGATGGCCACCATCCTGCCGCGCCGGAAAGTGGGCGTGACGAAGGTGAAGTCATGCAGATGCCCGGTACCCTTCCAGGGGTCGTTGGTGAGGAAGACATCGCCTTCCTTCATGCTCTCGACCGGGAAGCGGGCGAGGAAATGCGGCACCGCGCGCGCCATGGAGTTGATGTGGCCGGGCGTTCCGGTCACCGCCTGCGCCAGCATCGCGCCCTTCAGGTCGAAGACGCCGGCCGAGAGGTCGCCCGCCTCCCGGGTGGAGGTGGAGAAGCCGGTACGGATCAAGGCGAGCGCCTGTTCCTCGACGACGGCGATCAGCCGGTCCCACATCAGCTGCAGGCGGATCGGCGAGAGCGGATCGTTGGCGGTCATGCGGCCTCCTTTTCCAGGACGATGCATCCGAGCGGATTGATACGGGCGGTGAAGGTTCTCGGCACGATCGTCGTCGTCTCGTCCTCGACGATCACGGCCGGGCCTTGAAACGTGCTGCCGGCGGATAGTTCGGATCGGCGGAACACCTTGACCTCGCCGATGGAAAGTTCGCTGGGGTCGAACAGCCAGCGCAGGCCGGAGGAGGCCGCGGGCTTGTCGGCTGGCTGCGGTGGGCAGGCGGGCGGTGCCGCCTGGGCCGCAGCGAGACGCAGCGTCCAGTTCATGATTTCGACCTCGAGTCCCGGAATGGTGCGGCCGAAGGTGCCGGCGTAGGCGCGCTCGAAAAGGTCGGTCAGATGCGCTTGCGAGCCGGCAGCCAGCGTGCCGAGCGGCAGGCTGACGGTGATCTCGTGACCCTGGCCGCGATAGCGCATGTCGGCCGTGCGGATTTCCAGGAGTTCGGCCTCGGGTGCGCCCGCGGTGACCACCGCCGCCGCCTCGGCCCGCATCTCGGCGAAGAGCGCGTTCACATAGCCGGCATCGAAACTGTCGTCGAGGCGGACATACCGGCTTCGCACCACCTCATAGGCGACCGGCGCCATGAGGAAGCCGACCGCCGAACCCACGCCGGCACCGGCCGGGATCATTACTCGGCGGATGCCGAGTTTCTCCGCGAGGCGCGCGGCATGGATCGGGGCGCCGCCACCGAAGGCGATCAGGGTACGATCCTGCAGTTCCTTGCCGCGCTCGACGGCGTGCACTCGGGCGGCATTGGCCATGTTCTCCTCGACGATCTCGCTGATCCCGAAGGCTCCGGCGAGCAAGTCGAGCTTGAGTGGACCGCCCACGGACTTGATGACCGCCGTCTCGGCCCGGGCGGGATCGAGGGCGATCGTGCCGCCGGCGAAATAGGCGGGGTCGAGCCGGCCCAGCACCACATTGGCATCGGTCACGGTCGGTTCGGTGCCACCGCGGGAATAGCAGGCGGGGCCGGGCTCGGACCCGGCGCTCTCGGGCCCGACCTGCACGCGCGCGAGGCTGTCGACATGGGCAATGGAACCGCCGCCGGCACCGATTTCCACCATCTCGATGACGGGGATGCGGAGCGGCAAGCCGCTGCCCTTCATGAAGCGGTACTGCCGGGCCACCTCGAAGGTGCGCGAATGCTGGGGCTCGCCGTCGTCGATCAGGCAGATCTTGGCGGTGGTGCCCCCCATGTCGAAGGAAAGCACCTTGTCGAGGCCACATTGCTGGGCGAGCCCGGCAGCCAGTATGGCGCCGCCGGCAGGGCCCGATTCCACCAGGCGGATCGGGAAACGGCGCGCTGTATCGAGGGTGGCGAGGCCGCCGCCCGAGGTGATCAGGAACAGGGGGCAAGCGAAGCCGCGATCCTTCAGCGCCTGGTCGAGCCGCCCCAGGTAGCGATCCATCACCGGCTGGACATAGGCATTGGCGACAGCGGTCGACCAGCGCTCGTACTCGCGGATCTCGGGCGAGACCTCGCTCGACAGGGTGAAGGAAATGCCGGGCAGCGCGGCGGCGAGGAGATCGCGGGTGCGGCGTTCGTGCTTGCCGTCGAGGTAGGCATGCATGAAGCCGATCGCCACCGCCTCGATACCGGCGGCCTCGAGCTTCGGCGCCAGCGCCTGCACCGCCTGCTCGTCGAGCGGGATCAGCACGTTGCCGCGGCCATCCAGCCGCTCCGGCACGCCGAAGCGCAGGTCGCGCGGCACCAGGGGCGGCGGCTTGTCCATGAAGATGTCGTACTGCTCGAAACGGTGCTCGAAGGCCATTTCGATCGAATCCCGGAAGCCTTCGGTCACCAGCAGCGCGGTCCTGGCACCCTTGCGCTCGATGATCGCATTGGTGGCGAGCGTGGTGCCGTGAATGACGATGCCGAGATCGCCCGGCTTCGCCGCCGCCTGCTTCAGCACGAGATCGATGCCGGTCAGCACGCCTTCCTCCGGCGCCCGTGACGTGGTCAGCACCTTGGCGCTGAACCGTCTTTCTCCCCATTCGAGGGCGAGATCGGTGAAGGTCCCGCCGATATCGACCGCCAGTCTTGCCTTTTCCATCATTCCTACGCTGCGTGATGCTTGATGTTGCCGCCGAGATAAGCCTGGCGGATACGCGGGTCGGTCCGGACTTCCTTCGCCGGCCCTTCCATGAACTTTCGGCCCTGCTCCATGACCCAGGCCTGATCCGAGATCATGAGCGCGCCGCGCACGTTCTGTTCGACGACGAGAACCGTGACGCCGATGGAGGCGATCTGCTTCACCGTGGCGAAGACATCGGCCTGCATCTTGGGCGACAAGCCCAGCGACGGCTCGTCGAGCAGCAGCAGCGAAGGCTCCAGCATGAGGACCATCGCCATTTCCAGTACCTGCTGCTCGCCACCCGACATGTTGCCGGCCTCGATCCGCCACTTGCTTCGCAGAACGGGGAAGAGTGCCACCACGCGCTCGATCGCAGCGGCATGCTTCTGCCCCGGGAGAGTGTAGCAGCCCATCTTCAGATTCTCCGCCACCGTCATGGTGGGGAAGTTGCAGCGGCCCTGGGGCACAAATCCGATGCCCCGCTTCAGCCGGGCGACCGGCTCGAGCTTTTCCAGCGCTTCGCCCCGAAACACGACTTGGCCGGAAAACCAGCGGTTGGTGCCGTAGATCGCCCGTAGAAGCGTGGATTTGCCCGCCCCGTTGCCGCCGATCAGGGTGGTAATGCTGCCCCGGTACAGCCGGGCGGAGAAATCATGCACGATCGGATTGTCGCCATAGCCGGCGGTGAGGCCGACGAGTTCCAGAACGAGGTCGCTCATGCCTCGGCCTCCTCCAGTTCCGGCGCGACGCCCAGATAGGCCTCCAGCACCCGGGCATCGGCGTGGATCGCCTCGGCACTGCCTTCGGACAGCTTGCGTCCCTGGTCGAGGACGATGACGTGGTGGCACAGCGTGGTGATGAATTCGACATTGTGCTCGACGATCAGGAACGTCTCGCCCGCCGCGTTCAAGGTCTGCAGCACCTCCTCGACCTCGCGGATCCGCGTCGGATTCACGCCTGCAACAGGCTCGTCGAGGACGACGATCCGGGGCTTCGGCATCAGCGCGGCGGCCAGCGCCACCAGCTTCTTCTGCCCATAGGACAGGATACCGGTCGGTGCCTCCCAATACTTCATCAGCCCGATCATGCGGGTCAGTTCGCGCGCGCGCGCTTCACCGGCGGCAATGGCTCCGCGATAGCGCTTCGTACGGAGCAACTCGTCGATCCAGCCGGCGGCGTCGAACTGCTGGGCGGCGATCATCAAGTTCTCGCGAAGGCTGAGGCGCTCGTAGACGCGCACGGTCTGGAAGGTCCGCATCAGGCCGGCACGGGCGATGCGATGCGAAGCCATGCCGGTAATGTCGGCGCCCCCCAGGCGGACTGTCCCGCTGTCGAGCGGCTGGAAGCCCGAGATGCCGTCGATGGTTGTGCTCTTGCCCGATCCGTTCGGACCGATCAGGCCGGTAATGCTGCCCGCCTGGACGTCGAAGGACACGCCGTCGACCGCGCGCACCCCGGCATAGGCCTTGTGCAGGTCCCGCACTTCGAGGACGGCGCTCACCGCAGTGCCGCCCGCATCCGCATCAGCTTCCGCTCGCGCATCCATCCCGCCACCCCGTCCGGCATGGCCAGCATCGCCACCAGGAGGATGACGCCGTAGATGATCATCCGCAGTTCGTTGGAGAAGCGCAGGACTTCGGGCAGGGCCGACATGACGATACCGGCGGCGACGACACCCCAGAAGCTGCCGGCTCCACCGATGATCACCATGATGAGGAAGGCCTGCATGTAGTAAAAGTCGAGGAACAGCGGATCGATGATCTTGAGGTGGAAGGCGTAGATGCCGCCCGCCATGCCGGTGACCGCCGCGCCGATGGCGAAGGCAGCCAGCTTGTAGGGCATGGGCGAAATGCCTTGCGCGCGCACCAGTGGCTCGTTCTGCTTGATCGCAATCAGCGTGCGGCCGATGCGCGAGGAGCAGAGCGCGTAGAGGAAACCAATCGCCAGCACCGCGAAAGCCCAGGCGATATAGTAGAAGCTCGCGGTCGTCCTGAAGGCGAAGCCGAACAGGCTGGGCGCCGGGAGACCCGGGATACCGAGCGGCCCGCGGGTGAGGTCGACCCAGTCGCGCGCGATCAGGGTGACCAGCAACGCAAAGGCCAGCGTCACGATGACGAAGGCATGGCGGTTGGTCCTGAGCGTCGGATAGCCCACCGCCAGCGCGACGGCCGCATTGATGACGGCAGCCCAGACGAGCCCCATCCAGAAGTTGCCCCCGAAGGTCATCACCGTCAGCGACGTGGCATAGCCGCCGATCCCCCAGAAGCCCAGCTGCGCGAAGGATAGAAGGCCGGTGAACCCGTAGACGAGGTTCAGCGCAACCGCCGCCACGGTGAAGATGCAGGCGGATACGCCGATGCCGATGAAGTAGTTGGATTCGGTGACGAGCGGCAGAATGCCGGCCAGCACCGCGCCCGCAACGACGATCATATGCCTCATCCGACGCGCATCGCCCCCCGTTTGAACAGGCCGTCGGGGCGCAGGAACAACACCCCCATCATCAGTACGAAGACCGCCGCCTCCTGCCAAACGATCTGGAAGAAGCCGCCGACCCAGCTTTCGACCAGGCCGAGCAGGATGGCGGCGGCGATGGCGCCTGGGATGTTGCCCAGGCCGCCGATGATGACCAGGGCGAAAGCCTTGAAGATCAGGAACTGGCCCATGCCGGGCTGCACCAGATGCACCGGCGCAAGGGCCGCGCCGGCGAGACCGCAAAGCGCCGTCGCCAGCACGACGGCGTTCCGCGCGACCGTCTTCGGCCGGATGCCGACCATCAGCGCGGCTTCGCGGTTCTGAGCGATGGCCCGCATGGCACGCCCGAACTGGGTGAATTTCAGAACGAGGAACAGAAGCGCGAAGGCGACCGCGGCCGAACCGGCGCCGATCACCCGGGTCCAGGTGATGCGTATGGCGCCGATCTCCACCCCCTCGAAGCCGAACTGGGTGTCGACGATGCGGGGCGAAGCGGTGAAGAGCAGCTGGACGACATGCAGGATGATGATGGAGAGCGCCAGCGTGATCAGAATGCTGCGTTCGAGTTCGCCCAGCTTCAGCTTCGACAGGAACAGCTCGTACAGCACCCAGCCGGCGATCGCGGAGGCGAGGACGGCCACCACGAGGGCAGGCCAGTAGAGGAGGCCGAAGGCCGGCAACGCGAAGGCCATGGCATAGGCCCCCACCATCAACAATTCGCCATGGGCGAAGTTGATGATCTCCAGCACGCCGAAGATGAGCGCGAGGCCGACCGCGATCAGCGCATAGAGCAGGCCGAGCGTCACGCCGTTCAAGGTGAGTTGCAGCAGATAGATGGGATCGGCGGACATGATCCCTACCGTCTAGCAAGTCGCGCGCCATCCGTTGTCGCCCGCATGGCGAGCACAGCCGGGGGCGCCGCCGGTCGATTTGCGACACGTCCGCGAGCAAATGCCTAAGAAATCACGCGGCGATGCGCTGCCGGCTGACGAGCAACCCGGCAGCGCGCGCCTTGGCACGTCGGCTGCAAGTCGCCATCCCGGCTCGGCAGCCCGCCGAGCACCATGAATCCGGGAAGCAGGCGAGGGCGACGATACCCATGAAGAAGCACATCCTTGGCGGCGCATTGACGGCAGCCCTGCTGGCGGCGGGCCCGGCGCTGGCGCAGAACATCTTGATCGGCCTGTCGACCCCGGCTACCGGCGTCGCGGCCGCGGCTTCCGAATGGGAGCGTTGGGGAATGGATCTCGCCGTCGAGGAGGCGAACGCCGCCGGGGGCGTACTCGGGCGCAAGGTCGAGGTCCTGATGCTCGACAACAAGTGCAACCCTTCCGAGGGCGTCAACGTTACCAACAAGCTGATTGAGGCGAAGGTCGTCGCGATCGTCGGTTCGCATTGCAGCTCGGCGCATCTCGCCGCGATGCCGTTGATCAAGGACGCCAAAATCCCGATGGTCACGGGTATCGCCTCCAACCCGCAGATCACCACGCAGTCCGGCAAGGGCGGCAACGAATGGGCATTCCGGATCAGCCCGTCCGACCAGGTGATGATGGACGCGCTCGGCCAGTACCTGGGCGAGAAGAAGCTGTTCAAGAAGGTGGCGATCATCGCCGAGGATACCGACTTCGGCCGCGGCGGCGCCGCGGCCTTCGCCAAGGTGTCGGAAAAGGCGGGGATCCAGATCACTTCCACCGACTTCCCGCCGCAGGCGACGCCCGACTACACCAGCATCTTGACCCGGGTGCAGCAAACGCGGCCGGACGCCATTGCAACCTTCCAGCTGAGTGCCGATTCGATCAACTTCCTGCGCAACGCCATGCAGCTCGGCATCCGCATTCCCTACACGGGTCGCATCGAACTCGGCGGCAAGAACGTCGCCGTGATCGAGGCCGGCGGTATGGAGAACTCGATCAGCGCCTGGACCTACAACTCGGAAATCGACTCCCCCGAGAACAAGTCCTTCGTCGCGAAGATCGTGGCCAAGCACAAGTCGACCCCCTACCTGCAGACCTGGGGTTCCTACGACAGCACCCGCGTCGTCCTGCAGGGGATCAAGGAAGCCGGATCGACCGATACCACCAAGATCCGCGATGCCATCAAGGCGATGAAGTTCACGCTGGTACACGGCAAGACAGTCACTTTCGACGACTACAATCAGGCCGGGCGCTTCGTCGTCCTGCAGCAGGTGAAGAACAGGAAAGTGACGGTGGCCGACATCGTCGAGGTGAAGCCGGGCTCCTGAGCCCCGGCCGTCACCTGAACAGATCCTGCTTCAAGGGCCGCAGCAGATCGCGCGCCGTGCCTTCGGGCGCGGCGCGGCCGAGGCCGCGCAGGATCACCACGGGCCGGCCCTCGTCCGCCTGACCCATCAGCAGCGAGGCGGCGGCGGCAATCTCATCCGCATGCCCCACCTCGGTCACCCGCAGGATGCGGCCGTTGAGGTCGGGCTTGCCGCGCATGTCGAGGAGCGCGGGCAGGCCGGCGACGCCGATGGCGGTGCCCACCGTTCCGACTCGCCAGGCGCGGCCCCAGGAATCGTTGATCACCACGCCGACATCGGCGCCGGTCCTTTCTTTCAAAGCCTGACGCAGACGCGCCGCCGAAGCATCGGGATCGGCCGGCAGCAGCAGCACGGTTTCGTTGCCGTCGACATTGGAGGCATCGATACCCGCCTGCGCCATCACGAAGCCCAGCCTGTGGCGGACGATCAGGATGTTGGGCACCGCGCGTACGACTTCGGTCGATTCCCGCAGGACCAGCTCGACGAGACGCGGGTCCTTCAGCGTCAGCGCCGCCAGTTCCTCGGCGGCGGCCGAAGGGACGATCGAAGCGAGCGCCACCTCTCGCGCTTCGGCCTTGGAGACGATCTTCTGCGCCAGCACGACGACATCGCCGTCCTGCAGGCCCGCAGGCGCGATCAGGCCAGCGAGGTCGTCGCCCGCCCGGATGCGCGGAAGGCCCGGGACGGCGAAGAGGTGAAGCTGGTCAGGAATGGCCAGTCAGTCCCGTGATACGGATGCCGGAGCCCGGCACCTTGTGGCGGCGGTTGAGGAAGATGAGGACAGAGGTGAGTGCTTCCGCCGCCACCGAATTGGCGAGCGGCCCGGCATGGAAGGCGCGCATGCCGGCGGCTTCAGCCAACTTCACCACGACCTCGCGCGCGGCATCGTCATCGCCGCACACCAGCACGTCGCAATCCACGCTCGCCGCGTCGTCGGCCAGCACATGGGCGGAAATGTTCTGGAAGGCGGAAACGACCTTCACTTCGGGTCCCAGCAGCGTCTGCGCGGCGACGACGGCCGAATCTTCCGGCGGCAGCTGCACGCGGCTGACCTTGGGTGGCACCAGCGGCACGGTCACGTCGATCAGGATCTTGCCGGCGAGCGCGGCCGCGACCGACTTCAAGGTCGCGATCTGAGCCGACCAGGGCACCGCCAGCACCACCACTTCGCCCCTGCTGGCTGCCTCCAGATTGTCGGCACCCGAAGCGTCCCCCGGCAGTTCGGCCGCCTTCTCGGCGGCCCTGGCGGCATCGCGTGAGCCGAGCACGACGGGATAGCCGGCCCGCGCCCAACGGCGGGCGAGCCCGCCCCCTTCATGGCCGGTGCCGCCGAGGACGGCGATGACGGGTTTGCGGTCGTTCATGCGGGAATGGATACCTTTGCTGTGCGGGGCTTGGCGAGCGGGCGGCGAATGGGCGAAACCTCCGTGGCAGCCCAGCGGGCCGCGATCTCGAGCGTCACGGGTTCGAGGGCGGCGGCGGCGAGGGCGGCGCGCCGCCGCTCCGTGCCCGCATCGGCGTAGAGCGTGGTACGCAGCCGCGGCGTCCGGCCGAGGCCTTCAATCAGCGCTTCCATCGCCGCGGGTGGAAACTCCTCGCCGTGTTCGGCGCCGGCCGCTCGGGTGATCGATTCATTCATGAGCGTACCACCGAGATCGTTGGCTCCGGCCCGGAGGCAGACCGCGGCCCCGTCCGTCCCCATCTTCACCCAGGAGGTCTGGATATTGGGGATGACGGGGTTGAGCGCCAGACGCGCGACCGCGTGCATCAGCACCGCCTCGCGAAAGCTCGGCCCCAGCCGCGATGCACCCTTCAGCGCAATCGGCGCCTCGGCGGCGACGAAGGGCAGCGGCACGAATTCGGTGAATCCGCCCGTCTCCTGCTGCAGGTCGCGCAACCGCATCAGGTGGCGGGCCCAATGCTCCGGCCGCTCCACATGGCCGTACATCACGGTTGCGGTGGTGCGCAGGCCGGCGCGATGCGCGGCCCGCATGATCGACAGCCACTGCCCGGTCGAGACCTTGTCGGGGCAGAGGATGTCGCGCACCTCGTCGTCGAGAACCTCGGCCGCGGTGCCGGGCAGGCTTCCCAGGCCGGTTTCTTTCAACTGCGCCAGGTATTCCGGGATCGGCAGGCCGAGGGTGGTGGCGCCATGCCAGATCTCGAGCGGAGAGAAGGCGTGCACATGCATTGACGGCAGCGCCGCCTTGATCGACCGGCAGACCGACAGGTAGTGCGCGCCGGTGTAGTCGGGATGGATGCCGCCCTGGAGGCACACTTCTGTGGCGCCGCGATCCCAGGCCTCGCGCACGCGGCGCACGATCTCGTCCAGGCCGAGATCATAGGGCGAGCCGCGCAGATTGGCGGCGAGCTTGCCCTTGGAGAAGGCGCAGAAGCCACAGCGGAAGTAACAGATGTTCGTATAGTTGATGTTGCGGACCACGGCATAGGAGACGGCGTCGCCCACCACCTCGCGGCGGAGGCCATCGGCCACGCGGCAGACATCGGCGAAGGCAGGGCCGCGCGCGGCGAAGAGGCGAGTGATCTCGCCCTCGCCCAGCGCCTCGCCGCGCACGGCGCGATCGAGGATGGATGCGAGGCTGGCCGAGGGTTTCATCGCAGGCGCTGCCAGCAACGCGAGGTCGGCGGCCGGCAGCGCGCCCTTCAGGCCGGGACGCCAGCCCTCCACCCGCCGGAGCCCTTCCGCATCCACCGCCGCCAGCACGCGCGGACGGAGCGCCGCATCGAGCCAGCGCCCCGGCTGCTGCGCATAGCGCGGATGCACGGCCAAGCGCTCGACCAACAGCTTGCCATGCGCCGCCGTTTCCGCCGCCAGGGCATCCAGCGCCGGCCAGGGCCGTTCCGGGTTCACGTGGTCTGGCGTCACCGGCGACACGCCGCCCCAGTCGTCGATACCGGCATCGATCAGCCGGCCGTAGCCCGGCGCTTGCAGGTTGGGCGGGGCCTGGATCGACAGCGCGCCGCCAAAGATCAGGCGGGCGACGGCAATCGTCCAGAGCAGTTCGTCCGTGTCCGGCTCCGGCGCCTTCGCCATGCGGGTGCCGGGCTTGGCACGGAAGTTCTGGACGATGATTTCCTGAAGATGCCCGTGGCGTTCGTGCAGGGCGCGGAGCGCGAGCAGCGCCTCGATCCGCTCGGTCCTGCTCTCGCCGATACCGATCAGGAGGCCGCTGGTGAAGGGCACCTTGGCCGCGCCCGCGGCCTCGATGGTGGCGAGGCGGAGCGCGGGGTCCTTGTCGGGGGCGCCCCAGTGCGGGCCGCCGCGCCGCATCAGCCGGGGACTGGCGCTTTCCAGCATGATGCCCATGGAGGCGGAGACGGGGCGGAGCTTCGCCAGATCGGCCGCGCCCATCAGCCCGGGATTGAGGTGGGGCAGCAGGCCCGTTTCGTCGAGCACCCGCTTCGCCATGGCGGCGAGGTAGTCGAGCGTGGTGGCGAATCCCATCCCGGCCAGCGCCTCGGCGGCGGGCCTCCATTTCAGCTCCGGCTTGTCGCCCAGGGTGAAGAGCGCCTCGGCACAGCCCGCCGCTGCCCCGGCGCGAGCGATGGCCAGCACCGCTTCGGGACCGAGATAGGCGCTCTCTCCCCGCCGCGGCGGCCTGGCGAAAGTGCAATAGCCGCAGGTATCGCGACACAGATGGGTGAGCGGGATGAACACTTTCCTGGAATAGGTCACACGATCGCCGAAGGCCGCGTCGCGGAGGGCGGCGGCCTCGCGCATCAACGCGGCGAGATCGGTTCGCTCGGCAAGCGCCAGCGCGGCGCGGTCGTCAGGCAGCATGGGCGAAGTCCCGATAGGCCGAATGCTCGGCCAAGAGGCGCGCGAGATCGGCCGGCGTGTCGATGTCCCGGGCGAGGCCCGGCCGGCGGACGAGACGGAGGCCAAGCCCGGATCCCGCGGCCATGGCCTCGTGCCGTCCGGCGCTTGCCGTGCCGGTGGCGAAGGCAAAGGGCAAATCCGTCCCCGCCGCCAGCAGGAGCGCATTGGTGCCGCCGTCCTTGGCCTCGCCGATCACGACCGGATCGGTTCCCGCCAGCAGCGCCTGGACATCTGCAACCGACAGCCAGGGCAGGTCCGCCGCCAGCAACATGACCGGGCGGCCCCCGCCCGAACGCGCGAAGCGCACCGCGGCCGTACAGGCGGCATTCAGGTCTTCGTCGGTCCCCGGATCGAAAACCGCGGCGCCCTGGCGTTCGGCAACGGCGGCAAGCGCCGGATCGCCGGTCGCGACCAGCCTGTCGCCGATGCCCGCCGCATCCAGAACGCCGAGCACGTGGGCCAGCATGCGCTCGACCAGGGCCGCGCGCGCCGGCGGCGACAGCACCGGGGCAAGTCGCCCCTTGGCGGTGGCGAGCGACTTCACGGGAACGATCACCGTCGGCTGCGCCATTCCTTCAGGCTCCATTCTCGGCGAGGGCGAGGATCGCACGGGCGAGGCGCTCCTTGTCAGCATCGTTTCGCATGACTGTATCGAGGACGGCGCAGCGCATGCCCAAGGCCTCGATTTCGGGCTTCAGGCCGGCGTCGGCGCCGTCGACGACAAAGGTATCGACGAGACCCGCATAGCAGCGCGCGACGCCCAGCGCTGAGACGTCGTGGCCGAGTTCGGCCAGCATCTTCGCCGCCGGGCCCTTGATCGCCGCACCGCCGACGATGGGAGAGACGGCGAGGCGCGGCCGGCGGAGCACGCGGATCGCCGTATCGATGCCGGCGAGACCCAGTATGGGCGCGATGCTGACGAAAGGATTGGAAGGCGCGATCACGAGCGCCTTCAGCCCGGATGCGCGGAGCGCGTCGAGGAAGGCCGGCAGCGGCGCCGCCGCCTCGATCCCCGCGAAGCGGACGGCACGGACGGTGGGACCGCAGCGGTCGCGCACGAACCAGTGCTGGAACGCGAGGTCACCCTCCGGCGTCTCGATCACCGTGCGCACCGGCTGATCGCTCATCGGCAAGATGCGCGAGGCGATGCCGAGCCGGGCGGCGATATCGGCGGTGATCGAAGAAAGCGCTTCGCCGCCCCGCAGACGCTCGGTCCGGGTGACATGCATGGCGAGGTCGCCATCGCCGAGATTGAACCAAGCCTCCCCGCCCAGCGCCCCCAGCGCCGCCATGAAAGCCCAGCTTTCCCCCTGCCGGCCCCAGCCCTGCTCGCGGTTGGCGAGGCCGGCGAGCGTATAGACCACGGTGTCGATATCGGGCGCGATGTGGAGCCCGAGATGCTCGAAATCGTCGCCGGTGTTCACCACCACGGTCTGTTCGCCCGCGGTGAGCGCACGGTCCAGCCCAAGCGCCAGCTTTGCCCCGCCGACGCCCCCGGCCAGGGTCAGGATGGTCATGACGGAACGCTCAAAGGACAGGCAGGCATGGGCGGATATTGAACACCATCGACACGAGAAACCACCGGCAGACCGTGCGACGCCCAGTCCTGACGCCGCACGGAGCAGGCTCCATGCCAAACGAGGTCAGCCGGAGGCTTTCTTCACATCTTCCGCTGTCGGCACGATGCCGGGACGGAAGCCGCCGCCCTGCGCCGCCTGCTGCATCTCGCGCAGCGTCACCGCCATGGCGGCCTCGGCCACCGCATTGCCCTGCACCTTGTTCATGATCGCGGCCGCGCGGCCGGCCACCAGTTCCTGCCGGTTCGCCACCAGCCATTCGGCCGAGGCGTGCAGGTTGCGGGTGGTGCCGTTCACTTCCGGAATGACGTAGCGGGCGAAGAGATCCCAGGAGCGCCGCATGGCCTCGGGCTTGGCCCAGTCGTGGGCGAAGCCCAGCACCACGCCGAAGCCGCCGGTCAGCTCCTGCAGGCGGCGGATCATCTTCACCATGTCGTCCGGGGTGCCGATCACCGCCGCGCCGACGTTCGAGCCGCGGGCGCCGTTGGTCTGGGCCAGGAGCTCCCACTTGTCGGCCACCGGCACCGCGCCGGTCTGGGCCAGCACGCGGGCGCGGTATTCGTTGTGCCACCAGAACAGGCCGTCGACCGCTTCGGCTTCCGCCTCTTTCGCCGATTCCGCCAGGTGGAAGGAGACCAGAACGCGCCAGTTCCGGCGGTCGACGGTCTTGCCGTGCTTCTTCGCCGATTCTTCCGCGAAGCTCCACTGGATGGGCAGCGCCTGGAGCCCGTCGGTGGAGTTCGAGGCGATTGAAAGCACCCCCATGCCGTATTTGCCGGCGAGCTGCATGCCGGACGGGCTGATCGAGGAGGCGGCCGCCATCGGCATATCCTCCTGCACCGGCAGCAGCTGCAGCTGGGTGTCGTTCAGCTTGAACCAGTCGCAGTCGTAGCTGAAGCGCTCGCCCTTCATCAGCCGGATGATGACGCCGAGCGCCTCGTCCTGGCGGTCGCGCAGCAGCACCTGGTCGATGCCGAAGGTGCGGGCGTCCGACGGCAGCGCGCCCGGGCCGGTGCCGAAGAGAACGCGGCCGTTGGTCATGTGGTCGAGCTGGACGATGCGCTGGGCCACGTTGAAGGGGTGGTGATAGGGCAGCGAGACGACACCGGTGCCGAGCCTGATGCGCTCGGTGCGCTGGCCGGCGGCAGCCAGGAACATCTCGGGCGAGGCGATGGTCTCCCAGCCGGAGGAATGATGCTCGCCGCACCAGAATTCGTCGAAGCCGAGACGGTCGAGATGGGCGACGAAATCGAGATCGCGCTGGAACATCAGCGTCGGGTTCTCGCCGATCGGGTGATGCGGCGCCAGAAAGGCGCCGAACTTCATGCGAGCCACTTCTTGTTCCTCCCTGGCCTCTCGGGGCGAGAGCATGCCCCAACCGGCAGCGGATGCGCGAGCGTACATTTCTGTCCGCTGCATGCGCCCGGGGGACCGGCGGCCAAATCTGGCCGCTTCGGGGGGCGGACAATTCTGTCCGCTTCGCCGACGCGATGGCCGACCGCCGACGCAGATTTGCATGCACGAATCTCCGGCGGAGGGCCGAAATTCCGTCAACACATTGACTTCAAACAGATAATGCCGATTTCACGGCAATCCGCCCCTACCAAAGTCAGCCAATTCGAGCCAATTCGAGCCAGAACGGGCCCGGCCAGCACCGGCCAGAGCCGGTTCGGCGCCCGTTCCGGCCAGATCCAGCCAGCTCGATTTGCATGAAGGCCATGATCGGCGCCGGTCCCAGCGGCCGGCTATGGACAGGTGAAGCTCGTTCGGCAGCGGACCACAAGCGAGCGCAAACACCATCCCGGCCGCCGATGCCCGGTGCCGGATCGCAGACTCGGATTCACGATGGCCAAGCGGCCTAAGCCGCTACGAAACAGGCCATTATATACAAATGTTGGAGCGCGGTCCAGGAATATTCCCATCAAGCCTACGCTGTCTTCCGCGCTTGGCATGACCTTGCGGAACAATCGAGTCTACTCTCCGGAAGAGGGCCGGATGCCAAAAGTCTTCAAGTCGTTGAATTTATTGGTCGGAGCGGCGGGATTTGAACCCACGACCCCCAGTCCCCCAGAACCCGGGGCAAGCGATAACCTGTTGATATTCCAGGCCCGGGCAACCTCTGAACAGGCCGAATTGAGCACGTTTTCAGAACGATCTCCCACACAGAATCCCACACGCGGTCGAGGGCTTGTTCTCGGAAGATTCACGGCGGCAAATGCCCCATGCCGATGCCGCACTTCACCCGACAGCCCTTCCTCCTGGGCGAGATCCGCCACACCGACACCCTCACCCCCTTCTGCCGGGCGTGCCGGCGGCGCGGGCGCTATGCCTTGGCGCGGCTGATCGCGCGCCTGGGCGAGGATCACCCGATCATGGACTGGGTCGACGAGCTGCGGCGCACCTGCCCGCGCTGGGGGGCCGCCCGGCCGGCCGAACCCTGCAACATCCAGGTCAACGAGCTGATCCGGCAGTTCCAGGGCATGGGCCCGCGCGACCTGGACGACCTGCCGCTATGATGCCTGCCTGGCTGTGAAGGGAAGCCCCATGCCGATCGACCACGCCGCCCTCGTCGAGAAGATCATCCGCATCCTGATGGAAGACGACCGCCGCGACGCCCTCGGGCCGGTGATCGAGGCCTCCGGCCGATTCACGCCGGAGGAGCGCGCCGAGATCAACCGCATCGTTGAGACGATCGGCGCCGGCGTGGCGCATTAAGACCGGGAATACTGCGCTTCTGGGCGATCGCCCCCGCAGGCCGCGACGACACCCGCAACCAAACCGTGCTAACCGCGCGACCACGAGCTGCCAATCCGCCGTTAACCGTCAGTTAGCGTTACATCCGCCACAATTGCACCGCAAAAACCGGGGCAATCGCTGACTTGGCTCGACAGTTGCATCGTGCAATCATAGAAACCCAAACGCTGGGATGAGGATGATCAAAAGGTGCGGGCAGATTCAACCTAAGCGTTGAAACGCCCAGGGAGTGGGGGATGCACAACGGCGTATCGATCTATCTCGACGCCTTGCGCTTTGGCGCGGCGCTGTCGGTCTTCTTTTGGCACGCGTCATGGCAGTCGATTTCGGGCGGTTGGGGATGGCAGATCGGCGGGTTTTCTCGTCACGGCGTGATTTGCTTCTTCGTCCTCTCCGGATACGTGATTTCTTATGTCGCGCGTGAACGAGACACCGATGGCACGGCATACGCCACCGCCCGCACTGCACGGATGCTTTCCGTCATCGTTCCGGCCCTCGCTCTCACTGCCTTGCTGGATCCGATCGGTCGGTCAATCAACGGCACGCCCTATGAAGCGGCGACATGGCTTCAGCAGGGGGGCGGATGGATCTATCTGAAAACATGGGGACCTTGGCAAACCGACGTGGTACCCGGCTCCAATGTGCCTTTCTGGTCGCTGCTCTATGAGATTTTCTACTACGCGCTCTTCGGATGCTTTTTCTACCTCAGAGGAGCGGTCCGATGGCTATCCATCACCGCGGTCGCTCTCGTCGCCGGGCCAGGCGTGTTGTCTCTGCTTCCAGTCTGGCTTGCCGGCGCCGCGGCCGAACGGGTGAGCATCGGGCGTGCTGCTGGACGCTTACTCGCCCTTGGTTCGGCGACAGTGATGGTCATCGTCGAGGCGGGCGGCCTCAAAGCCGCCTTGCCGGTCATGGATAGCCCATTTCTTGCACACGGTTTTTCGCTTTACGACTATGTCCTAGCCGCCTTGATGGTCGCCAACTTGATTGGCGTGGCGGGGTGGAAGCCCAATCTTCGCACACTTGCGCGGCTGGTTCGCGCTCTCGCATCCACGACATTCAGTCTCTACGCCTACCATGCGCCGATCCTGTTTTTCGCCT
>JALHMN010000045.1 GCA_022844005.1 bacterium | reverse complement strand
CCGACGCCGCCGAGCCGCCGGAGGAGCCACCCGGGACCAGCGCCCGGTTGTCGCCCGGCCGCCGCCAGGGGTTCTCGACCGCCCCGTAAGCAGAGGTCTCGTTGCTGGAGCCCATGGCGAACTCGTCCATGTTGGCCTTGCCCAGCATCACGCCGCCCGCTTTCCACAGATTGGCGGTGACGGTCGATTCGTACTGCGGCACGAAGCCCTTCAGGATCTTGCTGCCGGCCGTGGTCTGCACCCCCTCGGTGCAGAACAGGTCCTTGATGGCGAGCGGGATGCCCTCGATCGCCCCGGCCTCGCCTTTGGCGATCCGCTGGTCGGCCCGCGCGGCGTCCTGGAGCGCGCGCTCGGGCGTCTCGGTGATCATGGCGCCGAGGGACCGGGCGGCCTCCATCTCGGCGATGGCGGCCTTCGCCAGCTCGGTGGCGCTGAATTCCTTCCGGCGCAGGCCCTCGCGAGCCGTGGTCACGGTGAGTGCTGGATAAGCGCTGGGTTTCGACATGGCTATTCGATCACCTTCGGGACCACGAAATAGCCCTCGAAACGCTCCGGCGCGTTGGCCAGAACCTTGTCCTGGATATCGCCGTCGGTGACCGCATCCGGGCGCATGCGCTGGGTCGCTTCGACCACCGAGGTCATGGGCTCGACGCCCTTGGTGTCGATGGCGTTAAGCTGTTCCACGAACTGGAGAATTCCGTCCAGCTGGCCGGCCACCGCCTGCAACTGGTCGTCGGGAACCTCGAGCCGGGCGAGCCGCGCCACGCGCGCCACCGTGGCTTTGTCGAACGCCATGTGCCACCTTCGAAATCACTGCTTCAGGGGCTAGTACCACCCGGCATGATCATCAGCAACATCGCGGACCTGAAGCCGATCCTGCCCCCCTCGGGCCGCCTCCTCGGCCTCGATGTCGGCACCAAGACGATCGGGATGGCCGTCTCCGATCCGCTGCGCCGCGTCGCCACGCCGCGGCAAACCATTGAACGGAAAAAGTTTTCCGCCGATGCCGCGGCGCTGGTGAAGGTGCTGACGGCCGACCGGACGGCGGCCGTCATCCTCGGATTGCCGGTCAACATGGACGGCTCGGAAGGCCCGCGCTGCCAGTCGACGCGCCAGTTCGCCCGCAACCTCGAACCGCTCATCCCCTTGATTCCGATCGCCTTCTGGGACGAGCGGCTGTCGACCGCGGGGGTCGAGCGCATGCTGATCGAGGCCGACGCGACCAGGAAGCGCCGAGGCGAGGTGATCGACAAGCTCGCCGCCGCCTGGATCCTTCAGGGCGCGCTCGATTTCCTAGTCAGGCCAGCGGCTTAACGGGCGAGGAAGCCCATCAGCTCTGGGTCGTTCAGCATGTCGTCGAGGACTTTGCCGACGGCCTCGCTGAGCAGGCGGTTGTTCTTGTCGTCTGAATTGTACCACATCGTACCTTCCGAAAAGTCCACGCGGTAGAGCTTCTCGAAGTTGTCTGCCTTGTTTCGCGCAACGGCTTTAAATGCTGCGGACGGCAGGTAGGATGCCGAAAACATCGTGTGCTGGGTCTTCAAGTCCAGTGCCCTGATCTCTACTTTCAGCTTTCGATCGGTGGCGGCGGAGGGTCCCTCCGGGACAAACTGATTCCTGACGAGTGCTTCTTTCGCCTTGGCTTCAACAATTGGCGTTACTTCGGCGACCTTGATTTCGGCGCCGATATACCTGGCCTGCCCCATCATCCGGGTTCCCGCCACGGTGCTCGGTCGTTCGTCGACCACTTCGACGCTTACCGGGGCGCCCCCGCCGGCTGCGGTCTTGCTGATTGTCACGGCCGGATTCAGCACCGCATCCTGAGGGGCGAGGGCGCACCCGCCGCCGAGGAGAAGAAACGACACGAGGAACAGAGGCCGGACAGCCCGCACCGCTTTTGATCTCGTCACGCTCGCAAGCTCCATCTGCTTTGGCCCTGCCACGCTCATCGCGCCAGGAAGGCCATCAATTCTGCATCGTTGGCGACATCGGACATGGCCTTGGACAATGCTTCACTGACCAGTTGATCGTTGCGTTCGTCCGAACCGACTGCTGATCTCGCCATGGCTTCAGATCGATAGAATCGCTCGAATGTCTGTTCCTTGCTGTTCGCAATCACCTTCAGGGCAGCGTTCGTCAGGTAGGAGGTCGTCGCGAAACCGCCGGCGATCTTCAGTTCGATGGCGCGGATTTCCACTTTGAGCCTGCGGTCAGTGGCGCTGGCTTTTTCCACCGGCGTGAAGCCGTTCTCGCTCAGAGCTTGCTTCAGCGTAGGCTCGACCAGCGGAATCGGTTCGATGAGCCGGATATTCGAGCCTCCGGTCTTCAGATCGCTGACCGTCGTGCTCGACCGTTCATCAACGATTGAGAGAGCGACCGCCCCCTTGCCGGAGACCGACTTGGTGATCGTCACGTTCGGCCGAACGTTCGCGTATCGAATTTCGCCCATGCAGGCCGAGAGAATCGACAGGCCCGCCAGCAACAAAACAACCCGCATAGCTGCCAGCACTGACCCCCCCTGAGTACAGATCTACGGCAATGCCGCAGCCTGCGGAGTCTAGCCGCTGCCCGCTTTGGTTGTCTATCCCGATACCCTCAGTCCGTCTCCATCGGCAGGTTCGGATCGCGGGCCCATTCCGACAGCGAGGCGTCGTAGAGGCGCACGTCCTTGTGCCCCAGCATGGTGAGCGCCATGGCGACGGAGGAGGCTGCGATGCCGCCGCCGCAATAGGTGATCGCCCGGGGCGTCGACAGCGGCTCGGCCAGCAGGCGCCGCAGTTCGGCCGGCGATTTGTAGAGGTTGGTCTCCGGATCGGCCATGCTGAGCGCCGGCACGCTGATGCTGCCCTTGATCCGCCCGGGCCGGCCGTAATGCGCCCCGCCGGTGCCGGCATGCTGCTCGGGGCGCAGCGCATTGATGGTGCATACCGACCCGTCGCCGATCGCCGCCGCCACCTCCTCCTTGCTCGCCACCAGCTTCGTGTTGGCCGGCCGCTGGCTGAAACCGCCCGCCTGCACCTGCCTTGGGGCGCCGGAATCGACCGGGCGGCCCTCCGCCTTCCAGCGCTGCATGCCGCCATCCAGCACCGCCACCTTGCGGTGCCCGAACACCTGCATCAGCCACCACAGCCGCGTCGCCCACCAGTGGTTGGCGGTGGAATAGGCGACCACCAGCGTGTCGTCGCCGATGCCCTGCGCGCGCATCGCGGCGGCGAACTGCTCGGCCGGCGGCAGCATGAAGTAGTAGCGGGCCTTCGGGTCCGACACCTCGGTCGAGAGGTCGATGAAGCCCGCACCCGGGATGTGACCGGCCTCGAAATCGGCCCGGCCGCTCCGCACCGCGTTGCCGCCCTCGGGCCTGGGGTCGAGATGCACGGTCGCGTCCAGCACCCGCACCTTCGGATCATCCAGCAGCCCAGTCAGGTCCTCGGTCGCGATCAGGTGCTCCGGATAGAGAAATCCCTCGGCCATGGCCTTCCTCCCGTTTCGTTTCACAGCCAAGGTAGCGCCCGACGGAGGAGACGGACAATGACCGAAGCCATGCCGAAATACGAAACCCTCAGCCTCGACCGCCGCCAGGGCGTCGACTGGCTGACCCTGAACCGGCCGGAACGGCTGAATGCGCTGAACGCGACCATGATGCTGGAGCTGCAGGACTACTTCCAGCGCCTCTACACCGACCATTCGGTGCGTGTCGTGGTGCTGAAGGGGGCGGGCAGGGGCTTCTGCGCCGGGGCCGACCTGAAGGAGACTTCGATCAGCGAGGAGAGCGGCCCCTCCCACGGCCTGCGCGTGCAGCGCCGGGTGTCGGAGATCGTCATGCGCATGCGCCGGGCGCCGCAGCCGATCGTCTGCCTCCTGCACGGCTCGGCCGCCGGCGGGGGTCTCGCCCTGGCGCTCGCCTCCGACGTCCGCGTCGCCGCCGAGGGTTCGCGCATGAACGCCGCCTTCATCAAGATCGGCCTGTCGGGCTGCGATGTGGGGGTGAGCTATTTCCTGCCGCGCCTCGTCGGCGCTTCCATCGCCGCCGAGATGTTGATGACCGGCCGCTTCGTCGATGCCAACCGGGCGCTTCGCATCGGCCTCGTCTCCGAGGTGGTTCCGGAAGCCGAACTCGAGAAGGCCGGGCAGTCCTATGTCGACGACCTGCTCGCCACCGCGCCGCTGGCGCTCCGCCTCACCAAGGAGTGTCTCAACATGTCGATCGACGCGCCCAGCCTCGAATCGGCGATCGCGATGGAGGACAGGAACCAGATCCTGACCGTCCAATCCGCCGACTTTCCCGAAGGCGTGCGCGCCTTCCGCGAGAAGCGTCCGCCGAAGTACCGCGACGCATGATCGCCGTCGCCGAGGCGCTGGTCCCGGTCTTCCTGCTGATCGCTCTCGGCTACGGGCTGCGCCGCGTGGGCTTCCCAGGCGAGGCCTTCTGGCCCTCGCTGGACAAGCTCGCCTATTTCATCCTGCTGCCGGGGCTCCTGATCTCCACCCTGGCCGGGGCGAATCTCGGCGGCTACGACCCGCTGCCGCTGGCCGGCGCACTGTTCTCCGCCACCATCGGCATGGCGGTGATTCTGCTGGCGCTGCGCCGCCTGCTGCCGGGGGATGGGCCCGCCTTCACCTCGGTCTTCCAGGGATCCTTGCGCTTCAACACCTATGTCGGCGTCGCCGCCGCCTTCATCCTGTTCGGGCCGACCGGGGCGGCGCTCTTCGCCGTCGCGGTCGCGGTGCAGACGCCGGTCCTGAATGTGCTCAGCGTGCTGATTCTGGTCCGCTATGCCGGGGCGCGGAAGACGGGCCTCGGCCAGCAATTGAAGCTGCTGGCCCGGAACCCGATGATCCTGGCCTGTCTCGCCGGCATCCTCCTCAACGTCAGCGGGGTCGGCTTGCCGCGCGGCATCGGCCCGACCATCGAGGCGCTGGGACGGGCGTCCGTGGCGCTCGGCCTGATGGCGGCGGGCGCGGGGCTCGACCTCGCCGCCGCCCGGGCCGCCCTGCCGCTGGTGGCCGCCGCCTGCGGTCTGAAGCTGGTCGGTTTCCCGCTGGTCATGGCCGGCACCACCTGGGCCTTCGGGATCGAGGGGCTGGCCCTCCAGGTCGCCATCCTCTGGGCCAGCATGCCCTCGCCGCCCTCGGCCTACGTCCTGGCCCGGCTGATGGGCGGCAATGCGCCGCTGGCCGCCGCCATCGTCACCGCGACCACCATCGTGGCGGCGCTGACGGTGGCGCCGATCCTGGTCCTGCTGGGCGGCTGAATTGACTTGTTCTCAACAATACTTAGATAGGGAGGGTGCAGGTCATGCCGGAGAGACATTGGTGATGAGCGACGCGGCGGTTCTGGAACACATCCCGGTCAGCGTGACGGCGAACGCGGCCCGGCGTATCGCGGAGATCCTGAAGGACGAGGCCCCCGGCTCGATGCTGCGCATCGCCGTCTCCGGCGGTGGCTGCTCGGGCTTCCAATACGGCTTCACCGTCGATCAGGAGCGCACCGGCGACGACCTCGCCATCGAGCGCGACGGGGTGACCGTGCTGGTCGATACCATGTCGCTGGAATACATGAAGGATGCCGAGATCGACTTCGTCGAGGACATGATCGGCGCCTCGTTTCAGATCCGGAATCCGAACGCCACCTCCAAATGCGGCTGCGGCTCGTCCTTCTCGGTCTGAGCCTGCTGCCCGACTAGGCCCGCGCGGTCCTGCCCGCGCCGGCCAATCTCTCCAGACCCTGCTCGACGCTGATCACCGGTCGGTAGCCGATTTCCCGCAACGCCCGATCGGTCTTCAGGCTGAAGGGATAGGCGATCAGCCTGAGCGTCTCTCGTGTCAGCGGCGGTTCGCCGCCGAGACCCAGTCCCCGCCACAGCCTTTCCGCGAATCCCGCGATCGACCAGGCGAGGCCGCGCGGCATCGACATGCGGGGCACCGGCAGGCCGCGTGCCTCGATGCGTTGGGTCATGAAGGCGCGCAGGTCCACTGTCCCGCCATCGGTCACGAAGCAGGCGATGCCGCTCGCGGGCGAGCCGAGGGCCAGAACCGTCGCCTCGCACAGGTTGTCGATGTGGCAGGTGATGTAGGGGTAGTGACCGCCGCCGAACCAGCCGAACTGGCCTTTCTCGATCCGCTCCCCGAGTTCGCGGTCGAAGATGTCGCCCGGCCCCCAGATCAGCGGCGGGCGCAGCGCGATCGTGCGCAAGCCCGGCCCGGCGGCCTGCAGGACCAGGCGTTCCGCTTCGGCCTTGGTGCTGGAGTAGGGTAGTTCTCGCCGGCTGGTCAGCGGTGCCGATTCGTCGACATCGAACATCGGGCCCGGCGCCTGCAGCACCACGGAACCCGCGCTGATGTGGATGAAATGACGAACGCCCGATTGCCGCGCCGCTTCCAGAAGAGTTCGCGTCAGGCCGACGTTGCTCGCCTCGAACTCCTGCCATGCGCCCCACATCTTCAGATGCGCGGCGCAATGGACGATCGCATCGCAGCCCTTGAGGGCCTGGAGGAGGCCGGCGCCCGGCTCGATACTGCCGATCCACGGGTTGGCCCCGGCAGCCCGCAGCGCCGCTTCGGACGCGGGCGCGCGGGCCGAGGCCACTACCGCGTGGCCCTCTTTCAACAGGCGCCGCAGCATGTGGCTGCCGACGAAGCCGGTGGCACCGGTGAGGAAAATCTTCATGCCGCGATCCTCCTGCGGGACGACGGAGCGTCACGTGACGCGTCATCGGGCCGCCATCTCTTCTATAGCATCGCTATATAGAGATGTATAGCGTCGCTATAGTGAATCATGCGTAAGGCAACACCGGGCACGGCGGAACGGGTGCTGGAGGTCGCCGCGGCACTGCTGCGCGACGCCGGGCCGGACAACTTGACCACGCGCCGGATCTGCGACGGCGCCGGCATCACGGCGCCCACGCTCTATCATCACTTCGGCGACAAGGACGGCCTCCTGCGGGCACTCGCCGAGCGCGAGATGCAGGCCTTCTTCGCCAGGAAGCGCGCCACGCCGCTCACCGGCGATCCGCTGGCCGATCTGTTGCGCGGCTGGGATGACTGGATCGCCTTCGCGCGCTCCGCGCCGGACCTGCTGCGAGCCTTGTTGCGGGAGGGCGAGGGGATCGCCGCACTCCGCAGCGGGGCGGAAGCGATCGTTCTCGAACGGCTGCGCCGGCTGCCCCCGGGCATGCCGCTCAACCTGCCGGCGGAAACCGCCGCGAAGGCCATGGTCGCAGGTTCCAATACCGTCGTTCAACTGATGCTGGAGGGCATGGATCCGGGCGAGTTCGCCGTGCTCGAGCGGCTGATGCGGGATGCGCTGGTGCGCGCCGTGCTGGGCAAGGCGGCGCCGGGATGATCCGGCATGGCGTGATCCGGAAGCAGGGGGTTGCGGAAGGGCGCTGCCCGGGCAGAGTGTCGGCCGGCCGGAACGATGGCCCGGTGGCCACGGCGGCCAGACTGCAAGGATGCGGATGAAGATCGTCACCTGGAACGTCAATTCCATCAAGGTCCGCCTGCCCAACGTGCTGGAATGGGTGCGCGCCAACACGCCCGACGTGCTGCTCCTGCAGGAGATCAAGTGCGTGGACGCCGATTTCCCGGCGCTCGAACTGCGCGAACTCGGCTACGAGGTCCATACCCACGGGCAGAAGACCTATAACGGCGTCGCCTTCCTCTCGCGGCTGCCGGTCAGCGACATTTCCCGCGGCCTGCCCGGCGACGATGCCGACGATCACGCCCGCTGGATCGAGGGCACGGTCGCCGGCATCCGCATCTGTGGCCTCTACCTGCCGAACGGCAACGGGGGCGAGGAGAAGTTCGCCTATAAGCTCCGCTGGATGGCGCGCCTCGAGGCGAGGGCCGAGGCGCTGCTGATGGACGAGACGCCCTTCGTGCTCGCCGGCGATTTCAACATCTGCCCGACCGCCGCCGATGTTTGGGACCCGCCGGCCTTCGCCGGCGATGCGCTCTGCCGGCCCGAGGCGCGCGCCGCCTGGCGCAGCATCCTCAACCTCGGCCTGACCGAGGCCTTCCGCGGGCTCCATCCCGACCGCCCCAAGGCCTGGACCTTCTGGGACTACCAGGGGGCGGCCTGGCGCTTCGATCACGGCCTCAGGATCGATCATTTCCTGCTTTCGCCCGCGGTCGCCGACCGGCTGATCGCCTGCGACATCGACCGCGACGCGCGGGGCAGGGAAAAGGCCTCCGACCACACGCCGGTCTGGTGCGCGATCGGGGACGTCGCGTGAGCGCCGATCCGGTCGGCGCCTTCGTCCCGGGACCGAGCGTGCGGGTCGAGGGGAAGGCCGGCGGGCCGCTCTCCGGCCTCACCTTCGCCGCCAAGGACCTGTTCGACGTGGCGGGCGAAGTCACCGGCGGTGGCAACCCCGACTGGGCGCGGGCGAACCCGGTGCCCTCGAAACACGCCTGGGCGGTGCAGACCCTGCTCGATGCCGGGGCTACCCTGATCGGCAAGACCGTCACGGATGAAGTGTCGCTCGGCATCCTCGGCGAAAGCGCCTTCGACGGCACGCCGCTCAATACCAGGGCGCCGGATCGCGTGCCCGGCGGCTCGTCCTCCGGCTCGGCGGCGGCGGTGGCGGCGGGGCTCTGCGACACCGCACTCGGCACCGACACCGGCGGCTCGGTGCGGGTGCCGGCCTCCTTCTGCGGCCTCTACGGCATCCGGCCCACGCATGGCCGGCTGCCGCTCGACGGCATGCTGCCGCAGGCGCCGACATCGGACACCACCGGCTGGTTCGCCCGCGACGCCGCCACCTTCGCCAAGGTATCGGCCGCGATGCTGGGCGAGGAGATTCCGGCCGCCCTTCCCACCCGGCTGATCGTCGCCGTCGATGCCTTCGGTTTCGCCGATCCCGAAGTGGCGGCGGCGCTGCAGCCGATGGTCGAACGGCTCAAAGGCCTGGTCGGCGCCGCCCGGGACGAGGTGATGGCACCGCCCGGCCTCTCCACCTGGGGCCGGGCCCAGCGCACGCTGCAGCCGGCGGAAGCCTGGTCCACCTTCAAGGACTGGGTGCTGCGCGACAATCCGCGCATGGCCTTCGGTGTGGCCCGCGGCCTGGTCATGGGCTCGATGGTCCAGGAGGCCGAGCAGGGCTGGGCCAACCTGATGCGGACCGAGGTGCGGGCGCGCCTGCGCTATCTCCTGCCGCCGGACACCATCCTCTGCATGCCGACGACGCCCTTCCCGGCAGTGCCGAAGGGCCTCCCGGTCCCTGTGCAGACACCCTTGCGCGACCGTATCCTCTGCCTCTGCGCCCATGGCGGCCTCGCCGGCTTCCCGCAGGTCAGCATCCCCGGTGCGGAACTCGATGGTCTCCCCATCGGGCTCTCGATCCTGGGCGGGCGCGGCAGCGACGCTACCCTGATAGCCGTGGCCGAAGCGATGGAGCGCGCAGCATGACCGACCGGACCCCCAACATCCCCGAAGTGGTGGAAGAGATCCGCCAGATCTTCGAGACCTACGAACAGGCGCTGATCGACAAGAAAGTCGATGTGCTGGACGCCACCTTCTGGAACAGCCCGCATACCATTCGCTATGCGCTGCACGAGAACGGCTACGGCTTCGAGGAGATCCACGGCCACCGCACCCGCCGCCCGCCGGGCCCGGGCATCAAGGAAAAGCGTATCCGCCTCGAGATCCTGACGCTGGGGCGCGACATCGCCACCGTGAACCTCGAGTTCAAGGTGCGGGGCAAGGACCTGGTCGGCCGGCAGAGCCAGACTTTCGTGCGTTTCCCGGAAGGCTGGAAGGTCATCGCCGCTCATGTCTCGACCATGAGCCCGCCGCTCTGGTGAGGCGAAGTGGCTTGCGCATTATTTAACTAATTGGTTATATATCCGGCGAGTTAAATTGAGCCTGGAGATCGCACCATGCTGTCGCCGCCGCAAATCCTCTCCACCGAGGCGCATGAGGCCGCCGTCATCCACCTGACCATCCCCCGGACCGAAATGATGTCGGCCTTCGGCCCGGCGGTCGGCGAACTCATGGGCATCCTGGCCGAGCAGAAGATCGAGCCCATCGGCGCCGTCTTCGCCCATCACTTCCGCATCACGCCCGACACCTTCGATTTCGAACTCGGCGTCAGGGTCGGCAAACCGGTCGCGCCCGCCGCACGGGTGAAGCCGGGCGAACTGCCGGGGCGGAAGGTCGCCCGCACGGTCTACACCGGTCCCTATGAGGGCCTGCCCGCTGCCTGGGGCGCGTTCGACAAGTGGATGACGGCGGAAGGGTGCAAGCAGGCCGAGAGCCTGTGGGAGGTCTATTCGGTCGGTCCGCAATCGACGCCAGATCCGACGGACTGGCGGACGGAGCTGAACCGTCCGCTGCTTGGTTGATCAGGGGCTTCCAGAGTCAGCGCCCTGCGCGCCCTGGTATCCTCCTCCCAAGCCGTCTTCGGTTCCGGTCTCAGCTTGAAAGCGGCGGCTGATGAAGGAGCGGAAGAGCGCTCTCAGGGCGTCATAGTCCGATCGGGTGCTTTGCGTGATCGCTGCGCGAAAGCCCTCTTCGCTTAAGAAGGCCGCGTAGCCGATCCTGATGAAGCCGACCGGAAGGCGTGCCCGTTCTACAGCCGTGCGAATCTGATCGACGGTGTAGCGCTCGCCTGCGCCATAGGCATGAACGAGTTGAGGACCGAGCCGCGCGGCGTACTGCTGCGCGGCTGATCGCAGGCGCCGGTGCGCTAGCCAATTCGCGATGAGCTTTGGCAGGGTCATCGGCACGCTTCAGAGGAAAAGGACTTTCGCACGAGCGGCGCAAGACTACCCGGGGGAGTGTCGAGGGGGAAGATTCCCGGATCGGAATCCGGCAGGATCAGCGGCACTCACAACGCAGAAACCTGCAGGGACCCGAGAAACGCCATGAAGACCAAGATCACCGAAATGTTCGGCATCGAGCATCCGATCATCCAGGGCGGCATGCATTTCGTCGGCTTCGCCGAAATGGCGGCGGCCGTCTCCAATGCCGGCGGGCTCGGCATCATCACCGGACTGACTCAGGGCACGCCCGACAACCTGGCGAAGGAAATCCGGCGCTGCCAGGACATGACCGACAAGCCCTTCGGCGTGAACCTCACCTTCCTGCCGGTGCTGAGCCAGCCCGACTATCCGGGCTTCGTGCGCGTCATCATCGAAAGCGGCGTCAAGGCGGTGGAGACCGCCGGCAACAACCCGCAGAAATGGCTTCCCGCGCTGAAGGATGCGGGGATCAAGGTCATCCACAAATGCACCTCCGTCCGCCATTCCCTGAAGGCGGAATCGATCGGCTGCGACGCGGTCAGCGTCGATGGCTTTGAATGCGGCGGGCATCCGGGCGAGGACGACGTGCCGAACTTCATCCTGCTGCCGCGCGCGGCGGAGGAGCTGAAGATCCCCTTCGTCGCCTCCGGCGGCATGGCCGACGGCCGCTCGCTGGTCGCCGCCATGGCGCTGGGCGCCGAGGGCATGAACATGGGCACCCGCTTCATGGCGACCAAGGAAGCCCCCATCCACGAGAACGTGAAACAGGCCCTGGTGGCGGCCAGCGAACTCGATACCCGCCTCGTCATGCGCCCCTTGCGCAACACCGAGCGGGTGTTGACCAACCCTGCGGTCGAACGGCTGCTCGAGAAGGAGAAGGCACTCGGCGCCAACATCAAGTTCGAGGACATCATCGCCGAGGTGGCGGGCGTCTATCCGAAGATCATGAAGGACGGCGCAATGGATGCCGGCGCCTGGTCCTGCGGCATGGTGGCGGGCCTCATCCACGACATCCCGACGGTGAAGGAACTGATCGACCGCATCATGGCCGAGGCCAATGCGATCATCAGCAAGCGGCTGGCGGGCGTGCTGTAGCAGCGCGTTTTCGCTGGTTACTTCAGCCGCAGAAACTCTTCCGCTTCGATCCCCGCCTGCCTGAGGATGGCGCGCAGCGTCCCCTCGGGCAGGTCGCCGGGATGATTGGGAATGGTCGTGTAGCGTTTCAGTGACGGATTGAACCAGATTTCATGGGATCCCGCCGCTTGCCGGTGAAACTCGAGTCCGAGTGCCTTCAGCCGCCGAACAACGTCGCGATAGCTGAAACCGGCAAGGCGGCCCATCAGGTGGCGACGATCAGCGGATAGTCGAAAGCTTCGTTCGCCGGCTTTAGCGTTATGGCGTCACCGCCGCTCTGTGCCTCGATGAGCTTCTTCGCCACGTCACGCGCGATCTCGATCGTTTCCTGAATGGTCCGACCCTGCGCGACCAGCCCCTGCACCTCGTCGCTGGTTGCCAGATAGACGCCTTCTGGAAGCTTTTCGATGTGCAGCTTGATCACATGTTCCATGACGAAGGACTCCCACAACAAGCGGATTATAGCGTCATTCGCCCCCGCGGCTCCATCCGGCATCAGGATGCACTAGCCTCGCGCTGTGGAGCAGTTGCGCCACTTACCGGCCCTTCGGCATGGTTGTCGTCTCTCCATGGCAGGGAAGCAGCATGATGTCCGGACCCGGCGATCTCGATCTCAGCAAAGCGACCGCGACCGAAACGGCCCGGGCCGTCGCCGCCGGGACCGTCTCGGCGCTGGAAGCCTGCGATGCCGCCATCGCCCGCATCGAAGCGCTGGACGGGCCGATCAACGCCGTGGTGGTGCGCGACTTCGACCGCGCCCGCGCGGCGGCGAAGGGCATCGATGCCGCGGGCAAGGCCGCCACCGGCAAGCCCCTCCTCGGCGTGCCGATGACGGTGAAGGAATCCAACAATGTCGCCGGCCTGCCCACCACCTGGGGCATGCCGATGTTCAAGGACCTTCCCATCGCCGGGGACGCGGTGACGGTGGCCCGCCTCAAGGCGGCGGGCGCGGTCATCCTCGGCAAGACAAACGTGCCGGTGGTGCTGGCCGACTGGCAGGCGGTCAACCCCATCTACGGCCGCACCGCCAACCCGCACGACCTGTCGCGCACCCCGGGTGGTTCCTCAGGCGGTTCGGCCGCCGCCGTCGCTGCCGGCATGGTGCCGCTCGAACTCGGCTCCGACATCGGCGGGTCGATCCGCGTGCCGGCGCATTTCTGCGGCATCTACGGCCACAAGCCCTCGCACGGCGTCATCCCGCTCATGGGCCACGACTTCCCGGGCAGCGACAGCGTCGATGTCGAACTCGCCGTGGTCGGCCCGCTGGCGCGGAGCGCCGAGGATCTCGCCGTCGCCTTCGACGTGATGGCGGGCCCGCTCCCCGGTTCGGGCTGGAAACTCGACCTGCCGCCGGCGCGCCACGCGACGCTCGGCGACTACCGCGTGCTGGTGCTGGACAGTCATCCCTCCGCGGCGACCGACGCGAGCCTGCGCGGCCCCCTGAACGCGCTCGCGGAGGCGCTGGCGAGGAAGGGCGCGAAGGTCACCCGCACGGCCCCCGGCCTGCCCGATCTCGCCGCCGCGCACCGGACCTATATGGCGATGCTGATCGCCATCACCACCCGCGGCGCCCCCGACGCGAAGCCGATCGACGCGCATGCCTGGATGAACCTGCTGGACGAGCAGATGCGCGTCACCCGCGCCTGGCGCTCGGTCTTCCGCGAGATCGACGTGGTGGTGATGCCGCCCTTCGGCACCGCCGCCTATCCCCATGACGACAACCCCGACCAGGACTCCCGCCGGCTCTTGATCGACGGGGTGGAGACGCCCTACGGCGACCAGCTCGCCTGGCCCGCGGTGGCCACGCTGCCGCACCTGCCGGCAACCGCGGTGCCGGTGGCGAAGACGAAAGCGGGCCTGCCGGTCGGCGTGCAGATCATGGGCGCGCCCTTCGAGGACCGCACGACCCTCGCCTTCGCCCGGCTTCTGAGCCGCGAAGGGCTGTCGGGGTAGGGGGCATCGGCGGCGCCGGGCGGCGGACAAGTCTGTCCGCCGGGCAGAATCGCGCCGCGCCCGGGCGAAGTAACCGTGGTCCCGGTAAGGGCTGGCCGTGCGCCGGTGAAACCCTGGGGATGCGCGCGACGGAAGCGGAACTCCGCTTCCGCCACAAGGGATATGAGGCGTCTACATTGAAATAATTTGCTATCTGTGCTATTATTTTCACTGGCCATTCGTGAGCCACGACGAACGGTCCGCGCTCCTGGACAAGTGAAGATCTTGGCGCTGCCGGCAGGTTGCCTCGACAAGTTGCGGTACATGTCCGGAACCCCGCTTCCGCCTCAGGCGGAAGCCCAGTTCCGCCTCCGGTTCGCTGCCAGTGTCTCAACCCATTGATATTGAACAGAAATGTCGAGACTCAGGCGATAGCGGAAAATCGCGGATAAATCCGGACGCAAAAAAATGGCCCCGCCCCGGAGGGGCGAGGCCGTGTCGGTGTACTGGTCGGCGCCGGAGCTCAGAGCGCCAGCACCATCTTGGCGATGATGTTGCGCTGCACCTCGTTGGTGCCGCCATAAATGGAAGCCGCCCGCTTCAGCAGGTGCTCGGCCACCACGCCGGTGGCGTAGTCGGGCCCCGCCGGCGGCTCGTTCCGGTCCCAGCGCGGGAAGTTCACGTCATAGGGCGTGCCGTAGTTGCCGAGCGCCTCGACCAGGGTCTCGTTGATCGCCTGCTCGATCTCGGTGCCGCGGATCTTGAGCAGCGAGGCGAGGTTGCCGCCGCCCGCACCCGAGGAGGACATGACGCGCAGATTGGTGTGCTCCAGCGCCATCAGGTCGGTCTCGATCTGGGCGATGCGGCGCTTGAAGCCGGCATCCTGGATCAAGGGCTGGCCGTCGAGCTGCTCGGCCCGGGCGATGCCCTTCAGCATCTCGAGCCGCATCTTCGAGCGGCCCACGCCGGCGATGCCGGTGCGTTCATAGCCGAGCAGGAACTTGGCGTAGGTCCAGCCCTTGTTCTCCTCGCCGATCAGGTTCTCGGCCGGCACGATCACGTCGTCGAGGAAGACCGAATTCAGGTAATGGCCGACATCGATCGACACGATCGGCTGCACGGTGATGCCGGGCGACTTCATGTCGATCAGGAGGAAGCTGATCCCTTCCTGCGGCTTACCGTCCGACTTGGTGCGGACGAGGCAGAACATCCAGTTCGCCTTGTGCGCGCCCGAGGTCCAGATCTTGGAACCGGTGACGCGATAGTTGTCGCCCTCGCGGATCGCCTTGGTCTGCAGGCTGGCGAGATCGGAGCCCGAGCCCGGCTCCGAATAGCCCTGGCACCACCAGTCGTCGGAGGAGAGGATGCGGGGCAGGAACTTCGCCTTCTGCGCCTCGTTGCCGAAGGTGTAGATGACCGGGCCCACCATGGTCAGGCCGAAGGGCAGCACGCGCGGGCAATTCCCCGCCATGCACTCCTCTTCGAAGATGAACTTCTGCCGTGGCGTCCAGCCGGTGCCGCCGTACTCCTTGGGCCAGTGCGGGGCGATCCAGCCCCGCTCGTAGAGGATCTTCTGCCAGCGGACATGGTCTTCCTTCGGCAGGTAGGACCAGCCCTTCTTCGCCCGTTCCTTGATATCGGCCGGATACTTCTCGGCCAGGAAGCTCCGCACCTCGTCGCGGAAGGCGAGTTCCTCGGGCGTGAACGAGAGATCCATGGGTAGCGCTCCTCCGCGGGCAACTGATGTTTGCGGCACTTTAAGCACGCCTTTCCGGAGGCCGCCAGTGGCGGTCTTCGACCTTGGTCGGGGGTCGGGTTGTGTGCCGGCGCTCTTGCTGTAAATATCCCGGCTTCGCATGGCGCCTAACTACGGCGCCCATAAGGGAGGCGATTGGAATGACTGTGATGAAGAGTCTTGCGCTTGGATTGGCGGGTGCCTTGGCCGGCGCGCTGGCCCTCGGCGGCGCCGCGGTGGCGCAGCCCAAATCCCTGACACTCGGCACGGCTTCCGTCGGTGGAACCTATTTCATCTATGGCGGCGTGGTCGCAACTCTGCTGACCGAGAAGATCGGTATCAACGTCTCTACCCAGCAGACCCAGGGCCCGAACCAGAACGTCATTCTGACCGATTCCAAGCAGATCGAGCTCGGCATGACCACCATGGGCATCGCGCTGCAGGCCTGGAACGGTTCGGCGCCGTGGACCCAGGGCAAGAAGTTCAACAACATCCGGGCGCTGTTCCCGATGTACGACACGCCTTTCCACGTGATCGTGACCGAGAAGAGCGGCCTCAAGTCGATCGCCGATCTGAACGGCAAGACGGTGGGCGTCGGCCCCAAGGCCGGCACGCCCGGCACCTATGTCCCGGCGATGTTCGAGACCCTCGGCATGAAGGTGACCATCCGGAACGGCCAGGGCAGCGACATGGCGAGCCAGTTGGGCGACGGCCTGATCGACGCCTTCTTCTTCGCCGCTGGCCTGCCGATCGCCGCTTTCTCGGAGATCGAGGCCCAGCGTCCGGTGCGCTTCTTCAGCTTCACCGATGCGGAAGCGCAGAAGATCCAGGCGGCCATGCCGGAACTGTCCGGCGCGGTCATTCCCAAGGGCACCTACAAGACGCTGAACGAGGATCAGAAGACGCTCGGCGTCTACAACTTCTTCATCGTCCACAAGGACCTGACGGACGACGTCGCCTACAACATCACCAAGGCGGTGCTGGAGAACAACGACGCCATGGTGAAGGGTCATGCCTCGGCCCAGGAAACGCTGATCAAGAACTGGGACCGCAACACCTTCCTGCCGTTCCATCCGGGCGCGGTGAAATACTACAAGGAAAAAGGCATCACGATCCCGGCCAAGCTCGCCGGTTCGTGACCGTCTGATGCTTACGGCGGGGCGCGGGGCTGGGAACCGCGCCCCGTTTTGGTTTTCTGGGGGCAGGGATGGCGAATAAGGCGGAAGCGGTCGATGAGACCGCAAAGATCAACGAGTTGGAGTTCGCCGGCCAGTTGCGGGCGCTGGTGGGTCCTCAGAAGGCGTTGTTTTTCTGGGCCGGCGTCGCCTACACCGTCTTTCATCTCGCCGTCCTCAATATCTGGCCGATCGATTCCATCCTGCTCCGCGCCATCCATCTGGGCGCGGGGGCGGCCATCGGCTTCGGCCTCTATACCGCTGTCTCGGGACGGCACATGCGCCATGTGCCCTGGTACGACTGGATTCTGATCGCGGGCGCCCTCGGCACAGCCGTCTATTTCGCCGTCGAACTGGAGGGGCTCCAGTTTCGGGCGGGTGCGATGTTCGAACCCGGCGACGTGATCTGCGGAGTCGTCGGCCTGATCGTGGTGCTGGAATTCACCCGCCGTACCGCCGGCATGGCGCTCGTCATCATCTGCAGCCTGTTCGGTCTCTATTGCTTCGCCGGGCCCTGGCTGCCGGGGGTGCTCTATCACAAGGGATTCAATCTCGGCTTCTTCTTCAGCTACATGTATTCCGACCAGGGCGTGCTCGGCACCACGCTCGAGGTTTCCTCCACTTTCATCATCATGTTCACCGCCTTCGCCGCCTTCCTGTCTCGCTCGAAAGCGGGTGACTGGTTCAACAACCTGGCGGTGGCGGGGGTCGGCTGGGCCCGTGGCGGTCCGGCCAAGGCGGCCGTGGTGTCCGGCGTGCTTTTCGGTTCGATTTCGGGCTCCTCGGTGGCGAATGTGGTCGCCTCGGGCTCGGTGACCATCCCGATGATGCGGCGCGTCGGCTACGACCGGGCCACGGCGGGCGCGGTCGAGGCCACGTCCTCGACGGGCGGGCAGCTGACGCCGCCGGTCATGGGGGCGGGCGCCTTCATCATGGCCGAGGTCACGGGCATCCCCTACGGCGACATCGCCTTCGCCGCCATCATCCCTTGCCTGCTCTTCTACATCGCCTGCTATGCGCATTGCGACCTGCATGCGGTGAGAAGCGGGCTGCGCGGGTTGCCGCGCTCGGAACTGCCGGCGCTCGGTCCGCTCCTGGCCAAGTCCTACCTGATCGTGCCGATCGTGGTGCTGGTCTGGGCCTTCATGAACGGCTATTCCGGTTTTCGGGCCGCCGCCCTCGGCATCATCGCCTGCGTGGTGGTGAGCTGGCTGTCGCGGGAAAGCCGCATGGGCCCGCGCGCCGTGCTCGGGGCGCTCGATCTCGCCGCCCGCGACTGCCTGCAGCTGGTCGCCGTCTGCGGCGCGGCGGGTATCATCGTCGGCGTCATCGCGCTCACCGGCATCGGTGGGCGGTTCTCCCACCTGATCCTGACGATCGCCGGGGAAAGTCAGATCGTGGCGTTGTTCTTCACCATGATCATCGTCACCATCCTCGGCATGGGCATGCCGACGACGGCGGCTTACGCGATCGCCGCCGCGGTGGTGGCGCCGGGCCTCACACGTATGGGCATTCCGCCACTGACGGCGCATATGTTCATCTTCTACTACGCGGTGCTTTCGGCGATAACGCCCCCTGTTGCGGTGGCCTCCTTCGCCGCCGCCGCCATGGCCCAGGCCGATCCCTGGAAGACGTCTTGGGTCGCGGTGAAACTCGGTCTCGCCACATTCATCGTGCCGTTCATGTTCTTCGCTTCGCCGGCGCTCCTGGGGCAGGGGGAGTGGCTGGATGTTCTGCACGTCTTCGTCACGGCTGCACTCGGCGTCGTGCTTCTGGCGACATCGACCGAGGGTTGGCTGAACGGGGTAGTGGCTCCCGCCTTGCGGCCGGTCCTGTTCATCGCAGCGCTCTGCCTCATCACGCCCGGCACCTTTACCGATCTGATCGGCCTCGGCCTCGGCCTCGCCGTCTTTGCCTATCAGCGCTTTCGGCACGGCGCGCGGCCTGGTGACAGGGTGCCGCTCGCAACGATCGGCTGACGGCCGTGTTCGAACTCGACCCTCGGCTGGCGGCCGATACGGTCGCGGTGACGGAGCTTCCGCTCAGCACGCTGCGGCTGATGAACGACAGCCGCTTCCCATGGCTGGTCCTGGTGCCCAGGATCGAGGGGGCGGTCGAGATCGTGGATCTGTCGGCCCAGGCGCGGACGCAGCTGATGGTGGAGGTGGCGCGGACTTCGGCGGCGCTGCGCGAGGCTGCCAAGCCCGACAAGCTGAACGTCGGGGCGCTCGGCAACATGGTGGCGCAGCTGCACGTTCATGTCGTGGGGCGATTCCGCGGCGACGCAGCCTGGCCGGGTCCGGTCTGGGGCAGCGGCCCCGCGACAGCCTATTCTCGCGATGACTTGGAAAGGACGATCGTCCGCCTGCGCGCCATCCTCGACTCGCCCTGATCGACCCCGCCGCGCCGATCGCCGATCGCTATTCGACGCGGCGGAACGCCGGACGGCGGCGGTTCGACCTGTAGCCGTCGGCGCGTACCGGCCGCAGCCGCACCAGCCACAGCACGGTGTTCTGCTGGGCGTCCTGGATCGCCTCGATTGCCACATCGGCGTCCAGTTCGAAGCCGTTCAGATGCCGGAACTTGACCCGCCCGTCGACCCCGTCGGTCGCCGCGGCGAAGCCGCCGGCCAGCCAATCGATCAGGCCGTCGGTATCCAGGACCTCGGCCAGCGTGAAGATCGTCTGCCCGACGAGGGCGAGCCGCGGGCGCCCGGTCAGCACGCTCCAGGCCACATTGGCGGCGATCACCTGGCCATCGGGCTCGATCAGCATCAGCGCGTCGTCGGTGGCATCGAAGAGGTGCAGCGCGAGATGCCGAAACGGATCGGCCGCGAAAAACGCGCCGACGGCCGTTTCCGGCTGTGTGTCACGAGCGGAATTTGCTGAAAATTTCATTTATTCGCCCGAAAGCTGTATGTGCGCGCAACGATTGGAAGAAGGCTACCGCCCTGTTCGTAACCATCTGGTTTCGACCATGTGCCGGAATCGCCATTTCTTTTCGTTCCGGCATCTTGGCGGCGCGGAACTCTTGGGCGCATGATGACGGTCACATGCGCACTTTGCTGACCTTGATCCTCAGCCTCTTGCTCGCCGCGAACCACGCGGCGGCGCAGGACCTGCGATATTTCCGTATCGCGACAGGGAATCCGGTCGGGACCTATTTCCCGGTGGGTGCCGCCATAGCCTCAGCCATTTCCGGCCCGCCCGGCTCGCCGCCCTGTTCCGACAAGGGCGCATGCGGCGTGGATGGCCTGATCGCGGTCGCCTTGTCCTCGGAAGGCTCAGTCTACAATGTCGGCGCCGTGGCGGCGGGTGTCACGGATTCCGGTCTGGCCCAGGCGGACACGATCTTTGCCGCCTACAACGGGCGGGGGATCTTCCGTAAGCCGCTGAAGAATTTAAGGGTCATTGCCAATCTCTACCCCGAAAGCCTGCACGTGGTGGTCCGGCGCGGGGCGGGAATTGCGCGAATGCGCGATCTGGCAGGCAAGAGGGTCTCACTCGACGTGCCGGGATCGGGCACGCGCGGCAATGCCGAAGGGGTGCTCGAGGCCTACGGCGTGAGTGTGCGGCAGCTCAAGCTGATGGAGGTCGATGCCGCGGTCTCCGCCGATCTCCTGCTCAAGGGCGAGTTGGACGGATTCTTCTTCGTCGCGGGCTATCCCGCGCAGATCGTGCAGGATCTCGCCCAGCAGGAGGCGATCGATCTCCTGTCCATCGGCGCTCCCGAAGCCGATCGCATCGTCAAGCGCCAGCAGTTCTTTGCCCGCGACGCCATTCCCGAGGGCAGCTATCCGGGAATAGGCACGGTCGACACGATCAGCATCGGCGCCCAATGGGTCGTTGCCGCGGAGGCCGAGGAAGAACTCGTCTACCGGATCACCCAGGCGCTCTGGCGCAAGCGAAACCGCCCGATCCTGGACAGCGGCCATCCCAAGGCGAGACTGGTCAGGCTCGAGACGGCGCTGGCGGGAGTGGCGACGCCCCTGCACCCCGGCGCCGCCCGCTACTACAAGGAACTCGGACGCCTCGACAAGGATGGCGCCATCCCCTCGGAGTAGGACGCTTACGCGACGATGACGTCTTTCTCCGCCGCGGCGGATGCTTCCCACTCCCGCATTGCCGGCAGGCCGAGAATCGCTTCGCAATAGGCTCCGCTCACCGGATCGAGCGAGACGCCGTAGGTACGCATGCGCGTAGCCACCGGCGCGAACATGGCGTCCGCCGCCGTGAACGGGCCGAACAGGAACTTGCCGCCGGCACCGAATCGCCCGCGGCAGTCCTTCCAGATTTCCTGCATTCGATCGATATCGCCTTGCGCGGCTTCGTCGGCCTGGAGCGGGAACCGCGACCGGATGTCCATCGGCAACTGCTGGCGCAGCGGCCCGAAGCCCGAATGCATTTCCGCCGAGACGGCGCGCGCGATGGCGCGGGCACGCAGGTCCGCGGGCCAGAGGTTGGCGCCGGGGAACCGATCCGAGAGGTATTCCAAGATGGCGAGCGAATCCCAGATCGTGAGGTCACCCTCCTTCAGGATGGGCACCTTCCCCGCCGCGCTGTGCTTCAGTATCTGCGCTTGCGTGTCCGGCTGGCGCAGCCGGATCACGACTTCCTTGAAGGGGATGCCGGCCACCTTCAGCGCGATCCAGGGCCTGAGCGACCAGGACGAGTAGTTCTTGGTTCCGATGACCAGCGTCAGATCCGCCATGCCGAGCCCTTTCACGAAGTGGGCAAACCCATGCCATTGTCGGATCGACTTCTCAAGCTGGCGCCCTTTCGCCATGCTTCGCCCATCAGGATCAGGAGATATCACCCGTGAGTCTGCGTTTCGCCGAATCGGATCGAGCCGCCGTGCCGCTGCACCTCGTAACAACCGCTGGTCTGGCCGACTTCCGCGGTGCCCGGACGCCGGCAATCCAGGCATGGCTGGATGCGACCGGGTTCAAGGGCCAGGAAGGCGCGGTGTGTTTCGTGCCCGGCTCTGGTGGGGGTGTCGCATTGGTGGCGGCGGGGATGAAGGACCCCCTCGACATCTGGAGCCTGGCGGGTCTCGCTGCTGGATTGCCCACGGGCACCTACGCCCTCGCGGAGGAGCCGGAGCCCGGCCTTGCCGAACGGCTGGCGCTCGGATGGGCACTCGGCACCTACTGCTACGAGCGCTATCGCAAGGGGGCGGAGCAGTCTGCTCCAATCCTGGTCTGGCCGAGGGCTGCCGACCGCGACGCGGTGGCGCGGTTGGCGCGCTGGACGGCTTTCGCCCGCGACCTGATCACCACGCCTTCCGAGGGCATGGGGCCGGCTGATCTGGCCGAAGCGGCGCTGGCCGTGGCCGAAGAGTTTGGTGCCCGGTCGGAAGTCATCGTCGGTCAGGCCCTGCTGGACCGGAACTATCCGCTGGTTCACGCGGTCGGCCGCGCCGCGGCTCGCGAGCCGCGCCTCATCGATCTCGTTTGGGGCGATGCCTCCCATCCGAAAGTGACCCTGGTCGGCAAGGGCGTGTGCTTCGATTCCGGCGGCCTCGACATCAAGCCCGCCGACGGCATGCTGATGATGAAAAAAGACATGGGCGGCGCGGCGGTGATGCTGGCGCTGGCCGGCGCCTTGATGCAGGCGAAGCTGCCCATTCGGCTGCGGGTCCTGATCCCCGCGGTCGAGAACGCCATCTCCGGTACCGCCTTCCGCCCCGGCGACGTGTTCCGCTCACGCAAGGGTCTCACCGTCGAGATCGGGAATACCGACGCCGAGGGCCGGTTGATCCTGGCCGACGCCCTGGCGGAGGCGGATTCGGAGGCCCCGGACGTCCTGATCGATGCGGCGACCCTGACCGGCGCGGCCCGCGTGGCCCTCGGCCCCGACCTGCCGGCGCTGTTCACCGACGATGATGCGCTCGCCGCCGACCTTGCTCGAATTGGCGCGAGCATCGACGATCCCCTGTGGCGCATGCCGCTGCACAAGCCCTATCGCAAGATGCTGGACAGTCCGATCGCCGACCTCAACAACGTCAGCCGGGGCGGCTTTGCCGGGGCCGTTACCGCGGCGATCTTCCTGCGGGAGTTTGTCGACAAGTCCAAGGCATGGGCGCATCTCGACCTCTACGCCTGGAATGCCGAGAAGAAGCCCGGCCGGCCGGTTGGCGGCGAAGCAATGATGCTGCGCAACCTGCATGCCTATCTCGTCGGGCGTTTCGGCGCGGCTTGACCGAAAGCGTAGGCCTCAGCCGAAGGGCTCAGGCCGCGGCGGCCTCTCGCGCGGCGTCGGCGGCGAAATCGGCCTGCTCCGGTGCTGCGTCACCGCGCATGTAGGGATAGATCTCCTGAAAGGTCCGGCGGATCTCCTCGAAGGGGAGATCATCATAGGCACCACGGAAATTGACGTATTCCATGTGCCGGCGGCCGTCGGCGTCGAAAGGATGGAAGATCGAGTCGCTTTCGCCATCGAACTCGAGCGGCAGGACACGGAAGCGCCGGCACAGTTCGATGTTGAAGACCGGTGTCGCCTTTACCCACTTCCCGCCGAGAAACAGTTCGGAATAGCCGTGGAAGGCGAAGACATCGGTGCCCATCCGCTTGCGCAGGCGTTCCGTCGTCAGGTGATTCTTCACGTCGGCATAGCCGACGCGCGCGGGAATGCCGATCGCCCGCGCCGCCGCCGTCATCAGGCCCGATTTGGTCACGCAGAAGCCCTTGCGGCGGGCAAGCGTCGTACTCGCCTTGAATTGGAACGGCTCCAGGACGACGCCGTAGGGGTCGTAGATCACCTCGTCGCGAACCGCGAGATAGAGCCGAAGGGCACGTTCCTTCTCGCTGCCTTCGCCGGCGGCGCGGCGGGCGAAGTCCGCCAGACGCACGTCGTCGCTGTCCAGGTACCAGGTCGGCGCCAAGTGCTGCGGCCCAGGCTGATCAGTCATGAATCAACTCCACGAAGGCAATTCCGATGGGCTTCCTGCCGCCATAGTGATCTATTCGGCGGGTGGCGCAAAGGCGGCGCCGACAAGGGGGAACGATGGGGCTTACGATCACGGCACTGTATGCCGGCCTTCTGGCCCTGATCCTCATGGGTCTGTCGATCTGGGTCATCCGCGGCCGCGGCAAGTACCGCGTCGGCCTGGGCGATGGCGGTAACCCCGAGATGCAGCGCGCTATCCGGGTGCAGGGCAATTTCGTCGAGTACGTCCCGATCTGCCTGATCCTGATCGCGGCGTTGGAATCGACCAAGGCTTCCGTCTACGGCCTGCATGCCCTCGGCATCATCCTGGTGGTTGCGCGGCTGGCGCATGCGCTGGGGCTCGCCGGGGCCGCCGGGACCTCGGCTGGACGAGCCGTCGGGACAGTGGGGACCTTCGTCGTGCTACTCGCCGGCGGCGTTTGGTGCATCACGCGATTTCTGGGGCCTTGAGGGCGGTCGCGACGAGGAACGTCTCGGCGGAATCCTTCCGGCTGGCCTCCGGCTTGGCGTGGCGCACGACGCCGAAGCGGCGCTTCAATGCCGTGACGAGTTCTCCGGAGGCGCCGCCCTGCCAGGTCTTGCAGATGAGGGCGCCGCCGGGCGCCAGCACCTTGAGCGCAAAATCGGCCGCGGCATCGCAAAGCGCCATGATGCGCAGATGATCGGTCTGCTTGTGGCCCGTCGCCGGGGGCGCCATGTCCGAGAGCACGATGTCCACCGCGCCGCCCAGCATGTCGCGGATGGCCCTGTCGGCCCCTTCGGCCAGGAAGTCGAGCTGCATGACCTTGGCGCCGCCGATCCCATCCATCGGCAGGATGTCGACCGCGAGAATGCTGCCTTCGCTGCCGATCCGCTCGACGGCAACCTGGGTCCAGCCGCCGGGCGCCGCACCCAGGTCCAACACCCGCTGTCCCTTGCGCAGCAGCCGGTATTTGTCGTCGAGCTGGATCAGCTTGAAGGCGGCCCGCGACCGGTAGCCCAGGCGCTTCGCCTCGTGCACGTAGGGATCGTTCAACTGCCGCTGTAGCCAGATCTGTGATCCGATCGGGCGGCCCCGAGCGGTCTTGAGCTTGGCCTTCAGATTGCGAGGCGCGGTCGTCATGCTTGGATACTCCGCATACGCGTCGCGCTTGCCGCCTCGCGTTCGGCATCACGCATCAGATAGTCGAGAATGCCCTCTCGTACACCGCGATCGGCGACGCGCAACCGATCTGCCGGCCAGACCGTCGCTATGGCCTCGAGCACCGCGCAGCCCGCGACCACGAGGTCGGCCCTTTCGCGCCCGATACAGGGATGCGCGGTGCGTTCCTCGTAGGTCATGCCCGCCAGCTGATGCGAGATGGCGCGCACGGCCGGGAAATCCAGCCAGATTCCATCCACCTTGGCCCGATCGTAGCGCGGCAGATCCAGATGGACTCCGGCGATGGTGGTCACCGTGCCCGACGTGCCGAGAAGCTGAACCTGGCTGTTCACCATGGTCTGGCTGATGCGATGCGCCGCTTCGAAGCGGTCCAGGTGCCGGCGCACATCCTTCACCATGCCGGCCCAGCCATCGGCGGAAACCTCCAGCCCGCCCCAACGCTCCGCCAGTGTCACCACGCCCTCCGGCACGGAAGTCCAGGCCAGGACCTGCGGCCGCTGGCCATCCACCCTGGTCCAGAGCACCTCGGTCGATCCGCCGCCGATGTCGAAGACGAGGGCATGGCGGCTGGCACGGTCGAGGAGAGGGGCACAACCAGCGAGTGCCAGACGCGCCTCCTCGGCGGTATTGATGATCTCGAGCTTGATCCCGGTCGCCGCATGGACGCGGTCGAGGAACTCCGCCCCGTTCTCGGCCTTGCGACATGCCTCGGTCGCCACGGCGCGAATCCGTGTAACCCCTCGGCGCGCCACCTTGTCGGCGCAGATCCGCAACGCCGCGATGGCCCGCCGCATCGCGACCTCCGAAAGCTGGCCGCTGGCGCTCAGCCCCTCGCCGAGGCGCACGATACGGGAGAAGGCGTCGATAACGCGAAAGCCGTCGGTAGTCGGCTTCGCGACCAGCAAACGACAATTGTTGGTGCCGAGATCGATCGCGGCATAGATATGCCCAAACCGGCCCCGAGGGCGATAATCGGCGCGCTCTCGGGCTGGCGCCGGCGCGGCGGTCGTCTCCGTCACGGGCAAGCTCCTGAAGGACGGCGCCCACACGGTCGCCAACCCTCGAAATGTCACATCGTCGGTCGATCGGGAAGCTAACAGATCGGAATGCGTACGTCATGGCGGGAGAAGGGGAAACGTGACCGTGGTACGCTCGGCACGGCGATCCTATCTGCGGTGCGGGTGTGTCTGAACGTCGTGATGTCGATCTCCTTCTGGCCGAAGCGGAAAACGGAGCCGAAAGGGCGGCGAACAAGGTTCGAATTCTGATATCGCTGGTCCTGCTGGCTACGGTCTTCATCGTAGGCGAGGACATTCCGGGGGATGACGCCGTCATCCTGGCGCAGATCATGGCGGCGAAAGTCACCCTCGCTTTGTGGCTTCTCGTCGGCGTCGTCGGCGCCGTCCTGGGCCGGTACGGCTTCCGGCATCCGGCTTTCAGCTATGGCCTTGTCACCGTCGATGCGCTGCTGCTTGCCGGCAACATTTTCTACGGTCTGGCGATCGCCGGCGTTGTGGGAAATTTCTGGTCGGCTTTTCCGGCGGCCTGGATCGTGCCGATCGTGATCGCCGCGGGCGCGTTGCGCTGGAATCCCCTCCTGTCAGCCTATTCGGGCGCGCTTCTGATCGGCCTGCTGATCGGTATTGCCGTCTTCATGGGTAACGTGGAGGCGCCGGAGCGTATCACGCAATTGGCACGTCTGCCGTTGCTCTATGGCTGGCCGCCCAATGCCGTGCGGCTGGTGATGCTGATTCTGCTGGCGATAGTCATCGTCACGCTGACCTGGCGAGGCCGGGCGCTGATCGTGCAGGCGGTGACAGAAACATCCCGCCGTCTGACGCTCGGCCGTCATCTCCCGCGCCAGATCCTGCCACTGATCCTCGATCCCGCTTTGGCAGACATTCGCGATGGCAGCAGGCGCAGGCTCGGCATCCTGTTTGTCGATATCCGAGGCTCGACGGCGCTGGCCGAGCGGATGGAACCCTTGGCCCTGGCCCGGTTGATCGTGGATTTCCGCCGCTTGGTGGATTCGGCGGTGAACGAATATGGCGGCGTCGTCGACAAGTTCATCGGCGATGGTGCGCTGGTCCTGTTCGGGGTGTTGCCCTCGGCTCGCAACGCCGCGGCGGATGCGATCGGTTGCGGGCAAGGCATCCTGACCCGTATCGATGAATTCAATCGCCTGCGTGCAGCGAAAGGGGAAGAGGTTCTGTCGATCGGCGTCGGGGTCCACTTCGGCGAAGTTTTCGTGGGCGTGATCGGTCATGACGATCGGGTCGAGTTCACCGCACTGGGCGAGCCGGTGAACGTAGCGGCCCGCCTGGAGAAGGCGACCAAGACGGCGGGGTGCCGAATGCTGATCTCGGACGCGGCGGTAGCGGTCAGCGGAGCGGAGCCGGCGGCGCTTGCTCTCGCCCCGAAGGGAGCGATCGCCCTGGAGGGGGTGAGCCGCCTGCAACCGGCCTACGGTGAACTTTCGCCGCCTTGACGTTAGGCTGACACGTCGATCTAGGCCGGGGCCCAATTCGCATGATCAAGGTCCATCACCTCAACAATTCACGGTCCCAGCGAATCCTCTGGCTGCTCGAGGAAATCGGGCTGGAGTACGAAGTGCTGCGCTATGAACGCGATCCGGCCAGCATGCGGGCGCCGGCCGCGCTTCGGGCCATACATCCGCTGGGCAAGTCGCCGGTGATCACCGAGGGAGACAAGGTGATCGCGGAATCGGGCGCCATCGTCGAGTATCTCGTCGACATCTACGGACAGGGCCGGCTGGCACCGCCGCCTGGCTCGCCGGAGCGGCTGCGCTACACCTACTGGCTGCACTATGCCGAAGGATCGGCGATGCCACCGCTCCTGATGAAGCTGGTCTTCGACCGGATGCCGAAGGGACCGGTCCCAGCCCTGCTGCGGCCCCTGGTCCGCATGATCGCGGGCAAGGCACTCGAAACCTTTGTCCTGCCGCAGCTGAACCTGCACATGGACTATTGGGAGAGCGAGCTCGGTCGTTCGTCCTGGTTCGCCGGATCGGAGTTCTCCGCCGCCGATATCCAGATGAGTTTTCCGCTGGAGGCGGCGGCGTCGCGGGGCGGTCTGGACCGGCGCTATCCCAAGGCGCTCGACTTCCTGCAGCGCATCCACGCCCGGCCCGCCTATCGACAGGCGCTGGAGAGGGGCGGCACATACGAATTGCTGCGCTGACGCGTGGGAGATCATTGTCGGCATCGGGAGGGGGAAACGCATGCAGATCGAAGGTGGATTGATCATCACGGTGATCCTGGTGGTACTGGTCGTCGTCACAATCATGCTCGGGGTGAAGATCGTGCCGCAGGGCGAGCAGTGGACCGTCCAGCGGCTCGGTGGCTATCTACGAACGCTGGCGCCCGGACCGGGCCTCATCATCCCCTACATCGATCGGATCGGGCACAAGATCTCAATGATGGAAACGGTGCTCGACATACCCGGTCAGGAGGTCATCACCAAGGACAACGCCACGGTGAACGCCGATGGCGTTGTGTTCTTTCAGATCTACGACGCGGCGCGTGCCGCTTATGAGGTCGAGAACCTGCAGTTCGCGCTGATGAACCTGGCGATGACGAACATCCGTTCCGTCATCGGATCGATGGACCTGGACGAAGTGCTGTCGAACCGGGATCACATCAACGCCCGGCTGCTCTCGGTCATCGACGGCGCGACGACTCCCTGGGGCCTGAAGGTAACGCGGATCGAACTCCGCAACATCCAGCCGCCGGCAAACCTGCTGGAGGCCATGGGCAAGCAGATGACGGCCGAGCGCAACAAGCGTGCCGATGTGCTGAACGCCGAGGGCGACCGCCAGGCGGCGGTGCTGCGGGCGGAAGGCCAGAAGCAGGCAGCGATTCTGGAAGCCGAGGGACGCCAGCAGGCGGCGTTCCGCGATGCCGAGGCGCGCGAACGCCTGGCCCAGGCGGAAGCGAGTGCCACCCGGATGGTGAGCGAGGCCATCGCCGGCGGCAATGTCACCGCCATCAACTACTTCGTGGCGCAGAAATACGTCGAAGCCTTCGCCAAGCTGGCCGACAGCCCGAATTCCAAAATGATCGTACTGCCGATGGAAACGACCGGCATCCTGGGTTCGCTCGCCGGCATTGCCGAATTGATGAAGGACGCCGCGGAGGTGCGGAAGAAGGCGTCCGGCCCCTGGGATCCGCGCCCGAGCGGGGGCTGACCACGATGCTGCCGACGATCGAACCCTGGCACTGGATGGCGGCCGGCGTGGCGCTTGCGGTGCTCGAAGTGGTGGCGCCGACGACGGCCTTCGTCTGGCTCGGTATCGCCGCATTCCTGACCGGCTTCGCCGCCTGGACGCTGCCTCTCGATCTCAACGGCCAGTTGCTTGTCTTCGGTGTCCTCGCGGTCGCGGCCATCGGTATCACGATCTGGCTGCGTCGGCGTCGTGCGCCGGGTACGGAAAGCGAGAGGCAAGTGAACCGCGGCGCGGCCCGCTTCATCGGCCAGCGGGCGATGCTTGATGGCCCGCTCGCCAATGGCTCCGGCCGGGTGCGCCTCGGCGATACCGTCTGGTCGGTCACCGGCCCCGACCTGCCGGACGGTGCCGCCGTCGTGGTGACGGGGATGGACGGCTCTACGCTGGTGGTGCGCGCCGGCTGACGCTCAGGCGGCGGAAGCCTGCACTGCCGTCCGGCGATAGCGATAGATCCCATCGGACCCGAGGCTGCGCTCGATGCTGCCTTCGGCGGCTAGGTAGTGCAGGTGCGCCAGCCCCTCGCCGATGGCCATGAAAGTGTGCTTCATGTCCAACGGACGCTTGAACAGGACCGGTAGAACGTCGAGTGCCGTGCGTGGCTCGGCGCAGAAGGCCTTCAGTGCCGTCAGCCGGGTTTCGTGATGGGATTCGACCTGGTCGAGGCGGGTGTGCAGCCCGACGAAGGGGTCGCCATGCGAGGGCAGCACCAGCGTATCCGCCGGCAGTGGGCGGAAGGAATCGAAGGAATCGAGGAACAGCTTCAGCGGATTGGCTTCCGGCTCGCCCGGATAGACGCCGATATGCGGGCTGATGCGAGGCAGGATCATGTCGCCGGCGATCAGCAAGCCGAGATCGGGGCACCACAGGCTGGCGTGTTCGTGGCTGTGGCCGCGGCCGATGATGACCTTCCAGTCATGCCCGCCGATATCGATGCTGTCGCCGCCGGCGATGCGGTGGAACTGGGTCGGGACCGGCTCGACCGACTTGGCGAAATTGTTGAAGCCGCGCTCCCGGAAGGATGCAAGCGCCTCTTCGCCGAAGCCGATGCGTCGGTAAAACGCCATCACGTAGTCCGGCACGTCGCTCGCCGCTTCCAGTGACAGCATGCGACCGAAGGTCCAGTCGGTCAGGGTCATCCACAAGGGCGCGTTGAACAGGTCGCAGATGAAGCCTGCCTGACCGACGTGATCGGGATGAAAGTGGGTGCAGATCACCCGCTTGACCGGCTGGCTGCCGAAAGCTTCGGCAAAAATCGTGCGCCACCAGCCTTGGATCTTGCTTGACTTGGTGCCGGTGTCCACGACGGTCCAGCCGTCGTCCTCCCGGATCGCCCAGAGATTTATGAATTCCAGCCCCGGAATGGGGATCGGCATGCGGATCCAGTAGATGCCGGGGCCGACTTCAAGCAGTTCGGCGACTTCCGGGCGCCCGGTGATCGGATAGGAGAGGGCGGGGTTGTCGGGCATCCGGTCGGTCCTTCACTGCTTGCTGCAGTGCAGCTTGAGCGGGGTTTACGTATGCGTCAACCGGTCGCGGGGCAGCCATGCGAATTGCAAAGGGCGCCGATTTTCGTGGCGCCCTCTGTATGTCTCGCGGTGAACGGAAGGGTGGGGCCTATTTGGCCCCGGCGGCCTTGCGCATGGGCACCACTTCGCCATCTTCCGCCGGCGGATCGCGCAGCACATAGCCGCGGCCCCAGACCGTCTCGATATAGCTGTCGCCGCCTGTGGCCGCCGCCAGCTTCTTGCGCAGCTTGCAGATGAAGACGTCGATGATCTTCAGTTCCGGCTCGTCCATGCCGCCGTAGAGATGGTTCAGGAACATCTCCTTGGTCAGGGTC
>JALHMN010000044.1 GCA_022844005.1 bacterium | reverse complement strand
CACCGCGGCGCGACCCACGGCCTGGGCCGGCGCCGCCCGCCGCAAGGGGCCCTGGGGCTAGGGAATAGCATTCCGCCGTCAGGCGTTGCATCCTCGGTCCCGAGCGGCGGGACAGGGTCCGAGGGTTGCGATGCAGAAGGGTGTGGCGGCGCCGGTGGTAAGGCGGCGGATCTGGGACCTGCCGGTGCGGCTGTTCCACTGGGTGCTGGTCACCCTCCTGGTGCTGATGTGGATCACCGCCGAGCGCGGCGCCCTCGATTGGCACATGCGGATCGGCCAGACGATCCTGGTGCTCGTGGTCTGGCGCATCGTCTGGGGCTTCGTCGGCTCGGAGACGGCGCGCTTCGGCAATTTCATCAAGGGTCCGGGAACCGTGCTGCGCTACCTGCGCGGCCGGGGCCCGGCCCATGCCGGCCACAATCCCGCCGGGGCGCTGATGATCGTCGCGCTATTGGTTGCGGTGCTGGCCCAGGCCACGGGCGGGCTGTTCGCCACCGACGACATCGTCGTCGAGGGGCCCTTCAATCACCTGATCTCGTCTTCGCTCGCAGGCGACATTTCCTCGCTGCACCGCCAGGGCATTTGGCTGATCGGCGGTCTGGCGGCGGTCCATGTCGCCGCCAATCTGTTCTACACCTTCGTTGTGAAGGACAATCTCATTCACCCGATGGTGACGGGAAACAAGGACCTGCCGGTCAGCGTGCCGGCGCCGCGCATGGCCTCGCCGTTTCTCGCGCTGGTTGCGCTCGTGGTCGTGGCGAGTGCATGGTTAGTGCTGGTGAACGCCCTGGGTGGTTGAGGGCCGGAACTCGTCGTCCCGGCCCTCGCCCGGCTACTTCCGATAGACGTCGTGGCAGGCCTTGCAGGTGCCGCCGACGGCGCCGAACTGCGCGCCCAGCGCCTTGGCGTCACCAGCCTTGGCGACATCGACCAGCTTCAAGGAAGCGGTCTCCAAGTTCTTGAATTTGGCGTCGAAATCGGCCTTGTCGGTCCAGATTTCCGGCTTCGCCTTGGTATCGCCCGCGCCGCTGCCCGCCGGGAAGTGGCCGACATTGGCGCGCGCCATCTGGACGATCTTCTCGGCCTCGGGCACCGCGGCCGCGGTCGGCCCGCCGGCATCGGCGACGCCTTTCACCGCCTTCATGGCATCCGCCGCCATCTTGAAATTCGCCTTGCGTGCCGCCAGCGAATCCCCCTGCGCCATGGCGACGCCGATACCGCCCGCGACGAGCAAAGCAAGCGCCGCGGCGCCGATCCTGGTGAAACGGTTGGTCATGGAAACCTAGCCCTCCTATGTTCGCGCAAGGCGTAAGCCTTGCGCCCTACCCCTGTTTGTCCGCCGGTCGACCTGAAGCCCGGTGGATGTCGGATCAACGCCCTACCCGGTCAACCTATTCCATGTCCCTGCCGCCCGCGACTCCCGCTTCCCAGGCTCCCGCCCCGCCGCCTTCGACCGCGCCGCGGCCTGAAATCCGGTCGATCTGCGTCTTCTGCGGATCCTCTGGCCGTGTTGCCGAACGCTACCGCAATGCCGCGCGCAAGCTCGGCCGCCTGATGGCGGAAGCGGGTATCACGCTGGTCTATGGCGGTGGCCGGGTCGGCCTCATGGGGCTTTGCGCCGACGGGGTACTCGGCGCCGGAGGGCAGGTGATAGGCGTCATCCCGCGCATCCTGCACGAGGTCGAGGTCGCGCATCAGAGCCTTACCGAACTGCACGTCACCGAGACCATGCATGAGCGGAAAAAGCTGATGTTCGACCGCTCGGACGCTTTCGTGGTGCTGCCGGGCGGCATCGGCACGCTGGACGAGACCTTCGAGATCATGACCTGGCGCCAGCTTCGCCTGCACGACAAGCCGATCGTGGTGGTGGACGACGGCGGCTATTGGAAACCCTTTGGTGACATGATCGACCACATCATCGGCACCGGCTTCGCCAGCGAGCGCACACGGCACCTCTACCAAGTGGTCGACAATGTCGAAGCGGTGCTGCCGCTTCTTTCGCACGCCCCGGCCCCCTCCGTTCCAGCCGATCCCGATCGGCTGTAAGGCAGCCTTCCGTCCAACCGGAGCCTTTGCTAGGTTCCGACCCTTCTTCCAGCCCCTTTAATTCCGATCAAGGCAAACGGTCATGGCAGACAAGATCAAAGTGAAGAACCCCGTCGTCGAGATGGATGGCGACGAGATGACCCGGATCATCTGGGACTTCATCAAGCAGAAGCTGATCCTGCCCTATCTGGATATCCAGCTCGAGTATTACGACCTCGGCATCGAGTATCGCGACAAGACCGACGACAAGGTGACGGTCGATTCCGCCAACGCGACGCTGAAACACGGCGTGGCGGTGAAATGCGCCACCATCACCCCGGACGAGGCGCGGGTGAAGGAATTCAACCTGAAGAAAATGTGGCTGTCGCCGAACGGCACCATCCGCAACATCCTGGGCGGCACCGTCTTCCGCGAACCGATCATCTGCCAGAACATTCCCCGCCTGGTACCGCACTGGAACCAGCCGATCGTGATCGGCCGCCATGCCTTCGGCGACCAGTACCGCGCCACCGATTTCCGCTTCCCCGGCAAGGGCAGGATCACCATCCGCTACGAGCCGGAAGGCGGCGGCGAGGTGATCGAGCGCGAGGTGTTCAAGGCCCCCAGCGCCGGCATCTCGCTCAGCATGTACAACCTGGACGATTCGATCGCCGGCTTCGCCCGCGCCTGCATGAACTACGCGCTGGCCCGCAAGTGGCCACTGTACCTGTCGACCAAGAACACGATCCTCAAGGTCTATGACGGCCGCTTCAAGGACATCTTCGAGGAGATCTACCAGAAGGAATTCAAGGCGAAGTTCGATGCCGTCGGCCAGATCTACGAGCACCGACTGATCGACGACATGGTGGCGGCGGCGCTGAAGTGGAACGGCGCCTTCGTCTGGGCCTGCAAGAACTACGACGGCGATGTGCAGTCGGACACGGTGGCGCAGGGCTTCGGCTCGCTCGGCCTGATGACCTCGGTCCTGATGACGCCCGACGGCAAGACGGTGGAGGCAGAGGCCGCGCACGGCACCGTCACCCGCCATTATCGCGAGCACCAGAAGGGCAAGGAGACCTCGACCAACCCGATCGCGTCGATCTTCGCCTGGACCGGCGGCCTCAAGCACCGCGCCAAGCTCGACGACAATCCGAAGCTGGCGAAGTTCGCCGAGACGCTCGAGAAGGTCTGCGTCGCCACCGTGGAGAGCGGCAAGATGACCAAGGATCTGGCCGTCCTGGTGGGAGAGAAGCAGGCCTATCTGTCGACCACGGCCTTCCTGGACGCGATCGATCAGAACCTGCAGAAGGCGGTCGGCTGAAGCGAGACGGGCGCCGGCTCAGCCGGCGCCCGCATTCAAGGTCGATACGACGGCAAGCGGCCTGACCGATCTCCGGTCAGGCCGCAGCTCTTTCGCCCAACACCTTCTCGATTGCCGCCAGCGCCTGATCGGCATTGCCGCCGTCCGGCCCGCCGGCCTGGGCCATGTCCGGCCGGCCGCCGCCGCCCTTGCCGCCCAGCGCCGTAGCACCCGCGCGTGCCAGGTCGACGGCGGAGAGGCGGTCTTTCAGGTCGTCCGAGACCGCGACCACCAGAGCGCCCTTGCCTTCGTTGACCGAGACGATGGCGACCACACCCGAGCCCATCTCGTTCTTCACCGCGTCCGCCATGCCGCGCAGATCCTTGGCCGGCACGCCATCGAGCTTGCGGCCGGCGAAGGACACGCCGCCGACGGCCTTGGCCGGCGCGGGGCCACCGCTGCCCCTGCCGGTGGCGAGCTTCACCCGAAGCTCCGAAACCTCGCGCTCGAGCTTGCGGCGTTCGTCCAGCAGCGTCGTCACGCGTGCCGGCAGATCCTCCGCCGGAGCATTGAAGGCGCGCGCCACCTGCTGTAGCAGGTCGTCGCGACGGGTGTAGTAGGCGATCGCCCCCTCGCCCGTCACCGCCTCGATCCGGCGCACGCCGGCCGCCACAGCCGCCTGGCCCAGTACAGTGAAGGCGCCGATATCTCCGGTGCGGCGCACATGGGTGCCACCGCAGAGTTCGACGGAATAGGGTTTCCCCTCCGCATCGCCCTCGCCCATGGTCAGCACCCGTACCTCGTCACCGTATTTCTCGCCGAACAGGGCCATGGCTCCCTGTTCGATCGCCTTTTCCGGCGTCATCAGCCGGGTCTCGACCGGCGTGTTGAGGCGGATCTGGCGGTTCACGTCGTCGATGATCGAATGCAGGTTCCGCTCGTCGATCGGCAGCGGATGCGAGAAGTCGAAGCGGAACATGTCGGGCGCCACCAGTGAGCCCTTCTGGGTGACGTGGGGTCCGAGATACTTGCGAAGCGCCGCGTGCAGCAGATGGGTAGCGGAATGGTTGCCGCGCAGCGCGGCGCGGCGGCCGTGGTCGATCTCCAGCACCAGGGCGTCGCCAACCCTGACGCTGCCTTCTTCGATGCTGCAGACATGCACGGTGAGGGCGCCGAGTTTCTTCTGCGTTTCGGTCACGCTGACGGCCACCCCCGGGGCCGACATACGCCCGATGTCGCCGGACTGGCCACCCGATTCGCCATAGAACGGCGTCTGCCCGAGCACGATCAGAGCCTCCTCGCCGGCGCCGGCACTCTCCACGCGCTTGCCGCCCTTGACGATGGCGATGACCTTGCCTTCCGCCACCTCGGTCTCATAACCGAGGAATTCGGTGGCGCCGGCCTCCTCGCGGATCTCGAACCAGATGGTCTCGGTCGCCTGCTCGCCCGAGCCCGACCAGGCCTTTCGGGCCTCCTGGCGCTGGCGAAGCATGGCGGCCTCGAACCCTGCCGTGTCGACGGCGCGGCCACGCCCACGAAGCACGTCCTGGGTCAGGTCGATCGGGAAGCCGAAGGTGTCGTAGAGTTTGAAGGCCACCTCGCCCGGCAGCGGCTGGTCGGCCCCGATCTTTGCCGTCTCCTCGTCCAGCAGCTTAAGGCCGCGATCGAGCGTCTCCTTGAATCGTGCCTCCTCCAGCTCAAGGGTCTGGCGGATCAACGCATCGGCCCGGACCAGTTCCTGGTAGGTCGGCCCCATCATCTCCACCAGCGCCGGCACCAGGCGATGCATGAGCGGTTCCCGCGCGCCCAGCATATGGGCGTGGCGCATGCCCCGGCGCATGATCCGGCGGAGCACATAGCCGCGGCCCTCGTTCGAGGGCATGACGCCGTCGGCGATCAGGAAGCTCGAGGCGCGCAGGTGATCGGCGATCACCCGGTGCGACACGCTTTGGGGGCCATCCGGGTCGACGCCGGTCGCCTGGGCGGAAGCCTCGATCAGCTTTCGCAGCAGGTCGGTGTCGTAATTGTCGTGCTTGCCCTGCAGAACGGCGGCGATGCGCTCCAATCCCATGCCGGTATCGATCGAGGGCCTGGGGAGGGCGACGCGCTCGTCCTTCGTCTTCTGCTCGTACTGCATGAAGACGAGGTTCCAGATCTCGATATAGCGGTCGCCGTCCTGGTCGGGCGAGCCGGGAGGGCCGCCGGCGATCTTCGGGCCGTGATCGAAGAAGATCTCCGAACAGGGGCCGCAGGGGCCGGTATCGCCCATGGCCCAGAAGTTGTCGGAGGTCGGGATGCGGATGATCCGCTCCGACGGAAGGCCGGCGATCTTGCGCCAGAGGTCGAAGGCCTGGTCGTCGTCGTGATAGACGGTGACCCAGAGCTTGTCCTTCGGCAGGCCGTATTCCTTGGTGATCAGGTTCCAGGCCAGTTCGATCGCCCGGTCCTTGAAATAATCGCCGAAGGAGAAATTCCCCAGCATCTCGAAGAAGGTGTGGTGCCGCGCCGTGTAGCCGACATTGTCGAGGTCGTTGTGCTTGCCCCCGGCGCGCACGCATTTCTGCGATGTGGCCGCCGTGCTGTAGGGCCGCTTCTCCATACCGGTGAAGACGTTCTTGAACTGCACCATGCCGGCATTGGTGAACAGCAAGGTGGGATCGTTCGCCGGCACCAGCGGACTGGAAGCCACCACCTGGTGCTGGTTGCGGGCGAAGTAGTCGAGGAACGTCTTCCTGATCTCGTTGCCACTCGGCATGTGCAAACCCTCTATGCCGAACAGGCGGTCCGGCCGGTCTCATCGGAGCAGAGGGTTCTACAAGCCGGTTCCGGGGGCTGTCCAGACGGCCGCCGCCCGCGAACCGGAAGTCCGCGGGCGGCATCTCTCAGGGAAAAGGTAAAGCGCTGACGGACGATGCTCAGTAGTCGCCCCCCTCGGCATCCTCGCGGGTGACGGCGATGGCACTGGCGAGCAGACCGGCATTCTCGCGGATCTTGCCTTCGATCGTATTGGCGATATCGGGATTGTCCTTCAGGAACTGCTTGGCGGATTCACGGCCCTGGCCGATCCGCTGGCTGTCGAAGGAGAACCAGGAGCCCGACTTCTCCACCACTCCGGCCTTGACCCCGAGATCGAGCAATTCGCCGGTCTTGGAGATGCCCTCGCCGTACATGATGTCGAATTCGACCACCTTGAAGGGCGGCGCCACCTTGTTCTTGACCACCTTCACCCGGGTCTGGTTGCCGACCACGTCGTCACCCTTCTTGATCGCGCCGATGCGGCGGATGTCCAGGCGGACGGAGGCATAGAACTTCAGCGCATTGCCGCCCGTGGTCGTTTCCGGGTTGCCGAACATGACGCCGATCTTCATGCGGATCTGGTTGATGAAGATGACGATGGTGCCCGACTTCGAGATCGAAGAGGTGAGCTTGCGCAGCGCCTGGCTCATCAGCCGGGCCTGCAGGCCGACATGGGTATCGCCCATCTCGCCCTCCAGTTCCGACTTCGGCACCAGCGCGGCGACGCTGTCGATCACGAGCACGTCGATCGCCCCCGAGCGCACCAGCGTGTCGGCGATCTCGAGCGCCTGTTCGCCGGTGTCGGGCTGGGAGATCAGGAGATTATCGATATCGACGCCGAGCTTCTTCGCATAGGACGCGTCGAGCGCGTGTTCGGCATCGACGAAGGCGCAGGTGCCGCCCTTCTTCTGTGCCTCGGCAACGATGTGCAACGTGAGCGTGGTCTTGCCCGAGCTTTCCGGGCCATAGATCTCGACCACCCGGCCGCGCGGCACGCCGCCGATGCCTAGCGCCACGTCGAGGCCGAGCGAGCCGGTGGAGATCGCATCGACCTCGACCGTGTTGCTCTGCTGGCCGAGCTTCATCACCGAGCCCTTGCCGAAGGCCCGTTCGATCTGGGACAGGGCCGCGTCCAGCGCTTTTGTCTTGTCCATATTGCCTTCGACCACCCGGAGCATCGGTTGCGACATCGTCACGCCTCCTTATCGCATGCATTCATCGTCTGCCAGCGGAGGTCTTTGTACGTTGTTTGTTCCATGAACGCAATAGGAACTTATGACGTGCAGTCTCTGAAACGCAACCCTTGCGGGCTGCGTCCATCCGGATCGTTCCTCGTTTGACCCCGCGAGTCGCTGTCGGGCCGCCTTCAGGCGGCTTCGCTGGTGAGCACTTCCTTCACCTTGCCGGCAAGCTGCTTCAGGCTGAAAGGCTTCGGCAGGAAGTGGATCTCTGTCGAGCGATCGAGATTGCGACGGAAGGCATCCTCGGCATAGCCGGAGATGAAGATGATCTTCATGTCCGGCCGGGTCTCGCGCACCCGCCGGGCCAGCGTCGGCCCATCGACACCCGGCATCACCACATCGGTGACGAGGACGTCGATGCGCCCGTCGAGACGATCGATCTCGGTCAGCGCGGACTCACCGGAATTGGCCTCGACCACGGTGTAGCCCTTGTTTCGGAGCGCCCGGGCGGCGAAGACCCGGACCGCATCCTCGTCTTCCACCAGCAGAATGGTGCCCTTGCCGGTCAGGTCGCGGGCGTCCTTCCTCTCCATCGCCTCGGCCGAGACAGGCTCCTCGCCGCTCGCCGGCTTGTAGCGCGGCAGGTAGATCTTGAAGGTCGTCCCCTTCCCCATCTGGCTGAACGGGAAAATGAAGCCGCCCGTCTGCTTGACGATCCCATAGACGGTGGAGAGGCCGAGGCCGGTTCCGGCCCCGGTCGGCTTCGTGGTGAAGAAGGGTTCGAAGATCTTGCCGAGGTTCTCCTTCGGAATGCCGACACCGGTATCCAGAACCTCGGCCAGCACATATTCGCCCGCCGGCATGAGTTCATGTCCGAGCGCGGTCGATTCCTCCGCCGTCACGTTCGCCGTCCGCACCGTCAGCGTGCCGCCGTCGGGCATGGCGTCGCGGGCATTCACCACCAGGTTGATGATCACCTGCTCGAGCTGACCCTGATCGACCTTCACCAGGCCGAGATCGCGGCCATGCGTCATCTGCAGCTGGATCTGGGCGCCGATGAGCCGGCGCAGGAGGTGAGACAATTCGGCGAGGACATCGGTGATGTTGATGACCTTGGGCCGCAAGGTCTGCTGGCGCGAGAAAGCGAGCAGCTGCCGGACGAGATTGGCGGCGCGATTGGCGTTCTGCTTGATCTGCATGATATCGGCGAAGGACTGATCCCCCGCCTGGTGACGCAGGAGAAGCAGATCGCAGAATCCGATCATCGCCGTCAGCAGATTGTTGAAGTCGTGTGCGATGCCGCCGGCGAGTTGGCCCACCGCCTGCATCTTCTGGCTTTGGGCGAACTGGATCTCGAGGCTCTTCTGCTCGGTCGTGTCGATGACGTGCACCAGGAGTCCCACCGACCCGTTGGGCGTCGGACCCAACCGGCTCACGAACAGCTGCGCCACCCTTTCACTTCGCCCGGTCAGCCGAACCTCGATCGGGGCGTCGCCCGCGCCGCCCCGGCGGGTCTGGGCCAGGCGCTCGCGCACCTCGGTCCGGTCCTCCTCGCGGACGAAATCGAGCAGCGACCGGCCGGCCGTACCCCCGCCATCCGCCGCGATGGCCCCGAAAGCCACGTTGGTCTCGATCACGCGGTCGTCCTGATCGAGCACGACGATTCCGATCGGCGCATAGTCGAAGAAATGGCGGAACTGCTCCTCCGCACGCTTCAGGGAATCACGCAGCTCCAGTTCCTGATCGACCAAGCGTATCGTACCCTGGATACGGATCTTGCCGTCCGCCCTTGCGCTGCGTCCCATGGTGACGCTGACGGGCAGGACACCGCCGTTCGGGGTCCGTGCCTCGGCCGAGAAGGTACCGTTCGCGGCACCTTCCGGCGGCGAGGAAGGCGACAGGCACTCCACTAGCTTGAGGCGTCCGATCAGGCTCTCACGCGGGCGGCCGACCAGACGGGCGAACGCTGCATTCGCCTCGGTTATCCGGCCGTCGCCTTCGGCGACGAACAGCCCGAAGGGCGACCAGTCGACGAGGTGAGCCAATTCCTCGCCACGCCGCATGGCCGCCTCGATCGGGGCCCGCAGATCCGACAGGTCCTCGATCCGCCAGAGAAAGCGGTCGGCCCCGCCTGGGATCGGTTCGGCTGTAAGCGCAAGCCAGCGAACCCGCCCACCGGTACCGATGATCCGCTGTTCCACCCGCATGACGCGGCCGGAACGAGCCGCGGCTTCTGCGGCCTGAAGCGCGCCCAGCGCCTCGTCATCCCCGCTGACCAGCGCGTCAGGTCGCGGCGGCAATTCCTCGCCGGTACCGAACATGGCCCTATAGGCTGCATTGGCCGCGACGATGCCGCCGTCCGCACCCACGATCGCACGCCCCACGGCCTCGTCGGCCAGGTAGCGCGCCAGGGCGGGATCGCCTTTCACTGCCGCTCGGTCCGTGCCGAAAAGACGAAAGCCCGCGAGGGCGACTCCGCCTGCCCCAAGGAGTCCCAGCACGATCTTGAGGGAGATCACAAGGTCGGCGGCCATAACGGCACCGGCGATGGCGATGGCCGACAGCCCAGCCACTCCCCACCAGATCCGCGCATCCCGCACGTTCATGCCGTTGTTCGCTTCCATGCTTCCTGCGCTCCGGCCGGGCGAGCCATTCAAGTCCCGGAACCTTCACGAATGGTATTCTAGCCCCAATTTCGTCAGTTCGACGCGTGTCCGCGCCGTAGCCGCATGACGTAGCCGATCACTTCCGCCACCGCCTTGTAGTGCTCGACCGGCACCTCGCGGTCCACGTCCGCCGTGGCATAGAGCGCGCGTGCCAACGGCGGGTTCTCGACGATCGGTACGCCGCTGTCGATGGCAAGGCTACGGATCCGCAGTGCGAGGTGGTCCACGCCCTTGGCGACCACGACCGGCGCATCCATCGAATCCCCATCGTATTTGAGTGCCACGGCGTAATGCGTCGGGTTGGTTATCACGACAGTGGCGCCAGGCACGGCCGCCATCATCCGCTTGCGCACCCGTTGCATCCGGATCTGGCGGATGCGCGCCTTGATCTGAGGGTCACCTTCGGTTTGCTTCGTCTCGTCCTTGACCTCCTGCAACGACATCTTGAGCTTGCGGTGGTGCTCGAAGCGCTGGAACAGGACGTCGGCGGTCGCGATCAGGGCGAGCACGATGAGCACACCGATCAGCACCTTGAGGATCTCGCGCTGGGCGACGGCGAGGCCGCCGATGGGCTCCAGCGCCACGAGGTTGCCGAAATGCGGCAGATCGGGCCAGACGATCATCGCGGCGACAGCACCCACGACAATCACCTTCAGCACGCCCTTGGTGAAATCGACCATGCCGACGGCCGAGAAGATGCGCTTCAGTCCCGTCATCGGCGAAATCTTGGAGAACTGTGGCTTCAGCTTCTCGCCCGAGATCACGGGAGGGTGCTGCAGGAAGGAACCGATCAGTGCCATGAGAACCGCCACGAGCAGGGGCGGAAAGAGGATCACCGCCACGCCCGACGAGAGGCCGGCCAGGAGCGACGTCGCCGAGCCCAGCGTTACGGAGATCTGATCCGGTCGTTCGAGATATGGCGTCAGGGTACCGACCAGCTTGCTTCCAACCGATCCCAGCAGCATGGCGATCGTGAAGGTGAGGCCCGCGAGCATGAACCAGTGATTGACCTCCTGGCTGCGCGGGATATTGCCCTTCTCGGTGGCTTCCGACAGCCGTCGGCCGGTTGGTTCTTCGGTTTTGTCTTCACTGTCGCCGCCCTCGGCCATGATCGAGCCTCAGCGGAAGCCGAGCGCGGCCAGCGCGTCGGCGAAATAGCCCTGGAACCAGCTGTAAACGGCGCCGAGCGTCGCCGCGAGGACGATGATCGAGATGCCGATCTGGAACGGTTGGGCGATGAAGAAGACCTGAAGCTGCGGCATCAGTCGGTTCACGGCGCCTAAGCCGAGATAGAAGATCAGGCTGAAGACCGTCAGCGGCGCGGCGAACTGCACCGCCATCTTGAAGGATCCGGCCGCGGTGGCCGTCGCCGCCTGGGCCAGATCGCCGGTCAGCGGCATTACACCCACCGGAAACAGTCGGTAGGTGTCACCGGTCGCGGCAATCAGCGCCAGGTGCAGGTCGCTGGCGAAGATCACCGCGAGCCCCACCATGGTGAGAAGATTGGCCAGAATCGTACTTTGCGTGCCTTGCGTCGGATCGAACATCTGGCCGGTGGAGAGCGATGTCTGCATCGCGATCACGGTGCCTGCGACCTGCAGGCCGGTCATGATGAGCCGCACCAGGCCACCCACGAAAACGCCGATCAGAATTTCGCCGCCTACCAGCAGGAACAGCCGACCGAGGTCGGCCGGCAGCGGCGGCAGGCCGTTGGCCAGCACCGGCGTCAACAGTCCGGCGACCAGGAGCGCGAAGGCGAGCCGGAACTGGGGATTGATGAACGTCTCGCCGATGGTCGGCATGACCATGAAAACGGCGCCCACCCGGCAGAACACCAGAAAGAAGGCGAAGAGCGATTCCGGCAGGAAGCTCGCAAGGCTCATTGCAGGGCCGAGATCCTGGCCGCGATCTCGTTCATGAACGAGATCATGGTCGCAATCATGAAGGGCATGAAGACGAGTAGGCCCGCGAAGATCGCGAGAATCTTGGGCACGAAGGTCAGGGTCGCTTCCTGTATCTGCGTCAGCGCCTGAACCAGAGACACGAGAACACCGACCACGAGACCGATGAGCATGACCGGGCCGGCGACCTTGATCAGGACCCAGAGCGCATCACGGGTAATGTCGATGACGTCGGCGGGTGTCATGCCGGGTCAGATGGGCATCCGCAGGATTTCCTGATACGCGGAGATCACCCGGTCGCGTACCGCGACCACCGTGTCGACGGCGGTTTCAGCATTGGTGATCGCCGTCGCGACGGCGACCAGATCGGTCTTGCCGCCGGCCGCACTGGCGGCCACCCGCTCGCTCTCGCGCATGGCGCTTACGGGCTCCATCGCCGCCGACTTCAGCATCTCGGCGAAACCGCCGCCCTTGCCGCCGAGACCGGAAACCTGCTCAGTCTCGCCGAGGCTGTCGGCGCCGCGCTTCAGGGCATCCGCATAGGCGCGGGCGGCGGAAGCAATCTTGATATCCATGTCGCCTCTCCCCTATCAGCGCAACAGTTCGAGCAGGCGGGAAACCATGTTCTTCGCGATGTCGATCGCGCTGACATTGGCCTCGTAGGATCGTTGCGCCTCTCGCATGTCGGCCATCTCGATGATCGGGCGAACGTTGGGGCGCTTGATATAGCCGTTGGCGTCGGCCGCCGGATGGCCCGGATCATAGACCATTTCGAAGTCGCTCTTGTCGGTCCGGACCTTTCCGGTCTTGACCACTTTCACGCCCAGGCTGCGATCGAGTTCGTTGCTGAAGGTAATGACCTTGCGGCGATAAGGATCTCCACCGGGTTCCTTGGCAACGGAATCGGCGTTGGCGAGGTTTTCCGCCACGATACGCATCCGTTCGCCCTGGGCACGCATCCCGGAGGCGGACACCTGGATCGACTTCATCACGTCCATGACAACTCCTCACGCACCGCCGCGGCGGCCGATGGCCGCTCGCAGGATGCCGACATGCTTCTTGTAGAGGCTGGTCGCCGTCGCGAAGTCCATCTGCGTCTCGGCCATATGCGCCACCTGTTGTTCGAGCACCACGGCGTTACCCGAGGGCGATACCTCGAACGGATCGTTCGTCTTGGCGCTGGCGAACTTCATCGGCTCCTTGGTCCCGGCGAGATGACGGGGGTCGGTGGCGGCGAGCGGCGCGGCGGGTCCCTTGGTGCCGCGGACGAGTTCACGGAACGACAGCGCCTTGAGGTCGTTCGGCTTGTAGCCGGGGGTGTCGGCATTGGCGATATTCTGGGCGATCACCCGTTGGCGATCGTTCAGCCAGTCCATCTTGCGGGCCAGCGCGGCGAAGATCGGAATCTGATTGAGATTCATGGGTTGTCCCCCGGCGAGGTACCGGCCCTGGGAACCTAGGCCGCCGACCTTAACGTCCCGTAAAATTTTACCGGTCTTGCGGCAAAATTTGCCCAGTTAACCGTTCCTGAACCATGTTTGGTGCCTTCTGTCGGCCGTGATGGCCGATCGCCCCAAGCCACCCCCCACAGCCGTAGCCCTGCGCCGCGACGGCAGCGAGACGCCGCGCGTCGTGGCCAGCGGCCGCGGCGCCGTCGCCGAAGAAATACTCGCGATCGCCTTCGAGCACGGCGTCCGGGTGCGCGAGGATGCCGACCTGGTCCAGCTTCTCGCCACCCTGGAACTGGACAGCCCGATCCCGGCGGAAGCCTTCGCCGCGCTGGCCGAGATACTGACGTATCTCCAGCGTGCGCAAGCCTCCTGGCCGGAGGCGCATCCATCAGGGATGATGCCCGCTTCCGAATCGCCCGCGGGAGCAGCATCGAAATGACAACGGAAGAATACCTGCGCTACGGGATCGCGCTGGTGGTCGTGATCGCGCTGATTGTCGCCGCGTCGGTGCTACTGCCCCGGCTGCTGCATGGCGTCAACGTACCCCGGGTTTCCCGCCGCAACCGCAGGCTCCGCGTCATCGAGATGCTGCCGATCGATGCGCGGCGCCAGCTCGTGCTGGTTCGCCGCGACGGTATCGAGCATCTGATCCTGCTCACCCCGGAGCGCGGGCTTCTCATCGAAGCCGGCATCCGCGGGGAACCCGTTCCCAATGCTCCGCCGGAGGAGACAGCTTGACGCGACCTCTGCCCTTCTTCCTCGCTGTCCTCGGTCTGATGGCGCTCGGCGGATCCGCCGCCGCGCAATCGGTCAGCGTCGACCTGGGTAGCGGAGGCACATTGACGGGACGGGTTGTTCAGATGGTGGCGCTGACCACCGTCCTGGCGCTCGCCCCGGGTGTGCTGGTGGTCGTCACGTCGTTCACGCGTATCGTCGTCGTCCTGTCGCTGCTGCGCTCGGCCATAGGCCTGCAGACGACGCCGCCGAACGTCGTGATCATCTCGCTGGCGCTGTTCCTTTCCGGATTCATCATGGCGCCCACTCTCGAGAAGTCCTATCGCGAGGGCGTGATGCCGCTCATCGAGGAGAGCATCGACGAGGAGACCGCATTCGCCCGAGCGAGCGCGCCATTCCACGAATTCATGCGAACCCATGTGCGGGAGCCGGACCTGAAGCTGTTCATGGATATGGGCAGGATCGCCCCGGTGGCCCGTGCCGAGGATTTGCCGTTCCGCGCCCTCGTGCCGGCATTCATGATCAGCGAGCTGAAGCGCGCCTTCGAGATCGGCTTCCTCGTTTTCGTCCCGTTCCTTGTGATCGACATGGTGGTGGCATCGTTGCTGATGTCGATGGGCATGATGATGCTGCCCCCGGTGATGATCTCGCTGCCCTTCAAGCTGATATTCTTCGTCCTGGTGGACGGCTGGAGCCTGATCGCTGGCTCCCTGGTGCGGTCCTTCGGGATCTGACCGTCGCGGAAAGGAAGGCGATCAGTTGATCGCGCTCAATCCGCCGCTCTTGAGGCGCTCTCGATAGGCGCTCATGAACGCCTCCAGCTGATCGACGCCGGCGACCTTCTTGACCACGGCCTGGAACGCCTGCTGGTTGCGATCGACCCGACTGGTCAGCACCAGGAAGGTATCCGTCTCGGGCGTGCCCTCGAAAGCCGCTGCGAAACGGCCCCGCAGCTTCTGCAAGGCGTCCTCGTCACCGCTCAACGCCAAGGCGGTGGCCCATCTCAGGATCGCGCGGCGGCCCCCGGCATCCGGCTTGTCGCCTTCCGCAAGAGTGCTCTCGACGATCCGGCCGGCAATTGTCGCAGCCTCGGGCCAATCCTTGGCACGCGAGGCGAGTTCGAATCGCAGCGCATCCGCCTCCGGCCCGGTTGCCGTGGCGATGGTCTTTCGCGCCGCGTCGAAGCGGCCGAGGTCTCCTTGGGCACGGGCTTCCAGCAGTACGCGTTCGCGGGCGAGTTCCGGCGAGACCGGTTGCCCGGCGGCGAGTTCGAGCGCCTGAAGCGCCTTCTCCGGCTGGCGGTCCAGCAACCGCAGGATGGCGAGACGATTGGACAGCTTGGCCTGCTCCTCCCCCTTCACGCGGAACTTCGCCTGATGCTCGATCAGGCTCGCCGCCTGGTCGAGCAGGTCGACGGCGGCGAGCCGATCGGCCAAGTGACGGATCATCTCGTCTCCCTTGGAGCCGGTCGGCGTCAGCTCGCGGAAGTCGTAGTAGATCGCCAGCGCCTCGACGGCAGGCAGCTTTTCAGCCTCACCCTTGAGGAAAAGCCGTTCGAATGCCGCCGACAGGTCCTCGGCGATCGCCTTGGCGTAGGGGGTCTTCGCGAACAGGGTCGCGGCCTGGCGATAGGCATCGAACCCGTCTCGCCAATCGCCGTTGTCGATCTTGAGAGCACCGATCCGCCGCAGCAGTTCAGGCTCGAAATCGTCTCCGCGCCAGCCGATCCGCAAGCGGTCCATCTCCTGGATCGCCTGTGGCCGGTCGATTTCCTTCTGTGCGAGACGGTCTTCGATCACGGCCAGACGGCTGCGATACTCGACCGGCCGGTGCCCGGATGCGATGGCCGCCTCGAAGGCCTTGCGGGCTCCCGCACGATCGCCGAGCAAGGTATCGGCACGGCCGCTCAGATAGGCTTTCTCGGCGGCGTACCGGGGCGGGATGATCGCCGTGTCGATCTTCTCCAGCGCCTTCCTGGCAGCCGCGGCATCGCCGGAACCGAGATGGGCGCCGGCCTCGGCCAGCAGGAAGGCCGCCTGCCGATCGGGCGGATAAAGCCTGAGTGAGGATTCACCGCGACGAAACTCGCGGATGGCGCCGGTCGTATCGCCGCGGCCCGCCGCTGCCCGGCCACGCCAGAGGGCCGCCTCCCCGTCGCCGATCAGTTCGGGTCTGGACAGATCCGCCTCCGCGCCGGGATAGCGCCCCAGTTCGGTCAGCATCGCGGCGCGCAAGACCCGCACGCGCGGGTCCTCGATCAGGGAAGGCGATGCCTGAACGGCCCGCGACAGTACCCCGTAGCCCTCCACGGTTTCGTTGTTCGCGAAGTAGAAGCGCGCGAGCGCGAGGCGCTTCGCGGCGATACTCTTCGGGTCGGCACGCGCGACCTCGTCCTGGAGCATCTTCTTGGTGGCCTGGAATTCTCCGGGAGGTCCTGCCCAGCTGCGGAAGGGCATCGCCTGCGCGGCCGGCGCCGTCGTCCCGGGCGGCGCCCGGCCATCGGGATAGGCCCCGGCGATCTGTAATTCGCCCTCGGCCCGAATGACGATGGCGTCGGCCGAGGATTGCACCTTGATCGAATCCGCCTTGGGCGCCACCGCGACACCTTGGGCCGCCGGCAGGATGGTGAATTGGGGATACTCGCGGCGCAGCGGAACGCCTATGCCGGGCCGATCGAGCGGCACGACGACGATACGGTCACCCACATCGGGATCGCGCAGTTCCACAGGCGGCGAGGCTCCCGCCGTCGGCATGACGACCCGCGGCCCCGAGGGATGGAAAGGTTCGGCGGCGATCCCGAGCGGTTTGGCACCGACAGATGAAGCGGCCTCTTTCAGATCGACCAACCATGCGCCATCGCGCCGCGACGCCGTTGCGGTAAGCGCGCCCTTTGTCTTGATCACCACGACCCCGGCATCCGCATGCGGCAACTGGCGGGCTTCGGCGATCGGCCCGCCGCCGCCCGCGCCCAGCGCCGCCAGGTCGACCGTCAGGGGACTGCCGAGAACAATCCAGTGGCGGCCGGCCCGTTCGAATACCGCCGCGCCGATGCCCTCGGGGGTAGGCAGACGCAGCCGCACCCCACCGCCCGGAATGAGATCCAGGCCGGCCACGACCGGACCAGCCGCGCCACGCGCGGCCGGCTTCTGCTGCGACGCGGCAGCAGGCTTGGCCGCCGTCGGTCGAAGGGATGCGGGCGATGCCTTCTCCGGTGTTGCAGGCGGGGAGGCCGATGGCGCCGCCGGACCGCGTTCGACCAACGCGCCCGGCTTTGCGCCATCGGGCAGGAGCTTCGCTGGAGCCGCTTTTTCCTCCCGGGGAGGGACGACCGCCGGCCGACGGGCCTCAGGTGGAAAGAAATCGACCGCGATCTTGGTGCCATCCCGGAAGTGCCGATGGGTCGTACCGGGTGGAAGTTCGATCTCGACGGCGGAAGACTCCTCCGTCTCCGGCCCATTCTTGACCGAAAGCACGGGGCCGAACGTCTGACCGGCTACGGCACCGAGATCGAAACGGGCCGGCGCATCGAACTGTACGACTGCCCGATCACCGTCGCGCCTCACGGTATAGTCGACCGATCGGGTCCAATCGATCACGACCCGGCCGAACGCCGGATGCTCGCCGCCGCGCACCTTTACGGACGGAGCATTCTGCGCCCATGCCGTGCCGCCGAGGACAGCGAACAACAGCAATGCGATGTATTCAACGCACCGGCGCATTGCCGTCCGCTTCCCGGATGACGACCACGAGACCCGTCCCCGCTTCCTTCTCGCCTGGGAGCGCAAGCCGCGCCTCCGCATGCCCATAAGCCGCGATGGGACGACCATAGCCCGCCGCCGTCAAGGCCTCGGCGAACGCCCGGGCACGAAGCAGTCCGACCGACCAGGCCTCGCCGGCGACGGCATCCGTGTAGCCATGCACCTCGATGCGGTTTCCCACCTGGCCCAGGATGTCGGTCAGCGCGCGCGCCGTACGCTCGTCCTGCTGCGCCACTGGAAGATCAACACTCACGGCGGGCAGGCGCATCATCACGCGATTGCCGACACGTCCGACACGGCTGCCCTCGAGATCCGCGTGCCGCAACAGCTTCTCCTGCAGCAGCGCATCGACATAGCCGATATCGAGAGCCCGCCTTGCGGCTTCCCTGCCCGGCCCTCCCTCGCTCTGCGGCAGGCGGATGGCGCCCTGCCGCGCCGGATTGAGCCGCTCCTGCAGGGAGTCGGCCACCGCGCCCCAGCGTTCTCCCTCCAGAGCCGACATCGTGTAGAGCATCACGAAGAAGGTCAGCAGCAAGGCGAGGAGATCGGTGAAGGTCACCGCCCAAATCATTTTCCGCGACCGTTCCGCAGGCGCGCCGGCGATCATGGCCGGGTGCCCGGCGCGGCCAGGGCCAGTTCGGGAGGCAGTACCGGGCGCGCGAAAAAGGAGAATCGCAGGTCAGGCCCGATGCCGTCCTCCAACGATATCGACACCCGGTGGGGCGGAATACCGCGGCGGACGAGGTCCCGAGCGATTCTATCCAAGGCGACACCATCGCGCTCGGCGGTGCCGCGCGCCCGCTCGGCGGAGATTTCGAGTTCAAGCGCCAGTCCGTCGGCTTCGCGCAGGATGGCCGCGGCGGCGGCATGGCGCACCCCCTCGGAGGCCTGCAGAAGTGCGTCCCCGCGATCGAACAGGCGGTCGCGTGCCAGGACGAAACGCAAGACCGCCTCGCCGCCGCCTTCGACGAGCGAGGCAGCTCCGAGACTTTCGGCGATAACCCTGCGCAGATTTTCCACGACCACCGAGACACCGTTCGGCGTTTCGACCGCCTCCGGTCCGGACGGGACTTCTCGAGACACGCCACCGAACGCCTGCTTCACGCTGCCGAGAGCGATCTGGCTTTTCTCCTGCCGGCTGGCCGAGTGGCCGACCAGCAAGACGAAGAAGCAGAGCAGGATCAGGAACAGCGACATGAAGATCTGGGTCGGCTGCCCGCCCCGCCCCTCCTCCGTCCTTCCGGCGCCGAGGAGGTTCGACATCGCCTAGTCGAAGCTCGCCAAAAGGGCGTCGATGTCCGACTGAGAGTTGCCGGAACCGTTGAGCTGCGGACCGTTCAGCAGCTTGAGGTCATCATCGTCGGCGGGCGCCTCGGTGAGGGGATCGATTCCGGCCCCCTCCATGAGGCGTACCATGCCGGCAACGCGTTCCTCGATCTGATGCATGGTTTTTACGACCTTGGCGATACGCTGGCCGGTAATGTCCTGGAAGCTCGACGCCTCGTAGATATCGGTGGCCAGTTGCCGCAGCACCTGCGCCACCTCTTCATCGACCTTCTCGGACACCTCGGTGATCGTTTCCGCGACGCCGAGGAAGACGGAGGTCGCGGCCTCGGTCGCCGACACGACGGCATCGAGTTCGTCCTTCGCGGCCGGAAGCCGGCTACGAATCTCGTCGGGACGAATCGAGGCGATGTCGCGTCGCGCCTCCTCGATGAAATGCGCGAGATCGTTCACCTCGCGGTGCAGTCGAAGATCGGCCGGCGTTATGTCGCCTTCCAGCGTTCGAAGCACCGCCTCGGCCGCCTCGATCAGATCGCCTACGGCAACGTGGTCACCCAACTCGGCGCGCAAACGGGCCAGTTCCGGCGCGAGGTTCTGTGCGGGGAGAGACATGGGAACTCCCTGAGGCGCGGTCGACGGACGATCAGAACTCGCCGATGACGCTGGCCATCTTCTTCTTGAGCGTGTCCGCGTTGAACGGCTTCACGATGTAGTTGTTGACGCCGGCCTGCTTGGCGGCGACGACGTTCTCGGTCTTGCTCTCGGCAGTGACCATGATGAACGGCGTATGCTTCAGGCGGTCGTCGGACCGCACTTCCTTCAGAAGCTGAAGACCGGTCATCGGCTCCATGTTCCAGTCTGAGATCACGAGGCCATATTTGCCGACCCGCAGCTTCTCCAGGGCCGAGCTGCCATCCGAGGCGGCGTCGACATTGTTGAAGCCGATCTGCTTGAGAAGGTTCGTAACGATGCGGATCATCGTCTGATAGTCGTCCACCACCAGGATCGACATCGCCTTGTCGACAGCCATGACTCTCTCCTTGAAAATCTCGCTCGAGAACCTCGCCGCAGCGCGGCGAACCGGTCACCCACACCAGATAACGTCAACCCCGTTACATCAGGGTTAACATCGCGAAGCCTCAGCCGCTTTTTGGCTTGGCCGTGTCGCCCGCGGCGTCACGACGCTGTGCCAGTTCCATCGTCAGGTCTTTTGCCTTCGCAGGGCTCATCTGCGCCAGGACGGGGGCCAGCTTCGCCTCCTTCATGCGCTCGACCACTTCGAGCAGCACCGGCATGTCGAGTTCCTGGAAGATCCGCGCCGCATCGGCGGGCTTCATGTTCTCGTAGACCTTGACCAGGCTGCCGATACGCCGCTCCTCTTCGTCGTTCCGCTGCTTCACCAGCTTGGTCAGCCGCTGCTCCATCGCCTTCAGTTCGCCGATACGCGAATCGATGCGCTTCTCGGTGGCAGCCAGCAGCGCTTCGCGGGCGTCGAGTTCCTTCTCCCGCTCTTCGAGGCTCTCGCGCCGCTTTGCGAGACTCTGCAGTACATCGATTTCGGACGCGGAGAATGAGGCGGCATCGCGACGCGGCGGAGCAGCCGGAGGCTTTGCCGCCGGGGTCTCGGCGGTCGCCACCTGCTGCGCCGGTTGAGCCTTCTGTGCCGGTGCTGCCTTCTGCTCCGGCGGCACCAGGGCGGTCGGCGGTCCGGACGCCTTCGGCGCCTCCGCCCACGCCTGCGTCGCACCAAGCAGCCGGCCACCCTGCCAGACATCGACCAGCTTGACCGCCGTCAAGGCGGCCACGGCCGCTACCGTGAGAGGCAGCAGACGCATGGACGGCAACTTGATCTTCACGCCGGCCATCATTTCACCCGGCGCAGCATCTTGGCGAGATCACGCTCCGCGTCGGATCGGGCCGCGACATCGGGGAAGGGAATTGTGTTCTCGCGCGGAGCGGCGCGACGCGCGACCTCGATACCGCCATCCAGCCGGTCCGCGAGCCGCTCGCCCGCATCGATCATCAACTTGAGATCGTCCGTCAACGAATGTGCTTCACCCACTTTGCGTTCGAGCGACGCGCCCGCACCGTCGCTTGCCGCGCGGAGGTCGGCGATCGCCCTTGCCGCGCGGTTGGTGGCACGGTCGAGTTCGGCGATCAGCTGGGACATCTCCGCCTTGGCGTCCCGCATCTCGTTGAGACGGCTATTCAGGCGCCAGCACAACACCATGGTCGCAATCAGGAGAGCCGCGACGAAGCCTTCCAGCAACAACATCCAGGTCACGACAACCCTCCCGACTTGCGCAGAACCTTGTCGACACGCACGGCCACATTCACACCGGAACGACCCATCTTTCCCGTGACCACGTCGATGTCGCCGCAACGCAACATGATCGAGGAGTCCGGCGTCGCATTCAGCATGATGGTCTTTCCCACTTCGAAGCGCATGACCTCGGACAGCGGCATGACCTGCTCGTCGAGCACGGCCTGAATATCGACCTCGGTGCTCCAGAGCTGCGTCGCCAGATGGTTTTCCCAGATGCTGTCCCGGCCGAACTTCTCGCCCATGAACATCTGCAGCAGCAGTTCCCGGACCGGCTCCAGGGTCGCGTAGGGCAGCAGCATCTCCAGCTTGCCGCCGCGATCCTCCATGTCGATGCGCAGGCGCACCATAATGGCGGCATTGGCCGGGCGGGCGATGGTGGCGAAGCGCGGATTGGTCTCGATGCGGTCGTAGAGGAACTTGACCGGCGACAACGGCTCGAAGGCAGCCGACATGTCCTGCAGCACGACAGCCACCATCCGCTCGACCAAGTTGCGCTCGATGGTGGTGTAAGGACGGCCTTCGATGCGCATCGCCGCAGTGCCGCGGCGACCCCCCAGCAGGACGTCGACGATCGAGTAGATCAGGGACGAATCGACCATGATGAGGCCGTAGTTGTCCCATTCCTCGGCGCGAAAGACCGAGATGATGGCTGGCAGCGGTATCGAGTTCAGGTAATCGCCGAAGCGAATCGAAGTGATGCTGTCGAGCGAGACCTCGACGTTGTCGGACGTGAAGTTGCGCAGCGACGTCGTGAGCAACCGGACCAGCCGGTCGAACACGATGTCCAGCATCGGCAGGCGTTCGTAGGCGACGAGCGCACTGTTGATGATGGCGCGGATGCCAGAGCGGTCCTTGTCGCCGTCGCCGTCGCCTTCGAAGCCGAGCAGGCTGTCGATTTCATCCTGGTTGAGGATGCGGGTCGGCTTGGCTCCCGGAGCGGGCGCGGCGCTCGCTGACTCGAACTCGTCGGGCTGGTCGGCCTCGCCTTGATTGGCCATCGCCTCCCATTCGGCGGCGACGGCATCATCGTCTTGGGGTTCGTCTGCCATGACCTGCTACTGCTGAACCAGCATTTCCTTGAAGAGCACGTCGGCGACCTTGATCGGCTGCACCGCCTGGGTCACCCGCACCAGAAGCTCCTCCTTGACGCGATAGAGCCCCGCCGAGCCGGAGAGATCGTCGGCGCGCATCTCGCGCAGATAGACCTGAAAGTTGTCGATCACGCGCGGCATCAGGACTTCGATCTTCTTCGACGCCTCGGCGTCCTCGAGTTCCAGTGCCACCTTCAGCTTGAGATAGCTGGACTTTCCGCCACCCGTATTGAGGTTCACCAGCATGTCCGGCAGATCCATGAACACGGTCTGCTTGGGCGGCGGCGGAGCCGCAGTTTCGGCATCCTTGTGCTCCGGGTCTTCGCCGGTCATCAGGAAGAACGCCGCTCCTCCTCCGCCTCCCAGCAACAGAAGCGGCAGCACGACGAAGATAAGGAGCTTGCGCAGGCCGAAGCCGGCCTTCACCGGAGCGGCCTCGGCCCCCTCCGCGGACGCTTCCTTGTCTGCTTCCTTCGCCGCCATGACCGATGCACCTGAATTCGCTGGCGCGCAGAGTGCGGCGGCCCTGGTTAAGAACCGATGAAGCGGATCAATTTGCGGCAAATCTTGCCGGGCAGGGTGCGCCGGCCGGCAGCCTGCGAGATCCTCGGGATGAGAAATAGATCTGCTGAATCAATGCACTGATCATTGGCACGATCAGTGCTTATTGGTCGTTCGGCAGAATGCACTCAACGGATCCGAGGCCATGGAAAACGCAGGCTTTATCGGTCTTTCCTACCAATCGGCGCTTCACCGCCAATTGGCCGTGATCGCGAACAACATCGCGAACGCGAACACCACCGGCTTCAAGGCCGAACGGATCATGTTCGAGTCGGTCCCCTACAAGGGCAGAGCGTCCGAGACCTACTCCTTCGTCCAGGACAACGGCATCATCCGCACCTTGGCCGAAGGACGCATGCGCTATACCGGCAACCCGCTGGACGTCGGCATCACCGGCAAGGGGTTCCTGGAAGTGCAGACCCCGGCCGGTCCCCGCTGGACACGCAACGGCAGCCTCAGGATCGACGAGGAAGGCCGCGTGGTCACCGCCGCCGGGTTGCCGGTGGTCGACGACCGCGACCAGCCGATCCGCGTGGACACCGCCGCCGGCACACCCGAGATCTCCCGCGACGGCACCATTTCCACGCCGCAGGGCCAGGTTGGGAAGCTGAAGCTCGTCCGCTTCGAGCGCGAGCAGGAGATGCGCAAGATCAACGACAACCTCCTCGTGACGGCCGAGGAGCCGAAGGCGGCGGACGATGCGCGGGTCCAGCAGGGATTCCTGGAGGATTCGAACGTGGAGCCGGTGGTCGAGATGACCTCGATGATCGACGTCTCCCGCAGCTACCAGGCGGTCCAGAAGCTGGTCGAAGCAGAACACGATCGCAATCGCCGCGCCATGGAGCGCCTGGCGAAGTCGGTCTGACCCCACAAGCGGAACTCAAGAGCAAGGCGAGATCACCATGCGCTCCCTCTCCATCGCAGCCACGGGCATGCTGGCCCAGCAGCTGAATGTCGAAGTCATCTCCAACAACATCGCCAACCTGAACACCACCGGGTTCAAGCGCCAGCGGGCCGAGTTCCAGGACCTGCTCTACCAGAACCTGAAGCGGGTGGGTGCCACGTCCTCAGATGCCGGCACCATCATCCCGACCGGCGTGCAGGTCGGCGTCGGCGTGAAGACCGGTTCGGTCTATCGGATCGCCGAGCAGGGCAATCTGCAGTCGACGGACAATAACTACGACCTCGCGATCCAGGGGTCCGGCTATTTCCGGGTGACGCTCCCTTCGGGCGACACGGCCTACAGCCGTGCCGGATCGTTCCAGCTTTCGCCGACCGGCGAGATGGTGACCCAGGAGGGCTATCAGCTACAGCCCGGCATCGTCATCCCACAGGATGCGGTCGGCGTCAGCATCGACGCGACCGGGCAGGTGCAGGTCAAGATCGCCGGTCAGGTGGCCCCGACGATCGTCGGCCAGCTCGACCTCGCCATCTTCTTCAACCCGGCCGGCCTCGAGGCCACGGGCGACAACCTGTTCATGGAAACGCCCTCCTCCGGCGGCGCCCAGGTGGGCACGCCCGGATCGGCCGGCTTCGGCACCCTGAAGCAGGGCTTTCTGGAGACGTCCAACGTGAACCCGGTGCAGGAAATCACCAGCCTCATCACGGCGCAGCGGGCCTACGAGATGAACTCGAAGGTGATCACCGCTTCGGACGAGATGCTGAGCCAAGTCTCGCAGATGCGGTAGGCGATCATGACCATGCACCCTCTCCTGACCCTCACCATCCTCGCTCTGGTCGGCTTCGGCGGCCCCGCGCTGGCGCAAGGCGACCGCGGGCTGAACGGCCAGGTCGAAAAGGCCTTGGCGCGGCACACCGGCGACAGCGGCAGCGTGCAGTTCTCTGGCGCGGCCCCCACGATCGGCGGGTCCAAGGACCCCATCGGCGTCCAGGACATCGAGTTCGACTACCGCTCGCGCCGGTTCACCGCGACCCTCGTCTCGGCCGACGACCGCCAGTCCGTGGCGGGCCGCTATGTCGCCATCCAGCGGATGCCCGTCCCCCGGCAACGTATCGCGGCGGGACGTGAAATCGAGAAGGGCGATATCGAGTGGATCGCGGTCGAGCAGAGCCGCGTGGCCGGCGACATGATCGACCAGTTGGACGACATGGTCGGGATGGCCGCCAAGCGCGACCTTGCGCCCGGGCAACCGATCCGCGCCCGAGACGTCGTCCGCTCGGTCCTGGTGCCGAAGGGCGCCATGGTCACCCTGGTCTACAAGACCCCCCTGATGACCCTCACCGCCGTTGGCCGGGCGATCGATGCGGGCAGCCGCGGAGACGTCGTCGCGGTGATGAACCTGCAGAGCAAGAAGACCGTGTTCGCGACGGTGACAGGCAGCAATACCGCCGTCATCACGCCAGCCGGCGCGGCCACGGCCTCCAACTGATCCGCGGCGAAAGGACAATCGACATGACCCGCAGCATCATCTTCCGCCTGGGCACGCTCGCCCTCCTCGCCGCCGGCCTGTCGGCGTGCAACGCCGCGTCGCGGCTCGCCAATATCGGCTCGGAGCCGAAGCTGTCGGCGATCGAGGATCCGACCGAGAAGCGCAGCTATCAGCCCGTCTCCCTGCCGATGCCTCGCCCCGAACCCGTGATCAAGCAGGCGAACAGCCTCTGGCGCCCGGGCTCGCGGCAGTTCTTCAAGGACCAGCGCGCCGCGCGGATCGGCGACATCCTGACCGTCAACGTCAAGATCGCCGACAAGGCCAAGGTGAACAACACCACGACCCGCACCCGGGACAATTCCGAGAATGCGGGCATTCCGAACTTCCTGGGCTATGAGGGCACCAAGATCCCGAAGTGGTTCCCCGGCATCGATCCCTCGAACGCCGTCGGCCTGAGTTCGCAGTCCGGCTCGACCGGCGTCGGCAAGGTGGCCCGCGACGAGACGATCGACCTCAAGGTCGCCGCCGTCGTCACCCAGGTGCTGCCCAACGGCAACCTGGTGATCCACGGCAGCCAGGAGGTACGGGTCAATTTCGAGGTGCGCCAGCTGCAGATCACAGGCGTCGTGCGGCCCGAGGACATCACGGCGACGAACGCGATCAGCCATACCCAGATCGCAGAGGCGCGCATCGCCTATGGCGGCCGCGGCCAGCTGACCGACGTGCAACAGCCCCGCTACGGCCAGCAGATCTTCGACGTCATCTTCCCCTTCTGATCCGGAAGCGAGCCGGACAGGCCGATCGCCGCGGTGGCCCAGGGCCGCCGCGGCGAGAGCCGTTCAGAGGGCGGCAAGCGGATCAAGGCGCCGTCTTGGTCAAACGCGGCACCGGCACATAGCCCCGCTCGATCACTCGCTCGGCGGCCTGGAACACGTGCAGCAGTTCCTCGTAAGCCTGCCGGGCCTCGGACAGCGCGGCGATCGTGGCCGGGGCCGGCCCCTTGGTACCGGCGGCGAGCGTCGCATCGACGCCAACCTTTATGTAATGGGCGCGAGCCTCGGCGACCATCACGGCGAGGCGGATGAATGTGTCGCGATTCAGCTGCGGGATGACCTGGCCGATGATCTCGCGGTTGGCCGTGTAGATCGCCATCTCCACTTCGTCGCGGAAGACGGCGAGCGCATGCAGGGCGCGCTTGTCGAGCAAGTCCTGCGTGACGAGCCGATCAACCTTCTCCAGATCCGTAGTGCCCACGATCCTGCTCATGGCACGCTCCTTTATTGGGAGCGTGCCAGCATAAGCGGGTCGGGTTTACGATATGTTAGCCACCGAAGTTGAGCTGAACCCTGCGGCCGCGTTCATCGAGCCCAATCGCCGTGGTGCGGCCGGAGATGTCGCTGCGGAAGGTCCCGGAGACGGACTGCCCGTCGCTGCAGGCGGCCGACCAGGTCCCTTCCGCCGGGCCGGGCACGCCGAGCCCGCCGGTGGTGGAGACGACGGTCCCCGAGCAGGTGGCGGTGGAGGCCGGCATTCCGAAGGAAAGTGCCGCGGATCGGCCGGTGCCCTCGGGCACCATGCGGGCGGAGCCGACGGTGCCGATGCCATCCCAGGCGACGGCCCCGGGGATCATGCGCGCGGGGGATTCGGCCGGCAGGATCGCGGATCCCGTGGAGGCCATGACGGGGGGCGAAGCGGCGGCGACCTGCCAGAGCGGATCACGCAAGGCGACGACCCCGGTTCCGAAGGCGTTGCGGTCCGCGTCCGGGCGGCCGATGCGCACCGCTTCGAGATACTGGGTCAGACGACGCTGCGGATCCGGTATCGGCGCGCGTTCGCAGAAGTAGCCGCGCAGCAGGTAGGGATAGCCCTGCGTGGCGCTGCCGCCGCCCTGGCCACTGAAGGGGCCGCCGTGATCGAATCCGACACAGTTCATCGAATCCGAGACGAAGGTCATGTAGCCGGTCCGGTCGAAGCCGGCATAGGGGCCCCAGCTGTCGATCCTGCGGCCCCCGGTGCCGGCGGTCGCTTTGATGATCGCTTCGGACTCCGTGCGCGGATAGGCCGAGTAGCTCCCGTCCTGCGCCATCGACAGAACGAAATAGGCGGCCGCGTTAGAGGTCCGGCCGAGCGTCGCGTAATGACGAGCCACGCCGCGCAGGTTGGCGTCGGACGTGTCCTCGCCCGAGATGCGGCATTCCATCCATTCGAACATATAGACCTGCGAGTCCGGGCAGCCGGACTGCCGCCAGGTCACCTCGGCCAGTGCCGAACCGGCGGGGACAGCCGTGGACGCGAGCAGGGCCCAAGCCAGATACCGTAAGCGGGTCATCGTCAATGCCTCCTTGGAGAGCGCGCATCCGGAGGGAGGCGCCGTTCCGACGAGGCACAAACGCGAATGGGCGGACGGAGTTCCGCCCGCGGATGGGATCAGTCGTCGCGATAGACTTTCTCGCGGCGCTCGTGGCGCTCCTGCGCTTCGATCGAGAGGGTGGCGATCGGGCGGGCTTCGAGGCGGCGGAGCCCGATCGGCTCGCCGGTTTCCTCGCAATAGCCGTAGGAGCCGTCGTCGATACGCTTGATCGCCGCATCGATCTTGGCGATCAGCTTGCGCTGGCGGTCACGCGCCCGAAGTTCGAGGGCACGGTCGGTCTCGGACGAGGCGCGGTCGGCGATATCGGGTTCCTGGGCGGTGTCCTCCTGCAGGTGAACCAGGGTCTGGGTCGCCTCCCGCAGAATTTCTTCTTTCCAATTCAACAGTTTGCGGCGGAAGAATTCGCGCTGCTTCGGATTCATGAACGGCTCGGCTTCGCTCGGCCGGTAATTTCTCGGCAACTGGATCCCCATGCCTCAGCTCCCTCGAATCCTAAAGACCACCCTACTTAAGCCATTGAAGCGGCACCCGAACTCGGCGCGCGCGGACCATATGCACCCGATTGTGACAGTGCAACAGAAACCGGATGAAGCTTTCATGGCCATTCGCCGGCCGTCAGGTGCCCAACTTGGCAAGTTCGACTTCCACCCGCAGTTCGATGTCGCTCAGTATCTCGGCCAGCCGCGGATCGGCCAGTTGCGGCTTCTGTTCACGCACAAGCCGTGCCAAAGCCTCCAGCCGATCCTTCGGAATCTGGCCCATAAGCAGCCCGTGCCGGATCTCGTCGAGACGGTCGAGCATGTCGTTCGCCCGCCGCATCGCCTTTTTTCGGCTTTCGCGGTCGGGATTCACTTCCTGCAGGGCGAGCAGCGCGTCCACCGCCGATGCCGGACCCGTGGCTGCGGCGGAGGTGGTCTTTTCGGCTTCGCCGGGCAGGTTCGACGCGAAGGACGCCCCACCGCTCTTCTCGCGGCGCGCTGCGGGACGGGATTGGCTGGGCGGTGGGCCGCCGGGGCCATAGACCTTCATGCTGGGCGTCTTCTAGTGGCGTCGCTCGGCATCTACAAGCACGAAGGCGGCAGAAAATTCCGGCCACAACGGAACCAGGACCAGCCATTCTTCTTCAACTCTTTGATATTGAACATAAATCCTCCTGGCACAGTTCTCGCTAAGAGCTGACCCGAGCAAAGGCGCAGAACGCCCCGGAGCAGGTCAGGAACGTATGTCTCGAATCGCTCGCCTCCTTGTCGCAACGCTGCTGGGCGTCCTGATGGCGCTGCCGGCGCATGCCGCCTACCGGATCAAGGACATCGCCGACTTCGAAGGGGTCCGCGACAATCTCCTGGTCGGCTATGGCCTCGTGGTGGGCCTGAACGGAACCGGCGACTCGCTCCGCAACTCGCCTTTCACCAAGCAGAGCCTGGAAGCGATGCTCGAGCGGATGGGCATCAATATTCGCGACAACAACGCCAAGACCGACAACGTCGCCGCCGTGATGGTGACCGCCTCCCTGCCCGGATTCTCCCGCCAGGGCAGCCGCATCGACGTCAATGTAAGTGCCATCGGCGATGCCAAGAGCCTGCAGGGCGGCATGCTCCTGGTCTCGCCGCTGATGGGCGCCGACGGCGAGGTCTATGCCGTCGCGCAGGGGTCGATCGCCATCGGCGGGTTCAAGGCGCAGGGCGCGGGTGCTTCCATCGTCCGCGGCGTACCGACCGCCGGAAAGATCGCCAACGGCGCGATCGTCGAGCGCGAGATCGGCTTCGACCTGGCCTCGATGCAATCGGTGCGCATCGCGCTGAAGAACCCCGACCTCACCACCGCGCGCCGCATCGCCTGGGCGATCAACCGCTATCTGGGGCTCGGCGCGGCCCGCACCACCGATCCCGGCACGGTTACCCTCGTCGTGCCCCAGCAGATGCAGGCGGGCGTCGTCGACATGATCGCCGAGATCGAGCAGCTGACCGTCGAGCCCGACCAGGCGGCCCGCGTCGTGATCGACGAGAACAACGGCATCATCGTGATCGGCAACGAGGTGCGCATTTCCACCGTCGCCGTCGCGCAGGGCAGTCTGACGGTGAAGATCACCGAGACGCCCCAGGTTTCGCAGCCCAATCCCTTCGCACCCGGCCCGAGCATGCTGCCCGGCATCCCCGGCCTGCAGGGCACCGCCTCGCAGACCGGCCTGTTCCCGGTGCCGCGCCTGGACGCGCAGGGCCGCCAGGTGCTGGACGCGACCGGCGCCCCGGTCTTCGACCAGGTTCCCGGGGCCATCGCCGGCAGCAACCAGCCGGCGGTGGCCCCGACCCCCGGCCAGATCGGGGGTGGCGCTTCCACCGTCGTCGTGCCCCGCACGGATATCCAGGTCGACGAGCAGTCCGACCGGCGCCTCGGCGTGCTGCAGTCCGGCGTCAGCCTCGGCGACCTGGTCAACGGCCTGAACGGCCTCGGCATCGGGCCGCGCGACATGATCTCCATCCTGCAGGCGATCAAGGCGGCAGGCGCATTGCAAGCCGACATCGTCACCCGGTGATCCCATGACCGACGCCCTCAAATCCCCCGCCGCCGACCTCCTGACCGGCAATGCCCAGGTCCAGGCGCAGTCCAAAGCCGCCGGCCAGCGCGGCGGCAACGAAGCGCGGATGCGCGATGCGGCCGACAGCTTCGAGGCCGTCTTCATCTCCTCGATGTTGGAGAACATGTCCGCCGGCCTGAAGAGCGACGAGACCTTCGGCGGCGGCCAGGCGGAGACCATGCACCGGTCGATGCTTAACGAGGAATACGGCAAGCAGATCGTGAAGCGCGGCGGCATCGGCGTATCCGAGGCCATCTTCCGCGAGATGCTGCGCATGCAGGAGGCGAAGCCATGACCATGCAGGAAGCCTTGCTTTCCGCCGCGAGCGAACTCGTCCAGACGCTGGAGGCGGAGACGGCCGCGCTCAGGCGCCTCGACCTCAACACGGTGGCAACACTGACCGAACGGAAGGCGTCCCAGGCCACCGCCTATTCCGACCAGGCCCGCACCTTCGCCGCGGCCCGCGGCTTCGAGAAGCTGTCGGCGGAGATGCGCGAGAAGCTGAAGCTGATCATCGGCCGCGTCGAGGTGGCGGCCGCGCACAACGCCACCGCGCTGTCCGCCGCCGGCACCGCGCATCGCCGCCTCCTCGAC